>VAXZ01000047.1:0-12576 GCA_005885035.1 Actinomycetota bacterium
GGAAGTGGTCCTCGCCCGACTAGCGTAGGCTCCACAACGATGTCGGAACCCCAGCGTCGCACGCGCCTGACCTGGAGGCGGATCGTCGGCTACGTGATCTCCGTCGCGATCGTGGTGGCGATCTTCGCGTGGGCGATCCCGAAGTACGCCGACTACCACGACGTCATCTCGGCGATCAAGACGCTGACGCCCCTCGAGCTCTGGTCGCTGGTCGCCGCGACGCTCTTCAACCTGGTGACGTACTGGTGGGCGAACCAAGCGGCCCTGCCGGGCATGGGCATCGGCAAGGCCGCCGTCCTGACGCAGACGACGACGTCGGTCGCGAACACGCTCCCCGCGGGCGGTGCGATCGCGATCGGTCTGACGTACTCGATCCTGGACTCGTGGGGCTTCACCGGTACGAACGTCGCGCTGTACGTGGGCGTGACCGGTATCTGGAACATCTTCACGAAGCTCGGGTTGCCGATGCTCGCGCTGGTGTTCCTCTCGCTCAGCGGGCACCTGACCCCGGCGTACATCGTGGCCGCCATCGTCGGTCTCGCGTTCCTCGGCGCCGCGGTCGTCCTGTTCGCGCTCCTCTTCCGCAGCGAGACGTTCGCGATCCGGATCGGCAACGCGCTCGCTCGTGTCGTCTCCTCGTTCCGTCGACTCCTCCGTAAGCCACGGGTGACGGGATGGGGCGAGGGGGCAGCTCGGTTCCGACGAGACACGATCACGCTCGTCCGGTACCGATGGATCCGGTTGACCCTGTTCACCGTGCTGAGCCAGTTGGCTCTGTTCTTCGTGCTGTTGCTCTCGCTCCGTCATATGGGCGTCTCGGAGCACGAGGTGTCGACCGCGGAGGCCTTCGCGGTGTTCGCGTTCTCGCGATTGCTGTCGGCGGTTCCGATCACGCCGGGTGGGGTCGGTCTGATCGACCTCGGGTACATCGGGGGACTGACCGCGTTCGACTCTCTCGAGAAGGCGCAGATCGTCGCGGCAGTCCTGCTGTTCCGCGCCCTCACGTACGGCATCCAGATCCCGATCGGCGGGTTCACCTACGTCATCTGGCGCGTGAAGTCGGATTGGCGCCGCCCAGCCGATGTGGCTGCGCAGCGGGAGCGGGTCAGCTACTTCCCCGCTTGAAGGGATGCGTCGGGCGCGTCGTCGCGGGGGATCGGCTCTCCGCGGGCCCGGAAGATCAGGTCACGGCACTCCGTGACCGCCGCCGCCCAGAAGATCGCGATACCCGCACCGAGGAGAGTGCCAGCCACCACGTCGGAGAACCAATGGGCGGCGAGGTACACGCGCGACATCGACATGACGAATGCGAACCCGACCGCCAACCATTCCCAGCGGCGGCGTCGCTCGCCCGCCGGGAAGAACGCGAGCACCAGGGCGACGGCGGTCGCCGCGCCCGCGACCGCGTGACCGGACGGGAACGAGGACCCGACGGTCGTCACCAGGGGGGACGGAGGTCGGCCGCGGTGGAACCACGACTTCGACACGTTGAGGACGATCTCGCTGCTGGCCCAGGTCAACGCGAACGCGACGCATCTGGCCCAGCGCCGGCGAAGCGCGAGCACGAGGACGGCCGCGATCCGGACCGGGATCGTGACGACCCCGCCGCCGATCACGTTCAGCACCTTGCAGATCCACGTGAGGTAAGCGTTCCGAACGTCGAGCATCCAGCCGTTCATCGTGGTGTCGAACCTGCCGACGAAGCGGATGGTCGTCAGCGGAGCGACCTCGGGTGCATGACGTCCCACCAAGAAGAGCGAGGCACCGCAGGCGCCCAGCAAGGCGAGCGACCAGAAGAACGCACGTCGGTGGTTGGCGAGCATCCGCGGTTCAGCCTTCATACGGGCTCCTCAACCCACCGAACGCTGAGGACGCCCCGTTGATGCCCACCAGCCAGCCGGCGAACGTCATGTCTCCTGGTCGTCGCTTGCACCGATCCTCCGCCCTGGTCGATCGGGCCGAGGTTGCCATGGGCTAGGAGGGAGGCGCAAGGCGGGTACGCTCTGCGGCCGTGGAAGTCGTGCGCGGGATCCGGTCGCTCCCGCTCGCCGAGGAGCCATCCGTCGCAACGGTCGGATTCTTCGATGGCGTCCATCTGGGTCATCAGGCGGTGCTGCGAACGGTGGTCCGGCGGGCGGTCGAGAGGGGCGTCCGCTCGGTCGCGATCACGTTCGACCGGCACCCCCGCGAGGTGCTCTCGCCGGGGAGCGAACCGCGGTTGCTCACCACCGTGGAACGCAAGGCCGAGCTGATCGCCGCTTCGGGCATCGACGTCCTCGTCGTGCTCACGTTCGATCGCGACTTCTCCCTGATCACGGCCGAGGACTTCGTCCGTGAGGTCCTGGTCCGTGGGGTCCACGCCGTGCATGCGGCGATGGGCGCCAACTTCACCTTCGGGTTCAAAGCGCGAGGGACGATGCGGACGCTCCCCGGGCTCGCGACTCCCCTCGGGCTCGGCGTGGAGACGGTCGAGCTCGTGGAGCTCGGGGAACGGATCGTGTCATCGACCTCGATCCGCGATGCGCTCTCCTCGGGCGACCTCGAATGGCCGCTCGCTGCGCTCGGTCGACGGTTCGTCCTCGATGGCGAGGTCGTCACCGGCCACGGGCGTGGTCGAGGCCTCGGGTACCCGACGGCCAACCTGCGCACGTGGCCGAGGCTCCTCCTTCCGGGACAGGGGATCTACGCGGGTGTGGCGACCCATGGGGCACGCCGGTACCGAGCCGCGATCGATTGCGGGACGAATCCGACGTTCGGAGTCGAGCCCCTGCACGTCGAGTCGTTCCTGCTCGACTTCGATGGTGATCTTCCCGGCGAGCCGCTATCGATCGAGTTCTGGTCGCGTCTGCGCGACGAGATCCGGTACGACTCCGTGGACGAGCTCGTATCGGCGATCGAGGCCGACGTGGCGAGAACCCGCCGACTGATCCCCGATGGGGCGATACCATGAGCGTCGTCGCAGGTCGTGGGGCCGTTGTCGCTGGTAGCCTTGACCTTCGACCATGACGTTGACCAAAGAAGCCAAGACGGAGATCATCCAGGAGCATGCCCGCACCGCGGGCGACACCGGCTCCGCCGAGGTGCAGGTCGCCGTCCTGACCAAGCGGATCGGCGACCTCACCGAGCATCTCAAGCTGCACAAGCAAGATCATCACAGCCGCCGCGGCCTCCTGATGCTGGTCGGGCGGCGCCGGCGGCTGCTGGAGTACCTCAAGCGCGAGGACATCGAGCGGTACCGCGCGATCCTCGCGAAGCTCGGTCTCCGACGATAGACGTACCGGAGCCGCGTGGTGGCACCGGACCGAAGGAGTGATGCGAAACGACCACCTGAGTGGCCGCAGGAGGGAAGGCCCGAAGCGAGGTCGGTTCTCAGTCGCGAGCTTCCGCAGCGGTGACGCCCGGAGGTTCACCACTGACAACCGGCCCGAACCCTCCACCACCAAGCGGCGCGCACGCCGCGCGCCCTGACTCCGAGGAGGAGATCGACCGGATGGTCACAACCATGTCGCGCCAGGTCGGCGCGCACGAGATGACGTTCGAAGCCGGCAAGCTCGCGAAGCTCGCCGACGGGAGCGTCGTCGTCACGTACGGGCAGACCCAGGTGCTCGCAACTTGCGTCCGCTCGAAGCCCCGCGAGGGGATCGACTTCTTCCCGCTCACGATCGATGTCGAGGAGCGGATGTACGCAGCCGGGAAGATCCCGGGCTCGTTCTTCCGTCGTGAAGGCCGGCCGGGCGAGACCGCGATCCTCACGGCTCGCTTGATCGACCGGCCCCTTCGCCCCACGTTCAAGGAAGGCTTCCGCGACGAGGTGCAGGTCATCTGCACGATCCTGTCCGTCGACATGGCCAACCCGTACGACATCCCCGCGATGAACGCGGCTGCGTGCGCCGTGGGGCTGGCCGGGCTCCCGTTCGACGGACCGGTCGCCGCGGTGCGTCTCGGGATGATCGGCGGTCGGTGGGTCGTCAACCCCACCTTCCAAGAGCTCGAGGACGCGACCTTCGACATCGTCGTCGCCGGTGCGAAGAACGCGCAGGCGGGGGTCGACATCCTCATGATCGAGGGTGAAGCACCCGAGGGCACGTGGCCGCTGCTCGGCGGCGGAGGCGCCGTCGCGCCGACCGAGGAGGTCGTCGCGCAAGGTCTCGAGGTCGCGAAGGCGGAGATCGGGCAGCTGGTCGCCTTCCAGGAGGAGTTCATCAGAGCCCACGGGGTGACGCCGATGGAGTTCACGCCGTCACCGCTGTACGGCGCGGACATCTGGGACTCGCTGTACGCGAACTTCGCCGGCAAGCTCGAAGCCGCCATCGTCCCGGACAAGCAGGCTCGTGATGAGGCCTTCGATGCGGTGAAGGAGGAAGCGAAGCTCCATCTCGCCACGGTGCTCGGTGCGGCGTTCGAAGAGCGCGATCAGGAGTTCTCGGCCGCGTGGAAGAGCCTCCAGAAGAAGGTCATGCGCAGGCGCGTCATCGAGCAGGGCGTCCGACTCGACGGCCGTGGGCCGAAGGACATCAGGCGGCTCTCGGCCGAGGTAGGCGTGGTCCCGCGGGCGCACGGCTCGGCGCTATTCGAGCGTGGCGAGACCCAGGTACTCAACATCACGACGCTCGGCATGTTGCGGATGACGCAGCTGATCGACACGCTCGATCCCGAGGATTCGAAGCGCTACATGCATCACTACAACTTCCCGCCGTTCTCGACGGGCGAGACGGGCCGGGTCGGCTCACCCCGTCGTCGTGAGATCGGCCACGGCGCGCTCGCCGAGCGGGCGTTGATCCCGGTGGTCCCCACCGAAGAGGAGTTCCCCTACGCGCTTCGCCTGGTGTCGGACGTGCTGGCCTCGAACGGTTCCACGTCGATGGCGAGCGTGTGCGGATCCACGCTGTCGTTGATGGACGCCGGCGTTCCGATCAAGGCGCCCGTCGCGGGGATCGCGATGGGCATGATCGCCGACGACGGCCAGTTCGTGACCTTGACCGACATCCTGGGGGCAGAGGATGCGCTGGGGGACATGGATTTCAAGGTGGCCGGGACCAGCGAGTTCGTCACCGCGATCCAGCTCGACATGAAGGTCTCGGGTATGCCGGCCGACGTCCTGGCCGGCGCGCTCCAGCAGGCGAAGGAGGCGCGGCTGCAGATCCTCGAGGTCATGCTTGCCGCGCTCCCCGCACCGCGTGACGAGGTCAGCTCCAAGGCGCCTCGGATCATCACGATCCAGATCCCGGTGGACAAGATCGGCGAGGTGATCGGGCCGAAGGGGAAGAAGATCAACGAGATCATCGCGATGACGGGTGCCGACATCAACATCGAGGACGACGGCACGGTCTTCATCGGTTCGCGAGAGGCCGAGGGGACGGACGAGGCAGCCCGCATGATCGAGGAGATCGCCAACCCGCGTCCCGTGCTGGTGGGGGAGACCTACGAGGGCATCGTCGTGAAGACCACGACGTTCGGTGCGTTCGTGAACCTCGTGCCCGGTCGGGACGGACTCGTCCATATCTCGAAGCTCGGGCGCGGGAAGCGGCTCTCGACCGTCGAGGAAGCGGTCAAGGAGGGCGATAGGCTGACCGTCCTGGTCGAGGACGTCGACCCGCAGGGCAAGATCAGCCTGAAGCCGGTCGGTCCCGAGTGGGAGGTGCCCGAGGGCACCCAGGTCGAGCCTGCGGGAGAGCGGCGCGAGCGGGGCGGCGACCGGGGTCGGGACCGTGGCCCGCGCGGCGACCGGGGCGACCGGCACGGTCGTCGGTTCCGTGATGGCGGCGGCGCCCGCCAGGACGGCTGAACCCCGGCATCATGCCGATATCGCGCACCGAGTTCAGCTCGGGGCTGCGGGTCGTGACGGAGCGGATGCCGAGCATCCGCTCCGTCTCGATCGGTTTCTGGGTGCTCGCGGGATCGCGGGACGAGCGTCCCGCGATCAGCGGCCATTGCCACTTCCTCGAACATCTGTTGTTCAAGGGAACCGCGACGCGCACGGCCCTCGACATCGCCGAGGCGTTCGACGCGGTCGGCGGGGATGTCAACGCCTTCACCGCGAAGGAGTACACCTGCTACTACGCGCGCGTTCTCGACCGTGATCTGGAGCTGGCGGTGGATCATCTGGCCGACATGCTGCAGCACTCCACGATCCGGGCGGAGGATCTCAAGGCCGAGAGCCAGGTGATCCTGTCCGAGATCGACATGCACGACGACTCCCCGGAGGATGTGGTCCACGATCTGTTCACCCGAACGTTGTGGCCGGGCCACCCGCTCGGCCGGCCGATCCTCGGGACGCGAGAACGGATCCGCGCATCGACGCGCGGATCCGTTCGAGGCTTCTATCGCCGTCACTACGTCCCCGGCCGGCTCGTGGTCGCGGCGGCCGGCAACGTGCGCCACGAGGAACTGGTTCGGATGCTCACCGATCGGGTGGATGCCGGTCGCGAGCTCTCGGCCCGGGGCCGCTCCACGTGGCGGTTGCGCGACGCGCCCCGACCTCCGAAGCCGTCGGGGGACCAGCACGTGCAAAGGAAGAAGACGGAGCAGGCGCACATCGTCATCGGGACGAATGGCTTGTCGCGATCGGATCCGGAACGGTTCGCGTTCCTGATCGTCAACACGGCGCTCGGTGGCGGGATGTCGTCGCGACTCTTCCAGGAGATCCGCGAGAAGCGGGGGCTCGCGTACACGGCGTACAGCTTCCACTCGCAGTTCGCCGAGATCGGGCTGTTCTCGGCCTACGCCGGCACCACGCCGGGGAAGGCTCGAGAGGTCCTCGGGTTGATGCGCGCACAGATCGAAGCGGTCCGCGATGGCGACCTCGACGCGGAGGAATTCGAACGTGCGAAGGGCCACGTGAAGGGCTCGACCGTCCTGTCGCTGGAAGACCCCGGCGGCAGGATGTCACGGCTCGGGAAATCCGAGATCGCGAACGGCGAGATCCTCACGGTGGACGAGATCCTGCGTCGAGTCGAGCGGGTCTCCCTCGAAGATGCCCGCCGCATCGCCAACCGCGTACTGTCGCAACCGATGACGCTGACGGTGCTGGGGCCGGTGCCCCCTTCCTCGTTCGCGGGGGCGCTCGTGTGACGACCATCGGGGTGCTCGGCGCCGCCGGCCGTATGGGCCGCGAGGTCTGCCGGGCCGTTGACGCCGCCGATGACCTGACCCTGATCGCGGCGGTCGATCCTCATCACGAAGGTACGGCGGTCGGCGACCTCGTGGTGGCGGGATCCACGGACGCGCTCGAGGGCGTCGATGTGGTCGTCGACTTCACGACGCCCCGGTCGGTGATGGAGAACGCGCGCTCGTGTCTCGGTCGCGGGATGCACATGGTGATCGGGACGACCGGGATCGCCGAAGATGGGCTCGAAGAGATCCGCATGCTCACCGGAACGAGCAACGTCAACGCGATCGTCGCTCCGAACTTCGCGATCGGCGCGGCGCTGATGATGCGGTTCGCGGAACAGGCCGCTCGGTACTTCGATGCGGCCGAGGTGATCGAACTGCACCACGACCACAAGGTGGATGCTCCGAGCGGCACGGCGATCGCAACGGCGCAGAGGATCGGCGCCGCGCGCGCCGGGGCGTGGGAAGCGCCGGGTGGCGATGCCTCGCACCCCGGCGCGCGCGGCGCCGACGTCGAGGGGATCCGCGTCCACGGCATCCGGCTCCCGGGCCTCCTCGCTCACCAGGAGGTGATCTTCGGAAGCCCTGGCCAGACCCTCGTGCTCCGGCGCCGATCACCACGAGGAGCGCGGCGGGTCCCGTCCGGATCTACCGCAAACCCCCTTCGCCAACCAACCTTCGCCCCCCGCTCCTGAGGATCGTGAACGTCAGATCCGAACAGCTGACGCCGATGGCCACGGCGAGCGCGCCCGCGAGCGCCGAGGCTGTCCCGCCGTCCGAGGTCACCTTCGCCATCGGGGCCGAGGCGGTCGTTGCGAAGAACACCCATGCGCCGGGATCGAGGATCACCGAGGCGATCCCCTTCGCGATCGAGCCGAGCCGTCCGGCCGCGACCGGAGGGGGATCGCCGCCCGTCCGGGATCGAGCTCCGATCAGGATCGACCGGAGCTCGACGCCGCCGATCCACAGCAGGAAGAGACCACCGACCGCCTGCAGCGTCCTGATAGCGCCGGGCCTTGGCGCGAGGGACGAGAACCCCAGCGCGAGGACGACGAGGATGCCGAGGAGCGTCAGGTTCGCGCCGAGCATCACGCGAGGGCCTCCCTCGAGCCCGCGCTTCGCCGTCTCCGACAGGATCAGCATCTGTACCGGGCCGAGGGCCGCGCCCAGCGCGAAGCCGAGGGCGAACGCGCCCACGATCGCACCGCCGCCGAGGCTCATCGAGCGGAGGATCCCGGCAGTCGCAGCTCCTCGACCTCGATCTCGCCGTCGTCGCGCAACGTGATGAGCAGCCCCTCGCACTCACCCATCGGTTCCACCTCGTGACCGGTCAATCCGAGCGCCGCGCGCTCGACGAACGGCGTGTGGCTGATCGCGAGCCCGCGTCCCTCATCGGGGATCTGCTCGAGCAAGGAACGCATCCCGGTCGCCATGCCCTGGGGAGATCCCTCGCTGGGATCCTTCCCAACGAGCCCCGGAACGACGGAGTGCATGAGGGGGAGCTGTTGTCCGGCTCCCCGGAGGAACCACGCGACGGTCTCCGCCGCACGTTCGGCAGGAGAGACGAAGACGGCCGCGTAGACGATGTCCCGTTGCGAGCGGCCGACCTCCATCGCGCGAGCTCGCCCGGCATCCGATAGCCGATCCGCCGACGGGTCGCGCGGCGCATGGCGACGCAGCTCGAGCTGTCTCATGGATCGGAGCATCTCGAACCGCCCGGCGATCCGTCTACCGGCTCATCGGCTCGCTCTCGCCGGCGTGCCAGCGCGCGAGCACGAAGAGCAGGTCGCTCAGTCGGTTGAGGTACCGCCGAACCTCGGGGTTCACCGTTCGCTGAGCGCCTTCGAGCTCGACGGCATGTCGTTCGGCGCGCCGGACGACCGCACGGGCGACGTCCAGGGTCGCCGACGTCGGGTTCGCACCGGGGACGATGAAGGCCTCCGGGAGCGGTCGCTCGGTGACGAGGTCGTCGATCCTCCGCTCCAGTCGGGCCACCATCTTCGAGGACACCAACGAGACGCCGGGCTCGAGCTTCTTCCGCTCCTCCGGATTGCATGCCAGGTCGGCGCCGACCACGAACAGCTCCCGTTGCAGGGTGAGCAGGTCACCGGCGAGCGCCTCGTCATCGCAGAGCGACCGGGCCAGGCCCAGCATCGCGACGGCCTCATCGGTCGTGCCGTACGCCTCCGTGACCAGGTCGGACTTGGGAACGCGGCCCCCGTACAGGAGCCCGGTGGTGCCGTCGTCTCCCGTCTTCGTGTAGATGCGCGGCATCGGCGGCTAGCATAGGCCGGTCCGGCGCCGTCCCCGCGGTGCCACGAAGGAGGCGACACCCATGGCCGGCAGGTTCGGCTCCGTCGTCACCGCGATGGTGACGCCGTTCCGCGAAGATCACGCGCTCGACCTCGACCGTGCCCAAGAGCTCGCGTCCTGGCTCGTCGGGAACGGCTCCGATTCCGTCGTCGTCGCCGGTTCCACCGGCGAGTCGCCGACCGTCACGCACAAGGAGAAGGCCGATCTCTTCCGCGCGGTGGGCGAGGCGATCACCGGCACGGGCAAGCTGATCTGTGGCACCGGGACCTACTCCACGGCCGAGACCCTCGCGCTCACCCAGGCGGCCGAAGATGCGGGCGCCGACGGGATCCTCGTGGTGACGCCGTACTACAACAAGCCACCCCAACGAGGCTTGATCGCACATTTCGAGCATGTCGCCGACGCGACGGAGCTTCCGATCATCGTCTACAACATCCCCGGCCGGACGGCGACGCGCATCGAGCACGACACGCTGCTGCGGCTCGCCGAGCGCGCGAACATCGTCGCGGTCAAGGACTCGACCGGCGACTTCCAAGGCATCTCTCGTCTGATCGCGGAAGCACCCGATGGCTTCGAGGTCTACTCGGGCGATGACTGGGCCACGTTCGGCTACCTGTGCCTCGGCGCGGTGGGGGTCGTGAGCGTGGCGAGTCACCTGGTCGGGCCGCAGATCCGGCAGATGATCGAGCTCATCGAGACGGGTGACGTGCCGGCCGCTCGGAAGATCCACGAGACACTGTCGCCCCTGTTCAATGCGCTCTTCGTGACGTCCAACCCGATCCCGCTCAAGGCGGCGCTGCAGATGGTCGGTCGTTCGTGCGGCGAGCCACGGCTGCCGTTGGTCCCCGCGACGAGCGACGAGCGGGACCGCGTTCGCAAGGCACTGGAGGACGCCGGTCTCCTCGCCTGACAGCTGCCGGCTCGTGTTCCTCGGCGGTATCGGCGAGGTCGGTCGGAACATGGCCGCCCTGGAGCTCGACGACCGGCTGCTCATCCTGGATGTCGGCCTGTCGTTCCCCTCGGCGGACATGCCGGGGATCGACCTGGTCCTGCCCGACATGGAGTACGTGCGTGACCGGGGGGGTGACGTCGAGGCCATCGTGCTCACGCACGGTCACGAGGATCATGTGGGAGCGCTCCCGTACCTGTTGCGGGACCTCGGTCGTCGGGTTCCGATCTACGGGACCGCGTTCACGCTGGAGCTCCTGAAGGGCAAGCTGGAGGAGCACGAGGTGACCGATCTCGTGGAGCCTCGAGTGGCCGTCCCGGGCGGGGGAGCCCAGGCGGGTCCCTTCCGGATGCGCTTCTTCCACGTGACACATTCGATCCCCGACGGGATGGCCTTCGCGGTCGACACGCCGCACGGTTCCCTCCTGCACACCGGCGACTTCAAGCTCGATCAGACCCCGATCGACGGCCAACCCTCCGACCTGCACGGCCTCGCGGAAGAATCGGGTCGCGGCGTCCATCTGCTCTTGTCGGACTCCACGAACGCCGAGACCCCCGGACACACCGCCAGCGAGCGCAGCGTCGGCCCGGTCCTTCGCGACATCGTCGCTCGGGCGCCCGAGATCGTCGTCGTCGCCTGCTTCTCAAGCCACATCCACCGGATCCAGCAGGTGGTCGACGCCGCGATCGTGGATCAGCGGGTCGTCTGCTTCCTCGGCCGTTCGATGCAGAACTCGGTCCGGGCGGCTCGCGAGCTGGGGATCCTGCGGGTGGACGACCAAGATGTGATCGACATCGAGGAGGTGGAAAGCCTCGATCCCGGCCGGGTGGTGATCGCGTGCACGGGTTCGCAGGGCGAGCCGTACAGCGCGTTGAGCCTGATGGCCGCGCGCGAGCACAAGTGGGTCAAGCTCAGCGAGGGCGACACCGTCGTGCTCTCCTCCAGCCTGATCCCGGGCAACGAGCCGGCGATCCACCGTGTCGTGGACTCGCTCTACCGCAGCGGCGCCGACGTGTATCACATGCCGGCCGACCCCGTGCACGCATCGGGTCACGCGGCCCAGGAGGAGCTCCGGCTCCTCCTCTCGCTCGTCAAGCCGAGTTGGTTCATCCCCGTGCACGGCGAGCGCAGACACCTGCAGCATCACGCCCGGCTGGCCGAGGAGATCGGGATCCCGCGCGAACGGATCCTGATCTGCGAGGACGGCGACGTGATCGACGTCGGGCGCGCGGTCACGAAGGTGGATCGTGTCCGCGCCGGCATGACGTTCGTGGACGGCCTCGGGATCGGAGATGTTGGCGGGGAGGTCCTCCGCGATCGGAGGAAGCTCGCGGGCGACGGCGTCGTCGTTGTCGTCGTCGGGGTCAACATGCAGACGGGCGAGGTCGTGAGCGGGCCCGACGTGGTCAACCGCGGGTTCGTCCACGATGGGACCTCGGCCGACATCCTTGAAGAGGCTCGCAAACGCGTCATGCTTGCGTTCGAAGAGAGCGCGGAGGCCCACGTCACGGACCCATCTGCGTTGCAACAGAACGTGCGAAGGGTGCTCAAGCGGTACTTCTTCGACGTGACGCAGCGGAAGCCTGTGATCCTGCCGGTGATCATGGAGGTGTAGGTGCCAACGAAGACGTCCTCCTCGCGGCGGTCGTCCCGTCCCTCGAAGACCTCCACGGCCAAAGGCCGCTCGCGGCGCAGGGGGAAGGCGCCCGCCAAGGCGCCGAAGACCTCCGTCCGGCAGATCCTCTCCCCGCACGCGCGCGATGCCTCGGGGATCCTCTTGGTGGTCGTCGCGCTCCTCGCGGCCCTCGGCGTGTGGTTCCAGGGGGCCGGCCCGGTGGGGGATCTCTTCACGTGGATGCTTCGCGGTTCGCTCGGCGTCGTCGCGGTCGCGTTCCCCCTCGTCGGCGTCTACTGGGGAACCCTGCTCCTGCGAGACGCGGCGCGGGAGGACCGGGTCAGGATGTTCATCGGATCCTCGGTGCTCGGCCTCGGTCTGCTCGGCATCGTCTCGCTGCTCGGTGGGAAACCGGGGCCGCGCGATGGGTATGACGCGGTCTCCGTGGCCGGCGGCGTGCTGGGCGCGGCCGTCGCGCACCCGTTGACGATCGTGATCTCGGCCGTGGGCGCGTTCATCGTCTGCCTCGGGATGGGCGCCGTCGGGCTCCTCATCTTCACGGGAACACCGATCGCCGTCGCCTCCGCGA
>VAXZ01000047.1:12776-18151 GCA_005885035.1 Actinomycetota bacterium
GAGCAGGACATGCAGAACGCCCTCGAGCGCACGTTGCAGACCTTCGGCGTAGACGCTCGGGTGTCCGCCGCTCACCGGGGCCCCACGGTCACGATGTACGAGGTCGAGGTCGCGTCGGGCACCAAGGTCAACAAGGTCCTGCAGCTCGCGAGCGACATCGCGTACGCCCTCGCGACCCCCGACGTTCGCATCCAGGCGCCGATCCCCGGCAAATCCGCGATCGGGATCGAGGTCCCCAACAAGCACCGGGATTTCGTGATGCTCGGGGACATCCTCCGCTCGAAGGCCGCCGAGGAGGCGACCCACGCGCTCGAGGTGGCGTTGGGCAAGGACATCCACGGGCGGGCGCGGATGGTCAACCTGGCGACCATGCCGCATCTGCTGATCGCCGGAGCGACGGGGGCCGGCAAGTCCAGCCTCGTCAACTCGTTCATCACCTCGCTGCTCGCGCGGACCACACCGGAGGACGTCCGGCTCGTGCTGGTCGATCCCAAGCGCGTCGAGCTCGGGCATTTCGCCGACGTTCCGCATCTGCTGTCGCCGGTGATCGTGCATCCCAAGCGGGCTGCGGAGGCCCTCGGATGGATCGTTCGGGAGATGGAGCAGCGCTACGAGCTGCTGGCCACGGCGGCCGTGCGCGACATCGATGGATACGAAGAGGGACTGCGGACCGGGACCCTTCGCGTCCCTCTGGGGCTCGAGCACCGGTTCGGGCATCTGCCCTTCATCGTGGTCGTGATCGACGAGCTCGCCGATCTGATGATGGTGGCGCCGCGCGACGTCGAGGACGCGATCTGTCGGATCGCGCAGATGGCGCGCGCGGTGGGCATCCACCTTGTGGTCGCGACGCAACGTCCGTCGGTCGACGTGGTGACGGGCCTGATCAAGGCGAACATCCCCAGCCGGATCGCACTGATGACTTCCTCGCAGGCGGACAGCCGCGTGATCTTGGACATGAACGGCGCGGAGAAGCTCGTCGGCCATGGCGACATGCTCTTCGCTCCCTCGAGCATCTCGAAGCCGGTCCGGCTCCAGGGGGCCTGGGTGACCGAACAGGAGATCCGCGACGTCGCCGACTTCATCCGAGCCCAGCGGGAAGCCGTGTACGAACGAACGGTCGAGGGGCTCGGATTGCCCCCGGTCGAAGCGTCGGGTGAGGACCGCGGGCTCGGATCGGGCGACGACCTGCTGGAGCAGGCTGCGGAGCTAGTGATCCGTTCACAGCTCGGCTCCACGTCCATGCTCCAGCGCAAGCTGAAGGTCGGCTTCGCGCGCGCGGGCCGCCTCATGGACCTGATGGAGGATCAGGGGATCGTCGGGCCGTCCCAGGGCTCGAAGGCGCGCGACGTCCTGGTGACCTGGGAAGAATGGGAAGAGCGCGCGAGCGCCTGATCACAGGGCGCCGACGCGACGTGCGACGTGGAACAGCGTGTCGGCGTGCTGTTGGGGGTCGATCATGAGCGACCCGGCGGCGCCGACCTGGCGCTGCCAGTACCGATAGACATCCTCGGCGCGCCAGCTGCGGGACAGGGCGCCTCGGAAGCTCCGCGCCATCTCCGAGCCTTGCCAGATGGCCTGCGGAGCGACGATGAACCCGCCCCGCGTCCCGTCGATCGAGAGCCAGAACGCGCCGATCGATCCCCAACGGCCGTCGTCCAGCTCCCCGGAGACGAGGAGGAACCGGACCGGGCCCTCGGCCAGAGCATCGGGTGCCGTGACCGGGTCCCGGAGGGCGGCGAGCGGGAAAAGCTCCTCGCTCTCGACGCGCATGTCTTCCGGTTCCATCCCGAGCTCGCCCCTCCCCCTCGGCTGATGGTAGTCACCCACCGGGGGGCTCGGCAGCGTCCGAAGGTCTCGTTCGCGGGCGGCGTCGGTCGTAGACCGGGCGCCGCCCGCGAACGGAAGAAGGCACATCCTCCGCGAGGATCGCGAACAGGACGTGGTCACGCCAGCGTCCGCCGACCTTGAGGTACCGGCGCGCGTATCCCTCCTCGCGCCAGCCGGTCGAGCGGAGCAGCGCCAGCGAGCGCTCGTTGCCCGGCTGGACGTTCGCCTGAAGGCGATGGAGTCGGAGCTCGCCGAAGGCGTACCGGAACACGAGCGTCATCGCTTCGCGCATGTAGCCGTTACCGGCGTGCGGAAGGAAGGCGTAGTACCCGAGGTAGGCGTTGCGGAACGACCCCTGATGGATCTGCGAGAGGGCGTAGACGCCGACGAGCGGATCCTGGTGATCGACGACGACGGCGAGCGCATGACGGGCAGGGTGCACCTTGATATACGCGTCGAACGCGTCGGGGGTGTCCGGCGGATATGCCCACGGATGGTGGAGGGCTCGGCTCCGGGCGACGGCCTCGAGGAAGGATCCGCGGTCACCGGGGATGAGCCGACGGAGCGTCGGCCGCAGGGGTGTGGGCACCATCACGCGAGCGGAGTGTAGCCAGGCGATCCGGCGCTACCATCACGCCCGATGGCCGGCAACTCCGTTCGCCCGGCCTCGATCGGGGTCGGTCCTGCCCTCCGGCGCGCGCGAGAGATCGCAGGGATCACCCCCGACGAGGCGGCTCGCGACACCAGGCTGACCACTCAACAGATCGGCGCCTTGGAGCGCGAGGACTTCGACCTGATGGGTGAGGAGGTCTACGTCCGGGCGATGCTGCGGACCTATGCGCAATACCTCGGGCTCAAACCCGACAAGGTCATGAGCGCGTACGCAAGGCACGCGGAGGAGCCGGAGCTCCCCTCCCCTCCGGCGAAGTTGGGCCGGGTCGAGCAGGCGCTCGCGGCGGCGAGGATCCGGGACAACCAGCGGTTCCTCCTGATCGCCGCCGCGGTCCTGCTGATCGCGGCGGTCGCCGTGGGGATCGTCTCGCGAGGCGGCGTGCCGCCGCCGGCCACGATCCCCACGGCGACGACACCATTCGTGTCGCCGACACCCGGTCCGGGTGTCGGCGTCACCGTGAACGCAACGGCCGGCGTCAACGTCACGGCAACGATCGACGGGGTCGGTCAACCCACGACGCAGCTGGGTCCGGGGGGATCGATCTCGTACAGCGCGGTGCAGGACCTGACGGTCTCCGTGAGCGATGGCGGGGCGATCCGGATCGTCGTTGACGGTCGGACCCTCGGCGTGCCCGGGTCGGCCGGCCGCCCATGGTCGGAGACCTTCGTGGCGTCCGGCGCTGCGGCCGAGCCCTCGCCGTGAGGCCGTATCCGTGGCCGTCGCCGTGAGGCCGTCGTCGTGAGGGCCGAGATCCTCTCGGTCGGGACCGAGCTCCTGCTCGGGCAGATCGCCGATACGAACGCCCGGTGGATGTCCGAGCGGCTCGCCGGGATCGGCGTCGACGTGCTGCATCGGCAGACCGTCGGAGACAACGTCGAGCGCATCGTCGGAGGGCTCGAGCTCGGAGCCTCGCGGGCGGATGTGGTGCTCGTCACCGGGGGGCTCGGTCCGACGCAGGATGACCTGACGCGCGACGCGATCGCCGCGTTCGCGGGCCGTCCGCTCGTCCGGCATCCGGGTCTCGAGGACATGCTCCGCGCGAAGTTCCGAGGCTTCTCCGACCGGCCGATGCCGGTGAACAACCTCCGACAGGCCGACGTCCCCGAAGGGGCTCGAACGATAGCGCCCGATCGGGGGACGGCGCCTGGCCTCATCGTCGAACTCCCCTCGGGCGTCACGATCTACGCTGTCCCGGGCGTGCCGGACGAGATGGCGGAGATGATGACGGGCACGATCCTGCCGGAGCTCGCCGCGCTGACACCGGGCGGCGTGATCGCGTCCCGGATCCTCCGGATCACCGGCATGGGGGAATCCGCGGTCGGTGAGAAGCTCACCGATCTGTTCGAGGGATCGGCGAACCCGACGGTCGCGTACCTCGCGTCCATGGGTGAGGTAAAGGTCCGGCTCACCGCGAAAGCGTCGTCGGTCGCGGCGGCCGACGAGCTGCTCGAGCCGCTCGTCCGGGAGGTCGTCGAGCGGCTCGGCGACGTCGTGTTCAGCGTGGATGACGAGTCGCTCGAGGAGGCGGTCCTTCGGCTGCTCCGCCGCCATGGTCTAACCCTCGCCTGCGGGGAGTCGCTCACGGGGGGAAGCGTGAGCGCGCGGCTCACGGCCGTCGCCGGCGCCTCCGCAGCGTTCACGGGCGCGATCGTCGCGTACACCGCGAGGGCGAAGCGCGACCTGCTCGGCGTCTCGCAGGCGACGATCGACGGTCCCGGCGTCGTGAGCGAGGCATGCGCGAGGGAGATGGCGGCGGGAGCGCGCCGCTTCCTGGTGGCCGATCTCGGTCTGTCGCTGACGGGCGTCGCCGGGCCGGAGCCTCATGGCGGCAAGGAGCCCGGGACCGTGTGGATCGCCCTCGACGCCGAGTCGCGGACCCACGCGCGCGGGTTCCGCGTGATCGGCGAGCGCGACCGCGTGATCCGATGGTCGCAACAGGCGGCTCTCGACCTGGTGCGCCGCCACCTCGAAGGCCGACCGCTGCCGACCTCCCACACGACGGTGTGACGATGGCGCGTGACCGCGCGAACCGACCGGAAGCGAAGGCGTTACGGCTGTTCGTGGCCTTCGCGGTCAGCGAAGCCGCCCTCGACGAAGTGGAGCGGGCCACGGAGCCGTGGCGGGCCCGGTTCCCGAAGGCGAGATGGGTGCCTCGCGAGAACATGCACGTCACGCTGAAGTTCCTGGGGCGGACGTGGCCGCGCCTCGAGGGCTGGGTCCACCAGCAGGTCGGGATGGTTGCCGCCGGCCACGGTCCAGCCGCCACGCGGCTGACCGGACTCGGATCCTTCCCGTCGGCCGCTCGGGCGCGGGTGCTCTGGGTGGGGATCGAGGATCCGGAGGGGGCCTTCGCGAGCCTGGCCGAAGGCTTGGACGCGGCGCTCGAGGAGGCGTTCACCCCGGAGAGCCGGTCCTACTCACCCCACCTGACCGTGGCGCGCAGCGACCCCCCCTTGAAGCTCGACGAGGGGTTCGCGCGGACGCGGATCGAGCCCACCGGGTTCCAGGTGGATCGGATCGTGCTGTTCCGGAGCCACCTGCGACGACCCGCGCCCCGCTACGAGCCGATCGCGACGTTCGCGCTTGGCGGATGATCCTGGGCCGGTCCTTGCGCTCGAACAGGCGTTCGATTAGCCTCGGCGCGTCCGCTCGGTCGATCGAATGACAGGGGTGTAACTTATGTCAGACCCAGTCGCTAGCGTGCTCGAACGTTCGTCTGGTGCGCTCACTCGCCCCTCCTCCGGGGTGGGCCGGGGTCGGAAGGGGGATCGCGTGGACCGCGACAAGATGCTGGAGGTCACGCTTCAGCAGATCGAGAAGCAGCACGGCAAAGGCGCCGTGATGAAGCTGGGCGAGCACCCCATGAACGTGGGGA
>VAXZ01000048.1 GCA_005885035.1 Actinomycetota bacterium
CAGGTAGCACCGGAACCTCCCGACATCGTCCCGGTTGAGCGCGGCCTCGAGGCCCGCGGCCTGCGCCCGCGTGATCTCGAGCAGCGGGAACCGATCGCCGATCGCCGCGTAGCGCGACCGAAGCTCCGCCAGGTGCTCACGCGACGGTGGCCGCCCTCCTCGGATGTCGGTGTAGTACCGCTCGATGTCCTCGGCGCCGGCCGCGGTCCCGTAGGCCATCACGAGGACACCGATGGGCTGCTCGCTGGTCACGTTGCTTCGACCCTCCCCATCCCGGCGCCCGGTGACGCCGCGGCTCTGCCCCAGGATAAGGAAGCTCGCCGGGACGGTACGCGTAACGTTCGGAGCCGGAGCGCGTACGGTGGGTTCGGTGACACTCAACACGTCGACGGAACCGCGCCCGGCGGCAGGACCCACCCCCGAAGGACGGGAGGTTCACTCAAGGGTCGTCGGCGGGGCGATCGGGCTCCTGTCGGCGGCGGTCGCCGTAGGCGTCGGACACCTGACGGCCGGCCTCGTCGGCGGAACGTCGAGCCCCGTGATCGCGGTCGGGAGCACGGCGATCGATGCCTCGCCCGAATGGTTGAAGAGCTACGCGATCCGGACGTTCGGGACGAACGACAAGGCAGTCCTCGTTGGCGGGATCGGCTTGGTCGTGGCGATCGTGGCGATCGTCGTCGGCGTCATCGCGCTGCAGCGGCCGAGGGTCGGCGTCATCGCCCTGGTCGCCCTCGGGGCACTGGGCGCCGCCGCGGCGATCGGTCGACCCGAGAGCGGCATCGGAGGCGCCGTCCCGTCGATCCTGGCCACCGTTGCGGGGCTCGGGACGTTCTCGCGGCTCCGCCACGCGGCGGGGCTCGCCACGCCGGTCTCGGCTGGCGAGACCGGAGGGAGGCTTCCGCCGTCGTTCGATCGGCGGCGATTCCTCCTCGCCGGCACCGGTGCGGCCGGGCTCGCGGCGGTCTCGGGACTGGCAGGCCGGTTCCTGCTGCGCAGGGCGGAAGCCGGCGCGTCTCGTGCGGCCGTCCGGATCCCGGCGCCCGCCGACGTCGCTCCGCTCCCGCCGGCGGGCGCCGACCTGCATATCCCCGACGTCGGGCCGTTCATCACACCGAACGACCGCTTCTACCGGGTGGATACGGCGCTGCTGGTCCCCTCGGTCACGGCCGAGGGATGGACGCTGCGGGTCCATGGGATGGTTCGCAACGAGCTGTCGCTCGACTACCCGACCCTGCTGTCGCGGCCGTTGATCGAGCGTGACCTGACGCTCACGTGTGTCTCGAACCCGGTCGGCGGTCGTTACATCGGCAATGCGCGCTGGATCGGCGCGCCGCTCGCCGACCTGCTCCGGGAGGCCGGTGTGTCCTCCGGGGCCGATCAGATCGTCTCCCGATCCGTCGATGGGTTCACCGTGGGGACGCCGACGGCCGTCGTCATGGACGGTCGCGACGCGATGCTCGCGGTCGCCATGAACGGTGAACCGCTCCCGCTCGAACACGGATTCCCCGTCCGGATGATCGTCCCCGGGTTATACGGCTACGTGTCGGCGACGAAGTGGCTCGTCGATATCGAGCTCACGACCTTCGGCGCCTACGACGCCTACTGGGTCCGCCGCGGCTGGGCGCAGCAGGCGCCGATCAAGACCGAGTCGCGGATCGACACGCCCAAGCAGTCCGCGACCGTCGTCGCCGGTCGTGTCACGGTCGCGGGGATCGCGTGGGCACAGCATCGGGGGATCTCACGCGTGGAGGTGAGCGTCGACGGCGCCTGGCAGCCCGCTCGGCTGGCCGCCCAGGACACGATCGATACCTGGCGGCAATGGGTCTTCGTCTGGGACGCGACACCGGGCGATCACACGCTCGCGGTGCGGGCCACGGACGACACGGGCGCGACGCAGACCGCGGCCCCGGCCGATCCGGCGCCGAACGGCGCGACCGGCGACCACACCATCTCGGTAACGGTCGCCGGATGATGGTCGCGCCGCCTGCCTCGCGGGGTGCTCAGGCGAGCTCGGCGAACAGCTGGAGATACGCGCCGAGGTACTGGGGGGCGAGATAGCGTTCCCGAACACGGTGCTCCGCCGCCGCTCCGAGACCCGAAGCCAGCGAAGGATCCGCCAGCAGCGATCCGATCGCGTTTCCGAACGCCGTCAGATCGCGCGGATCCACCAGGATCCCGCTCACACCGTCCTCGATCTGGTCCCGGATGCCCCCGACCCGGCCGGCGACGACTGCGCGCCCCTTCCACATGGCCTCGGTGACGGTTAACCCGAACCCTTCCGCGAGGCTCTTCTGGACGACCACGTCGGCATGGCGCTGGAGCGCGTTCACGATCGTCGCGTTCTCCTCCGCATCGTCCGTGGGCAGGTTCGCGATGTGCACGCGACCGCGGTGCGGGGCCGGCAGGCTCTCCCACAGTTCGTGCACCTCCGCCAGCACCGTCGCGGCCTCCGGGTCGTCCACGACCGTCCCGGGCATGGGTCCCGCGAGCATCAGATGCGAACCGGTGATACTCGGCTCGTCGAAGAACCCCCGGATCACCCCGAGGGGGTCCTTGAGGGCATCCCAGCGGGATACCTGGACGACCACGGGCACGTCTGACGGCGGCGGCGCCTCCTGGGTCATCTGCGCTCGGTGGGACACGCGCCCCTGCGTACCGTCGCTCCGCGCGAAGGTCGCGTCCCCGCCATCGCCAAGACCCGAGATGAGTCCGGCCGCGCGAAGGATCGCGAACGTCCGCTCCGGGTCGATCGCGACGTTCTTCGGGGATCCATGATCGATGCACGGTGGGAGCACGTGGACGCGATCGGCTTCCAGACCGTCCCACGCGTACGCCGCTCTCGTGAACGTGATCGCCTGTGCCGCACGAGCGTCGGGCACGAGGAAGTCCCACGCGGAGCGGACGAGCGGGCTCGGCGTATCCGCTCCGATGTGGCACGTCCAGATGACGGTCGCGCCGAGCGATCGGAGGACCGGGACGAGCCCCAGTGGCTGCGGATCGTGGACCACGACGACGTCACCCGCTCGTACCGATCGACGGATGTCGATCGCGTTGGAGCGGGTGACATCGTCGTAATGCCGGCGCTCGGCGTCGCCCAGCGGACCGCCGTCGCCGAGCACACCGTGGAGCCGGTTATGGATCCGCTTCGTGATCGTGAAGAACTCGGGGTCACCGTCGATCACCATCCAGCGCGTGTCGATCCCATCGTCCACGAGGTATCCCAAGCAGGACCGGAGCAGCTCCGCGACGCCACCGCCCGCGGACGTCGAGTTGACGTGCCAGACGGACCGGCCTTGGAGGACCTCACGAGCCGCGGCGAGACGCTGTTCGTAACGACCGCCGGCATCGGTCCCCGCGATCGTCCGGAGGCTCGCCGCGGCCCGAGCGTGGATGGTGACCGTGTGCATCAGGAACCGATGTCAGGATCTCAGCGGTCGTTTCCGGATCGAACCCGTTCGATCCGGACACGAGCATCGACGACCACCGCCCCGCGTTGGAGGACCTTCACGGGGTTGCAGTCCATCTCGACGATCTCCGGATGCATCTCCGCCATCGCGCTCACCCGCAGCACCAGCTCCTCGAGCGCGGCCACATCCGCCATCGGAGCGCCGCGGTAGCCGTCCAGACGCGGATACGTCGCGAGTGAGCGGATCATCTCTCCGGCATCGAGGTCCGTGAGGGGCGACACGCGAACGGAGACATCGTTCAGCAGCTCCGCCTCGATCCCTCCGGCGCCGCAGGCAACGACCGGACCGAACCGCGGGTCGACCGCAACGCCGACGAGCATCTCGACGCCTCCCTCGATCTCCTCCTGGACGCGGAACCCTTCGAGGCGCTCACCCGCTTCATCCAACCGTCGCGCCATCGCAGCGGCCTCGGCCGTCACCTCGTCGGCGCCGAACAGGTGCAGTCGCACGCCTCCCACGTCCGTCTTGTGCACCGGGCCGATCGCCTTGAGGACGACCCACCCTCCCAGTTGGCGGGCCGCCTCCCCCGCCACGGCGGGGGAGGCGGCCCGCTCTGTCGCCGGGGTCCGGATCCCGTAGCAGCGCAGCAGACGCTCGACGTCCTCGGGTTCCAACCACTCGCCACCTCTCCCCAGAGCAGCCGACAGGACGCCCGCGGCCTCGTCGGCACGAACGTCTTCGAACGCCACGACCGTTCCCTCGGGTCGGTTCCTCCATCGCCCGTACACCGCGGTATGCGCGAGCGCGATCGCCGCTTGCTCCGGGAAGGCGAACGAGGGGATGCCGACGGAGCCGGCCCTGAGCTCGTCCGGCACGCCGCGTGCGCTCATGAACGCGGTGATGACCGGGATCGTGCCGTCGAGCGAACCGACAGCCTCCGCGATATGCCGGGCGACGTCCGGGGCCTGCGATGCCATCGGTGGGATGTAGATGACGACCAGGGCGTCGACCTCGCCCGAGCGCGCCACGACCCGGATCGCTTCCGCGTACTCGGCCCCGCCGGCCGAGGCGATCATGTCGACCGGATCCTCCGTGGACGCTTCGGGAGGAAGTGCCCGAGCCAGCTCCGCCGAGGTCTCCTCGGAGAAGCGCGGCACCGTGAGCCCCCGCGCCTCGGCCGCGTCGGCGCATTGCACCGCGAGACCGCCGGCGTTCGTGATGATGCCCACCCGGTTCCCCGTGGGCGCGGGCTGGTGCGCGAGGATCGCGGCGACGTCGAGCATCTCCTCCAGGGTGTCCGTGCGGATCACACCGTTCTGCCGGAACAGCGCGTCCAGGGCAGTGTCCGATGCGACGATCGCAGCCGTATGCGAGGCCGCGGCCCGGATTCCGGCGGGACTCCGCCCGCTCTTGACCGCGACGATCGGCTTCCGAGAGCCGATCCGCCGGGCCAGACGCGCGAACCGTTTCGGATTCCCGAACGACTCGAGGTAGAGCAGGATCACGTCGGTTCGTTGGTCGTCGGCCCAGTAGCTCAGGATGTCGTTCCCGGAGATGTCGGCCTTGTTGCCGACGGAAACGAACTGGGAGAGTCCGAGGCCGAGGCGAGCCGTCTGGTCCATCACGGCGAGGCCGACCGCTCCGCTCTGCGAGAGGAACCCCACGCGCCCCTCCACGGGAGCGGTGGTCGCGAAGGTGCCGTTCAGCCCGACCTCGGGATCCGTGTTCACGATGCCCATGCAGTTCGGACCGATCAGCCGCATGCCGGACGCGCGACACACCTCGAGGAGCTCACGCTCGCGCCGCGGTCCTTCTCCTCCGATCTCCGCGAACCCGGCGGAGATCACGACGAGGGCGCGGACCCCTCCCTCGGCGCACTCGCGTGCCACGGCGACCACCTGAGCGGCCGGCACCGCGATGAACGCGAGGTCGACCGGCGCCGGGACGTCCCGGACGCTCGGGAACGCGGCCACCCCCTGTACCGCTGTGGCGCGCGGGTTGACCGGGTAGACGACGCCATGGAACCTCCCTTCGAGAAGATTCAGGAAGAGCCGTCCGCCGATCGCGCCCGGGTCGCGCGAAGCGCCGATCACCACGATCACATCGGGCTCCAAGAACGACCTGACCGCGTCCGCGTCCGCCTCGATGTCTCGATCCTCGAGGCGACGGTCGACCGGCGTGATCGGAGCCGACGTGCGACGCACGACCACATCCTACGCAGAGCGGTCGCGCGACCCGGAAGATCAGCGACTGAGGGGCTCGGCGCTCGGACCGAGCGAGCCCGAGAACTCGATCCGGTCGCGGCCGGCGAGCTTCGCCCGATACATCGCGGCATCGGCTTCGCGGATCACGTCCTCGGGTCGGGCGTTCCCGTCGGCGCAGATCGCGACGCCGAGGCTCGCGGTCGTGGTCACCCTCCGGCCCGCGATCGTGAAGGGTTCCTTCAGCTCCTCCGCCAATCGTTGGGCGAAGAGCCGGGCATCTCCAGGCTTCAAGACGTCACCCACGAAGATCACGACGAACTCGTCCCCACCGTACCGGGCGACGGTGTCGGTCGGTCGAACGGCGGCCGACAGTCGCTCCGCGACCTGGATCAAGAGCTCGTCCCCCGCTCCGTGGCCGAACGAGTCATTCACATCCTTGAAGTCGTCGAGATCCAGGAAGACGAGCGTCGCTCCGACGCTGGGCTCGCGAGCGGTGCGGGCGAGCGCCATGGCCAGCCGATCCAACAACAGCTGCCGGTTCGGCAAGCCGGTCAGTGCATCGTGCACGGCTCGATGCAACAGCTCGTCCTCGACGAGCTTCCGGGCGCTGAAGTCCTCCAGCATGCCCATCGCGTAGAGCGGCTGGAGGTCTGGCCCGCGGACCAGCGTCACCACGGTTCGGCACCACAGGAACGATCCGTCCTTCCGGCGGAAGCGGTGCTCCGCCCGGCAGCGGTCCCGGTGGCCGGCTCGCAGCTCGGCGAGCTCATCGAGGATCTCTTCGTCGTCCGGATCCACCAGATCCGCGAGCGGGAGGCCGCTCAGGTCCCCCTCCTCGTATCGGCCCAGCCATTCGATCGTCGCGTTCGCTTCGGTGATCCGCCCGTCAAGCGCAAGCGTGAACACACCGATCGCGGCCGCGTCGAAGAGGGTGCGGAACTTGAGCTCGCTTGCGGCCATCGCCTCTTCGGCTCGCTTGCGCTTCGTGATGTCGACCATGACGCCCTGCCAGTAGAGCGTTCCGGTCGACACGTCCGGGACGACCGCCGACTTCTCGCTCACCCACACGACGTGACCGTCCCGGTGGAGCAGCCGGTACTCCTCGCTGAGGGCCTGCAGGTTCTTGCGTGCGCTCTCGTCCGCGGCGACGAGCCGATCACGGTCCTCGGGGTGCAGGATGCGCAGCCAGAGCTCGCTCTCGTCGAGCCACTCGCTGAGTGGGTAGCCGAGCATCTGTTCGACCTGCGGGCTGATGTAGAGCGGGATCGAGTGACCCGGATCGTCCGCGATCAGACGGTCGAGGTACGTCGCGACGCCCGGGATGTTCTCCGCGAGCGTGCGGAACTGCTCCTCGCGCTCCTCCACCGTCTGGGCGTCCTCGGCCTTTCCCACGGAGGAGCCATCGTGCTCGTCGGTTGTCTGCATGGGCGTCGGCGCCGAGCGG
>VAXZ01000049.1 GCA_005885035.1 Actinomycetota bacterium
GCCCGAGACGCTACGCCGACATCGCTATGCGGTCCACGGTCGATCCAAGGTAGAGCCGGGATCCGAGCGAGGCGCGAGCAACCCCAGGGTCTGGTGGCCGAGACGGGTCTAGCTGGGATCCGTCACCGGGGTTAGCCTCGGCCCATGCGTTTCCTCGTGCTCGGACCTCTCGAGGTCGCGGAGCCAGGCGGGGAGCCGTTGCCGATCGCCGGGTCGAAGGAGCGAGCGATCCTCGCCTGCCTTCTCGCACACGTGGGTCGCGTCGTGCCCGTTGACGATCTCGTCGAGGAGCTTTGGGGCGACCGTCCCCCAAGGAACCCGGAGAAAGCGCTGGTCTCGTACGTCTCGAGGCTCCGTCGCGCGCTCCGGCCCGGACGGCCGTCCGACACGGATCCCGACCTGATCTTCTTCCGCGGGGACGGGTACGTGCTCAAGGCGGACGGGCACCTGGTCGACGCGATCAGGTTCGAGCAACTCGCTGGTGAGGGCCACCGACTCCTCGATACGGGGCGCCCTTCAGAGGCCGATCGAGTGCTCCAGGAGGCGCTCGGACTGTGGCGAGGCACCGCCTACCAGGGCTACCGGTATACGGGGTTCGGGGCGGCGGAAGGCGACAGGCTCGACGAGCTTCGACGGATGGCCACCGAAGATCTCATCGACTCGAGGCTCGCAGGCGAAGATCCAAGCCGGCTCGTCCCGAAGCTCGAGGCGATGGTTCGCGAAGAGCCGATGCGGGAGCGGCGATGGGGCCAATTGATGGTCGCCCTCTACCGAGCCGGGCGTCAGGCCGAAGCACTTCAAGTCTTCGCCCGCGCCCGGGAGGTGCTGGTGGGTGAGCTCGGGATCGAGCCGGGCCCGGAGCTGCAACGACTCCAGGCGGCGATCCTCTCCCACGATCCCCAGCTCGAACGCGGTCGCCCGGCGGTTGCAGAGCCGATACGCCCGACCGATGTGTGCCCGTACAAGGGTCTCGCCCGGTTCGACACCGTCGATGCCGAGTTCTTCTTCGGTCGGGAGCAGGTGGTCGCCGAGGCTGTGGGTCATCTCGTCGAAGGAAGGTTCCTAGCGCTGGTCGGACCCTCGGGGAGCGGGAAGTCTTCCCTGTTGCGGGCGGGGCTCATGCCTGCACTCGGATCGGGCGCGCTTCCGGGCAGCGATCGGTGGGCCTTCTCGGTGATCCGCCCGGGCAACCACCCCCTCGCTGCGCTCGGTCAAGCGCTGGAGAAGAAGCGAGAGCACCCGTTGCTGGCCGTCGACCAGTTCGAAGAGGTCTTCACGGAGTGCTCGGACGCGGCTGAACGAACCGCGTTCCTCGACGCCATCACGGAGGCCGCCGCGGCGCCCGATGGCATCACCACGATCGTCATCGCGATGCGAGCGGACTTCTACGGGCGTTGCGCCGAGCACCGGGGGCTCGCATCGCTGCTGGCCTCTCACCAGATCCTGGTCGGGCCGATGGACGAGGACGAGCTCCGGAGGGCGATCGAGCTTCCCGCGCGACGAGCAGACCTGATCGTGGAGGAGCAGCTCACCGATTCGCTCGTTGCGGACACCGTGGGCCAGCCCGGCGGTCTCCCCCTCCTCTCGACCGCATTGCTCGAGCTGTGGACCCACCGTGGGGATCGGACCCTCCGTATGGACGACTACCTGCGGGCAGGAGGGGTCGAGGGCGCGGTCGCACGGCTGGCGGAGGACGCGTTCGGCCGGCTCGATGCCGACGGGCAGGCGGGGGCGAAGCGCGTCTTGCTTCGCCTGGCGGCATCGGGCGAAGGGACCGACGTGGTCCGCCGCCGCGCTCCACTTTCTGAGTTCGACCTGAACCGCGACACCGACGCGTCGCGCGCCATGGCGGTCTTGACCGACGCCCGCCTCGTCACCGTCGCCGAAGGAACGGTCGAGGTCGCCCATGAGGCGTTACTCCGGGAATGGCCGCGGCTTCGGACTTGGCTCGAGGACGATGCGGAGGGACGGAAGCTCCATCGTCACGTCACGGAGTCGTCGCGCACGTGGGACGAGGGAGGACGCGACCTCGCCGATCTCTACCGGGGCGCTCGACTCACAGCGGCGTGGGAGTGGGCCGAACCCCATGAGGCGGATCTGAACGACCTCGAACGAGAGTTCCTCCAAGCGAGCCGCACCGCGTCTGAGGGCGAGGCCGTTCGAGCGCGTCGAACGAACCGCCGGCTGCGCGGACTCCTCGTCGGCGTCGCGGTGCTGCTCGCCGCGTCGCTCGTGATCGGCGATCTGGCGCTCACGCAGCGCGACGGGGCTCGGAGCGCCGCTGCGATCGCGGATGCGGGACGCCTCGCCTCCCGCTCGCTCGTCGAGAAGGACCCCGGACTCGCGCTCATCCTGGCGAGGGAGGCGGTCAACATCCACGATTCGGCCGAGACGAGGAGTGCTCTGTTCACCGCTCTTGAGCGCACGCCTGCGATCACGAACCGGATCTACGCGCCAGGAGCTCCCTCGCCCAAGGCAGGTGAGACGCAGTGGATCGCGATCTCCCCGGATGGCAAGACGCTCGCGATCGGCGGCAAGGGCCCGGAGATCGACTTCTTCGATGCAGCTCAGCACACGTTCATCGGCGGCTTCCAGGTGGGATCGGGAACCGAACGTGCAACGTTCAGCCGCGATGGTCGGAGCCTCGTGGCCGTCACCTCGAACAACGAGATCGTATCGGTGGACGTTGCGACCGGGACCAAGCGCGCCCAGGCCACGGCAGAGGGCTCGGTAGACGTGATCGCGTTCAGCCCGGATGGAACGAGACTCGTCACGGCCGAGAACTTGCACGCTCGGGAGTTCCTCGTTGAGCGCGACCCGGTCACGCTCGGATCGACCGCTCCGAAACGGGTAACGCCGTGGCGCCAAGATCATACCGGCGCGATCCGACGATTCCCCTTGTTCTCGATGGCCTTCACCCCCGATGGCCGATCGCTCGTAACGACGAGCCCTACGGGGCCAACCGTGCTCTGGAACGCGGGTGACCTCACGGAGGTTCGCCCGCCCTTCGAGATCCAGGGAGAAGGTGTTGCGGTGAGTCCTGACGGCGCCGTCGCTGCGATCATCGTGAACCACGACCAGCGCTTCGAAGGCGACGTATCG
This sequence comes from Actinomycetota bacterium, assembly GCA_005885035.1. Taxonomy (GTDB): domain Bacteria; phylum Actinomycetota; class UBA4738; order UBA4738; family HRBIN12; genus AC-51. Next base: position 3,103 of record VAXZ01000049.1, read on the forward strand.
TTCCTGAACCTTCGAACGGACAAGGTGCGAGCGGGATCGGGCGGGCACCACGGACCGTTCAGAACGCAGTACGAGGCTACCGGCCTCGCTTTCACTCCGGACGGACGATCTGTCATCACCGTGGGGAACGACTCCCGGCTCCTGGTTTGGAACGTCGCCTCTGCATCGGTTCGGGAGACGCTCGAAAGCGCCAGCGGCCTGCCCCTCCGAGGACCGGCGATCTCGCCCGACGGGACCACCGCCCTCACGACCGACAAGACCGGAGCCGTCGTCGCGTGGGATCTCTCCGGCAACCGTCGGATAGGCCGGTCGTTCATCGCGGGCTCGGGAGCCACGGTGGGGCCGAGCGGTGGATGGCCATTCTTCGCCGCGAGCCCGGACGGTCGCCTACTCGCAGTGATCAGCTGGCCTCGCGATCGGGCGGGCACCATCGAGCTGATCGATGTCTCCGATCTCGACGTGGTCCAGCGCATCCGGTATGCCAAGAGCACCCCCGAAGGCTTGGCTTTCAGTCCGGACTCCACGACGCTCGCCGTCGGCTCAGTCACCTACCCGGACGACAGGACACGGATCCAGAGCCACGTGAGGCTCTGGGACGTCGACTCGGGGAAACCGATGACATCGGATCTCCCGGGTATCCCGGCTGGGGTGGAGTTGTGGGTGCTGGCGTACGCCCCGGACGGTCGCACGCTCGCCGGCGCCGGTCCGGTGTATCCGACGAAGGACGCGACCCTCGACGAGGCTCGCGGGCACGTCTATCTGTGGAGCACCGTGGCGCCAGGGCAGCTTGCGGATAGCTTCGAGACACCGGTTGGGCGGCCGGTCGCTGGGCCACTCAGCTTCACGCCGGACGGCTCGCGGCTCATCGTTCCAACGGGATTCGACGATGGCGCCATCTTCATCTGGGACACCAGAGCGCGCGCGATCGCGACGACCGTCCCCTCGGTCGATGGCGGGATCTACGCGTCCGACATCTCGAACGACGGCCGGACGCTGGTGACCGGCGCGACGGACGGCATCGTCCATCTCTGGGATGTCGCGTCGGGCTCCCCGATAGGTACGCCGATGACCGGCCTGAAGCCGTTCACGATGACGGTGGACATGAGTCCCGACGGGAGCACCGTCGTTGGCGCGGATGACTTGGGCGACGTCCTGCTCTGGGACGTCACGAACGGAACGGTCATCGCAGGTCCCCTCCCTGGCCCGAGGCCCAACGAGGCTGTCGCCGCCTCATTCGCCTCCCGAGGCCGCAGCGTCGTCGTCGTCTCGGCTACGGGATCGGCGTGGCTCTGGGACGTCGATCCGTCGGACTGGGAGAGGCGGGCGTGCGAGGTTGCTGGACGGAGCCTGACACAGCAGGAGTGGCAGGAGTTCCTGCCCGACCGGGCGTACCACGCCACCTGCGGTTCCTGAGGATCTTCCGGCCGCAGTCGATCCGTAGTCGATCCCGCAACCGTCCCGAAGCCGGGCAAGAGCAGCCTCTCCCCGACGCGGCGGGCGAAGGTCCCGCCCGGCGGAAGGAGGCCGATCATGTCGACCCAAGTTCTCCCCGGGGAGAAGCGTTCCACGGCGATCGTCGGGATCGTCACGCTGGCCCTCACGTTGGCGGTCTTCGTGCTGGCAACCCAGGCGAGCTCGATCCGGTCGACGAGGATCGGTTCGACGGTCCAGCCGGCGCCCGTGCGCTTCTCGGTGGATGCGGCGGACCTGTGGACCGGAGCGCGCATCCCCGTTGGCTGCCGGCCGAAGTACGGGTGCCAGCAAGGCGGAGGAACCACCAACACGGCCCCCCTGAACGGAAGCCACATCCCCGACGGCTGCCGGATCAAGTTCGGGTGCGAGGAGGGGAGGAGTACGACGGCGCGACCATAGCTGCGCGGGTCGAAGCTACATAGTCCTGGTGGGGAGCGATCCGGAGGACCGTCAACCCCCGTCAGCCCAGGGAACCGGCTCCTCGGCCCTCTCGTAAGTGAGTATGTGAACACGCGTCGACGACTCTCGGCGTCCGCAGTGTTCATGCTTCTCGTGGCATGCTCAAGCGGCTCGGCGCCGCCCGTTCCTCAAGAAGCCCCAGGGTCCACCTCTCCTTCCGTTCCCTCCGGCACGCCCTCGGCGCTTGCATCCCTCTCCGGCCGCATCGTCTTCGACAACCACGAGGACGTCTGGGCGATCAACGCGGACGGCACGGACCTGACCCGGCTCACGCATTCCCCCGCATTCGAGTTCGACCCGTCGTGGTCGCCCGACGGCACGCAGATCGCGTATCGATCCGATCGAGGCGACGAGTCGGAGATCTGGGTCATGAACGCCGATGGCACGGATCAACGCCGGCTGCCCGCGGGTCTCTCGCCGGCGTGGTCCTCGGACGGCTCGTCCATCGCCTTCGCGAGTCCCGGACACGATCCGAACCCTCCGTTGAGCGGGATCTCGATAATGAACGCGGATGGATCAGGACAACATCGCGTGCCGAACACCGACGGCGGCGAGTACCCGTCCTGGTCGCCCGATGGGGAACGGATCGCCTTCAACTCCAACCTCACCGGTGATCACGTGATGTACATGGTGTGAAGCGCCTGACCGAGGCGGGCGCGTACACGCCCGCCTGGGCACCGGATGGGAGCCACATCGTCTTCTGCGCCCCGGGTCTGTTCGTGATGCGAGCGGACGGGACGGGGATCGAAGCACTGCCGGTCGACGGGATCGGCGAAACGACCCTTCCGGATTGGCGGGGAGGCGACCGATCCGGACGCGGCCGCGGGTAACCGAGGGCCTAGGTTCACTTCTACACACCCAGGGACGTCACCGCTCGTGACCGCTCGATGCAGGGGGTCCAAGCGGCCAGGGCCTGCGAGTCGGAACGAGCATTAGATCGTGCGGACTCCGCCGCCGCTGCCAGTGTCCTTCCGGTTAGCATCGATGGGCACGGTCTGAGCCAACCCGGAAGCGGGAGGTGATCGCGATGGGATTGCTCCTCATCCTGCTCGGTTTGGGAGCTGCCGGCCTGGTGGCCGATTACGTCGTGGAGAACGACCTCACCACCGCGCCCAGCCAGTCGGTGAATCTCCTTGGCGGTTCATTCAACCTCTCGCAGCCCAAACTGGTGCTGGCAGCGGCCCTCCTCGGAGCTCTCGCGGTGGTCTTGGTGATGCTTGGGTTGGGCCTCCTCCGCGGCAGCTGGGGGCGGCGAAGAGCGTTGAAGCGACAGATCTCGGATCTTCAACTCGAGAACACCGACCTGCGGTCCAAGGTCCACCTCGGAACCGCCCTCAGCGCGGGACCCAGCAAAGAACAGCAGCCCGACGCGGGCGAGGAGGCCTGGACCCCCGAGTCCTAGCCGAGCGAGCGTCTGGTAGCGAGCCGCCCGTCTTGTCTCTTACGAAACGCGTCGTCGGCGACCGTTGAACATGTCAGACCTGAGTGTCAGAATCACATCGATGTGATTCCGTCGATCGCTGTTGACCCGCTCGACACCTGCTGGGGATGTGGGTCTATGGAGGTCGGCACGGATGACGACGGGCGCGTGCTTTGCGCAACCTGCCGCTCCGATCTGACCGAAGAGCCTGACGTCGATCCGATGCACCTCGTTCGCGGCTCGTACTGGGAGACACACGTTCTCGAGTCGTGCTGGCGATGCTTGACCGGCTCGGTGGATGCCAAGGATGACGTCGGCCTCTGTCCGAGGTGCCGCAGCCAACTCCGGGCTGTCTGACCTGACGTCGGCAGGGGACGGTCCCCCGGATACCGTCCCCTGCAACGCGTCTGCTCCGACTACGTGTAACGGAACGAGGTCCGGACGTCGAGGGCCCTGCTGAAGATGTGGTGGACAGGCGACCGGCGCGCCCCCTCCTCCACGATCTGCTCTTCCTTCTTCGCGAGCTTGCCCTGAGCGGTGACGTCGAGCTTCACGGAGCGAAGCGACTTCTCCCAGTCCATCGGGTCCTTCGCGCCCGTGATCGGGCCCGGGTCAACGTCGAGGTTCGCTCGAACCTCGAGCCCTTCGAGGTTGACGCCCTTCCTGGCGCAGTTCAGCGTGATGGCCTCGGTCACGCACGAGCACAGCGCCATCAGGGCCGTCTCGACCGGCTCGATCCGGTCAGCCGCACCCTCGACGCCGAGGGCGTCTCCAACCTCTCGCCAAGACCCGAGCTGAACCGAGAAGTCCCTCGAGGGCCTCTTCATCGGGTTGGTGCCAAGCTTCCATGGGCCCACCTTCCCGAGGTTCCCGAGGCCTCTTCCCTCCCAGATGCTCCTAGCCTCGAGACCGAGCGTGAAACTCTTGGGAGACTTGCTGTATTCCTTGTTGAACGTCTCGATCTGCCGGGGATCGATCCCAGCTACCGGCATCCCCACCACCTCCAGTACCTACCGCTGACAGGACGGTGGATGGTGCGGGAGGAGCGCGCGGAACCGAACCCCCGGCTTGGTGCCTCCGACGACGTAGGCGGCGGAGGCGACGGCTCAGGCGCGGTTGCCAGGCCACCATCGGTTGCGCCTCCTTCACTTGTTCTACCCCCTCGCCCGACGCCTGCGCAAGCCGAGGTGATGGTGCCTCCGCTAGGCCGAGAGACTCGACCAGAGGAACCGGCGAACATGAGAGGTGAAGAGGTCGGGCTGCTCCATGTTGCTCACGTGCCCGGCGGCCGGGATGACTGCGAGTTCCGCGTCGGGGATGGCGTCGCGGAATCGCTCGGCGACCTCGAGAGGACTGCGTTGGTCCGACTCACCCCAGAGGAGGAGCGTCGGCACGCGGATCGTCGATAGGAGCGACATCGTGTCGTTCTCGGCGAGCGATCTCGCCATCAGACGGAACCCGAGCGGATGGAAGCCGGAGACGATATCCGCCATCGTGGACGTCACCTCGTCCGAGACGTCCTCCGTGAAGAACTCCATCGGCACCCACCGCTCGACGAGCTCCGCCGGGGCAAGCTCACTCTCCGCGAGACATCGGGCGAGCCGCTTCTCGACCGCATCCGCCGGCAATGAGCCCTTCCAACCCGCATAGGTGTCCGAAAGGACCAGGCTCCTGACACGCGACGGGTACCGACCGACGAAGGCCTGCGCAACGAGACCGCCCCAAGACAGGCCGACGATGTGCGCCTCCTCGAGCGTGAGCGCGTCGAGCAACCTCGCGAGGTCCTCGGCCCAATCGGTGATCGTGAAGGTCTCGAGCGGATCGTCCGATGCCCCGGCGCCGGCCGCATCCCACGCCACGACCTCGTACCGATCCGAGAGATCGCGGAGCTGCGGCTCCCACGCGCGCGAATCGCACAGGAACCCGTGAAGGAGTACGACGGGAGGTCCCTCGCCCTGTTCACGGTAGAAGACGGAGCGGTGGCCCACGTGGATGTGATGCATCGATGGCTGGCTCAAAGGAGCCCCTCGATGAGCCCGGCGGCGACGTCGGGAGGGTCCGTGAGCTGCAACCGCGCAGCGTGCTGTTCGGCCTTTTCCCGCATCCCATCGTCATCGAGGCTCCGGGTCAATGCCTCCCCGATCGCCGCCGGCGACGCATGATCCCGAGGGACGACCTCCGCGACACCGAGGGCGGCGGCGCGTGCGGCGACACCGGGCTGATCCCGCCCCCAAGGGACCAGGACCATCGGACAACCGTGCCAGAGCGCCTTCATCACCGATCCATGACCGGCGTGGCTCACGAGCAGCCGACCCCGCTCCAGGACGGCCGCGTGCGAGATCACCTGCTCGACCCGCGTGTTCTGGGGCACCGCTCCGAGCTCGCCTGGGGTGTGGTCGGGCCCCAACGTGAGCAGCACACGAACCGGCCGATCGCCCAGAGCGTCAAGCGCCGCTTCGGCGATCGGGACGTCGTCCTGCATCTGGGAGCTGATCGAAACGAGGACCCAGGGATCTCCCGGCTCGTCGAGGTAGGCCGGCAGTTCGCTCGGCGGTTCCCAGATGCCGAGTGGGCCAACGTAGTGATGCTTCTCGGGGAGCTTTTCGAACGAGAGGTCGAAGATCTGGTCGGTCGCGTGGAGCACCAGATCCGGCGATCCCAAGAGGGACGCATAGCCCTCGATGAGAGGGAGGGCTCGGGGACCGAAGTCCGCTTCAAGCGGCCGGGGCGGATCCGGTCCGACGTAGAACGTGCTGTTGACGACCACCCATGGGCAACTCGGGTCGGCGTCGTGGACGGCTTCAACGCCGAACAACGACGTCACGAGAAGATCCGGACGCTTCGTTCTGATCGCATGGGCGACCGGCCCCGCCACCGCGTTGGCCCAGGCCGTCATCCGTTCTCGTACGATCGGGCCGGCCGCTACGAGATCGCCGTCGGTCGTTGCCATCGCGTCTCGTATCGCGCCACCGAGCGCCGGACCGAGATCCAGCTCGGGTGGAAGGACCTCCGTCTCGACCTGCAGTCCGGCCGAGGACCGTTCGACCGAGCGGTCACCGAGCACGGTGAGTGCGTGCCCTCGGTCCCGGAGGGCCGACGAAGAAGACATCAGCGGCTGCAGGTCACCACCGGCTCCCGCCGTCGCGACCACGAGAACTCGGCCCATCACGAAGAACGATAGATCGATGGTCGCCGCCGCCGACCCGCAGCCTCGAGGAACTCCCGGACCGCGCCGAAGAAAGCTTCCTCCGAATCGCGCCAGGCCGGGAGCGTTCCCGCTCGGCGTTTCGCCCCGGCCGAGAGTCGCTCCCGCAGGCCGGCGTCACTGCTGATCGCATGGAGCGCCGAAGCGAGCCCGCGAAGATCACCGGGCTCGGGCATGAGCGCTTCGCGGCCGTGCTCGGCGAGGTGCGGCAGGTTCGCGGTCCGCCAGCCGATCACGGGCAACCCCGCCGAGATCGCTTCTGCCCACGCCGTCCCGTACGCGTCGACGGACGAGCAGAGGGCGAAGACGTCCGCGGATCGATACATCCGCGCGACCTCGTCGAACGGAAGGGCGCCACGAACCACCACCCGATCCGATAGGTTGGGCGCCGATATCCGCCGACGGACACGCTCGGCATACGCTCGATCCACGTCGGTGGCTCCCACCAACCAAAGCGTCGCAGCGCTCTCCGGCAGCGAGGCGAAGGCGCTCACCAGCTCCACGATCCCCTTGTTCGGCGTCCAGTTGGCGACGCATAAGACCGCCACATCGCGTCCTTGACGGAGGTCGAGTCGGGGCGGCCCGTCGACCGGCACATCGCATCCCGGCGGTACGAGACGGATGCGGTTGTCCGGCACCCCGAGCCCGCGGAGCGTGTCGACGAGGCTCTGGCCGGCAGCGATGAAGCCGCTCCCGTGACGGTATGTGAGGCGGTCGAGCGCTCCCTGCAAGAGGGAGCGGATCCACCCGTGACCGACGCCGCCGGGTGGCTGATGCAGGACCGCGATGACCGGCGCGGGCGACCGAGCGATCCAGGGAGTCACGAACGCAGCGGCGAGGCTATCGAGCAGGATGGCGTCCGAGCGCTCCGACGCTGCGCGGAACGCCCGCGCCGCCGTCGCCATCGCGAGAGGCCACGAACGGTCCGGGATCGAACAGAACCGGATCTCCGCGCCGTATCCGGGAGCGGCCCTCGCCATCGTTCGGTGGTAGCGATGGCCACCGGTCTGCCGGTGCGGGTCGCCGAGCGTCACGAGAGCGAGGCGGAGGACGGGCTGCTCGATCGGGTCGGGTGAGCGAACGATCCTTGCGGACTCAGAGTCGCGCACGCATGCCTCCGAACGCGTCCTCGGACTCCCAGACCCGGACCGCAAGGAACTCAGCACCGTCGATCCTGAGGGGCTCCGCCAGCTGGCCGTGGATCCACGCCGCGAGCGCCTCCACGGTCACGACCTCTACCGCACAGACATCGGCGAGGTCGCGGTCGTGCGCCCTGTCCACCGCGTCGGCGAGAGAAGCCGTGACGACACCGAGATCGCACACCATCCCTCGCTCGTCGAGGCCCTCCCGTTCGGCAACCACCTCCACGCGGTAGTCGTGCGCGTGTCGCTCGTTCTCGGGCGGTGGTTGCGAAGGCATGCTGTGGAACGCGCGGAATCGCGCCCCGGCGCCGACCTCGAACATCAATACCTCAGCGCAACATGCATGAGCCCGGCATCTCCCCGATCGAGCGCCGCGTACGCCTCCGCCGCTCGATCGAACGCCACATCGTGCGTCGTCAGAAGCTTGAGGGGCAGCTCGCTCAACAACGAGGTCGCGACCCTGCGACGGCGCTGAACGTCCCACGTTCTCGCGAGATGCGCCGGAATCGTCGACACCTGCGTGCCTCGGATCTGGAGACGGCGTCGATGGAACTCCCGACCGAGTGGCAACGAAACGTCCTTGGTCCCGTACCAGCTGCACACGAGCACCTCACCCTCGTGACGAAGGAGCTCGAGTGCACGCGCGAGGGCAGGCGGGTGCCCCGTCGCATCCACGACGAGTGGGACCCCGGCGCCGGACGTCAGTCGCTCGACGACGGCACCGATCTCGGGGACGTCGACCGCGGGAACCCCGAACAAGACCGCCGCCTCACGACGGTCCTTGCGCGGATCGACGCCTACGACCTCCGCCCCGGCTCTGTCCAGCAGCGCGGCGGTGAGGACCCCGACCGGCCCGAGGCCGAAGATGACCACCGGCTCCTCCAGCCGAGGGCCCGCATCGAGCGAGACCTGGAGAGCCGTCTCGACGAGCGGGAACAGCGTCGCGATGCGGCCGTCGACCTCGTCGACCACGACGACGTCACGTCGCCGAACGGTGAACAGGTCCTGGTGCGGGTGGAACGCGAAGACCGCCGACCCCGGGGGGACATCGGCGACGTGAGAGGTAAGAACCTCTCCCACGCAGCTGTAGCCGTAGGCGAAGGGGTACTCGAAGCGGCCGCTGAGCGAGCTGATCGTCTCGTCGCGTGCCGAACCGGCGTCGAGCTCACCTCGGTAGGCGAGCAACTCGGTCCCGCCACTGATCCCCGACCAACGGGTCCGGACGAGGAGCTCTCCGTCCTCCGGTGGAGGCACGTCAACGACGCCGTATCCCACACGGCGCGGAGCGACGAACTGCAGCACACGCCCCTTCATGGGATGGCACCTACCCCGAGGTCACCCGCATCAACCGTACGGCGGTTGAATGGACGACGTGAGGGGAAAGCGACGGGTACATGTCCTCAGCGCACGTCATCCCCTCCGCGGTCGTCGACAACGTCCATCGTCCGGCCGACATCGGGGCTCTCCTCGGAACCGTGCGACCCACCGAGACGAAGCCGTACGTCGTCATCAAGTACGCGCAGACGCTCGACGGCAGGATCGCCACGTCGAGTGGAGACTCTCGGTGGATCAGCGGCGAGGAGGAGCGCCGTGTATCGCACGCCCTGCGCGCGTCGTGCGACGCCGTCGTCGTGGGTGTGGGAACCGTCCTTCATGACGATCCCCAGCTCACGGTCCGGATGGTGCCCGGGGCCTCGCCGATCCGCGTCGTGCTCGACTCGACGCTGAGGATCCCTGACAGCGCGCTCGTGCTCGCCGACGATGCCGCAACGACGATCGTCACGACCGACCGGTCCTCGGCCGGACGGCGCGACGACCTCCGGCGACGGGGGATCTCCATCGTCGTCGTGCCCGCCGGGCCCTCCGGGGTTGAGCTGGATGTGGCCCTCAACGTCTTGCGTCACCAAGGGATCCGGTCGGCGCTGGTTGAGGGTGGTGCGAGCGTGATCACGTCATTCCTGTCTCGAAACCTCGCAGACCGCCTGGTCATCGGGGTCGCCCCGCGGGTATTCGGGAGCGGCACGAACGCCGTCAAAGATCTCGGGGTGGAGGAGGTTTCGAAGTCGCTCCGGATCGAACGTCGAGCTGTTCACCTGGCCGGCGAGGATGTGCTCATCGCCGGCGACGTTGTTTGGCCACGTAATCGTTCATCCCCGCTTCGCGGCGTCCTCGAGCTCACGGCTGCGCCCGGCGAGCTGGTGGGCACCGAACGTCGCGGCGTTGGACTTCAGCGTGTGGGCGGCGCGGCGAACCTCGTCGGCATCGCCGGCGTCGAGACCGGCGCGGGCGGCGACGACGAGCGCCGGGGTGTCGGAAACGAACTGCTCGATCAGCTCTGAGACGAACCCGGCATCACCGCCCGTCCCGTCGGCGAGCCGCGCCAGGACCGACTCATCGACCGGACCGTTCGTCTGGGGATCCGCCTCCTGGCCGCTGTCCGACGATCCGCGTCTCGGCGTCCGCTTGATCGCGGCGACCAGCTCGTCGACGCGGATCGGCTTCGCAACGTAGTCGTTCATCCCCGCTTCAAGGCAACGCTCGCGGTCACCGCTCATCGCCTCGGCGGTCATCGCGATGATCCACGGGCGCTCACCCTCCGGCCAGCGCCCGAGGATCTGACGCGTCGCTTCGAGCCCGTCCATCTCGGGCATCTGCACGTCAGAGAGCAACAGGTCATACGTCTGGCGCTCGAGGGCCTCGAGCGCTTCGAGACCGTTCGCCACGATGTCGGCTCGGTACCCCAGCTTCTCCAGCAGCCGGATCGCGAGCTTCTGGTTCACGACGTTGTCCTCGGCGAGGAGGATCCGGAGCGGGTGCCTGGATGCGAGGCCTTCATCAAGGGCGCTCGTCGCCTCGGCTACATCGTCGCTCGTGGTTCCGAGGACCGTGGCCACCGCCGCATGCAGCGGCGAAGCTTTGATCGGCTTCGTCACGACCGCCCCGATGCCCGAAGCCGGCCATCGGGGATCCGCCGCGACGTCGTGCTGGCTCACCGAGGACGCCAAGACGATCGGGAGGCCTGGCGCACGTTGGTGGATGGCCGCGGCAAGGTCGAGTCCGTCCATGCCCGGCATCAGCATGTCGAGCACGGCCAGGTCGATCCGGCCGTCCTCCAGCGCCGTAAGGGCTTCCTCGGAGCCAGGGGTGACGACGGTCTGCATCCCCCACGCGCCGAGGATCGCGGTCATCAGGCGGCGGTTCGTCTCGTTGTCATCGACGATGAGAGCGCGGCGATCGGCGAACGACCCGTCCCTGCGGAGCGCGGTCGGTGTCATCTGGGTCGGCCCCGCCTCGACCGTGACGTGGAAGGTGCTTCCCTGGCCGGGCACGCCGGCGCTCTCCACCCAGATCGTGCCGTCCATCAGCTCGGCGAGGCGTCGGCTGATCGCGAGCCCGAGACCGGTTCCGCCGTAGCGCCGGCTCGTCGAGACGTCCGCCTGGCTGAAGGATTCGAAGAGCCGATCCGCGCGATCGCTGGGGATCCCGATGCCGGTGTCCCGCACGGTCAGGTGGTAGCCGATCGATCCGGGTCGAGTGGAGGTGCTGGCACCCGCCGTGACGACGATCTCACCGGTCTCCGTGAACTTCACGGCGTTGTTGAGCAGGTTGAGCAGGATCTGGCGGAGGCGGCTGACGTCCCCCACGGCCGTCTCCGGCGTGCCGGGCTCGATGTCGTACGCCACCTCCAGGCCCTTCTTGGCGGCGACCGGACCGATCAGGTCAACGACCGACTCGATACACGCGCGGAGATCGAACGGCGCACGCTCAAGCTCCATCCGCCCGGCCTCGATCTTCG
>VAXZ01000116.1 GCA_005885035.1 Actinomycetota bacterium
GAGAACCCGCTGATATCCTTGCGCCGGCCCGACCCGGCGTGCGGTCCCATCGTCTAGAGGCCTAGGACACCACCCTCTCAAGGTGGAGACACGGGTTCGAACCCCGTTGGGACTACCAGGAAAGAGGGGCCGCGATCGATCCTCCAGCTCCATCTACCCGATGGTCCACCCGACCATCTGCTCGAGGGGAGACAGCGTGTCGCTGCTTGAGGAGATCGAAGACGCTGTAGCGGGCAGGGAAGGGGTTCGCCGTATAGCCTGCGGTGTGTGAACGTTCGATCGGCGATCCACGACTGGTGGCCGATCGCGGCGTTCATCCTGATCGTGCTCGCGGTCCAAGTCGTGTTCGCGAACAGCATCGTCGCGAACGGGAAGCACGCGTCCGACCACCTGCAGTCCGCCAAGGTCATATTCCCGGTTGCGTTCTCCCTTGCAGTGATCTTTTGGGGCGCGCGCGAAGCCCGAACACACGCCGACGCCTGGGTAACGGGCGCTATGGTTGGCATCGCGTTCTCCGTCGTCGCTCTTGGGAATCTGCGCGTCATCTGGGCGATCGGTGGCGACAGTTGGACCGATGAACAAGCTGGTGCACTCGGGTCGACGCGCCCCGGCTTCGACGCGGGACATTCGTTGGTGGAGATCGGCACGACCGCCGCGGTCGCTGCGATCGTTCTGTTCGTCGTCGTGCTGCACACTCATCGAATCGTGAGGACCGGACCAGCCATCGCCGCCGCCTTGCTGAGCCTTCTGCCCCTCGTGGCGCCGGGGATAGGACCACTGGCGTTGCTCGGGATCGTGGTGCTCATCGCGGATGTCTGCATCCAGCGCGCCCATCAACTGAAGAAGGCGGCAGATCCATCTGACCTTGACGAACCAAGTCGATGAGACGGCATCGATACCTTGGAAACGCGCGGCCGTCCACGCTCGCCTGGCGCTCTTCGAGTTCTCGGCCGGGCCCACCGGGAGCCGGGCATGGTCAGTGCGTTCACGACGGTGGGACGTGCATCGACCGCTCAGGACGATGCCGACGGCGACCGGCGCCTGCGAGCAGGCGGAGGAGCACGCGCGGGAGGCTGCGGAGATCGGCGCCGCTCGTCGAGGCCCTCGATCTGACTCGATGAGCTCGTCCCGGGCGAGGGCGGGAGCCCCATGCTCGGGGGCTCCCGCCGCTCGATCCTCAGATGCCGGGGCAGGTGCCGGGATCGGTGGGAACGTCGATCCTCGGCGAACCGCCAGCAGGAACACCGGGAAAGGTGACGTAGACGATCGTGTCGATGCTGCCGGTGTTCACGCCGTCCTGCACGTCGTTCGGGCGCTCGAGGAACGACTGTCCCGCGGTGTACGTCGTGGCGTCGCAATGGCTGCCGACCGACCGGTACAGGGTGATCTCGCCCTGAGCGACCACGACGATCGCACCGCCCGGGTGCGAGTGCCAACCGGACGAACCGGGGGGCGTCGTCGCGGTCGCGGCCGCGAACGTGTTCATCGCCACGACCACATCGGTGCCCCGCTGGAACGTGAGCGTCCCGTTCGACTGGTCCGTTCCCCGGGCGAGCGTCGTGCTCGTGAGGTTCACGGCGGGCGTCGCCGCTCCGGGAAGGATCGTCACGGCGACGATCGCCAGTCCGATCGCCAACGTGAGGAGCGCCAAGCCAACGACTCGTCTCGTAGGTGCAGCCATCCGGCTCCCCTTCCGTGAGGGTCGCCCACCGCAGCGCGGGCTCCGCGACGAGACGAGATCTCTCTCAGCGTGACTCCACCCGGCCCGCCGAGTCTGACGGGCCATGGAAGCAGCCAACCCACTGCAGATGGAAGCGGGCGAACGGCCGACGTGCTCCGCGATGACCCCCCCAGCGACGCGTCAGCCGCGTCGTTCGCCGATCACCGGCGCGGTGTGACACTCGCAGAGCTCGTCCGTACAGCTGCTCTGAACCTCGCGACCGGGTTCCCAGACGAGATCGTGGTCGTCCTCGGCGGAGAGGTAGCGACAACCGCAGCCGTAGCAGACTTCCCTGAGCACCTGATGCCATCCGCCCTGAGCGTCCTGGCGCTCGGGCAACGTGAGGACCTTCCCCATCCAGACCCCCTCACCCGCATCCTGCCTCCCCCAGCGTCCGCAGGCAAGGACCCAGGCTGCGGGCCTCTCAGCACCCGTACTTGTTGGTCCACACGGGCCCTTTGCCGACCGGTACACCCCGTCTGCCGGCCAGATCGCGGAGCCGGGTGCGGTACTTCCTCATGGCCCAGTGGGGGAAGTCGGCATGCACGAGGCACTGCCACGACGGATAGAGCTCCAGCCGGTAGGGGCTGTACAACGTCTCGTTGTGCCCGACGACGTTACCGATGTTGATGTGGAACCTCGCCATCAGCCAGAGCGTCAATCGTAAGGACGAGTGCATCTGCGCTGCATCCCCGAGCACCATCTGATCGCTCGTTCCGACATGCTCGATGCCGATCGCCGTGTAATTCATCCCCACCGCGTGGCGGCACCGGATCCACAGATGGACCAGCTGGTAGATCGTTCCGTCCCGTCCAACGATGAAGTGGGCGCAGGTTCCCGGGAGTTCCCCGTTGTGCGGCGAGTTGGCCGCGAACGTGTTCCACGCGCCCTGCCAGGTCGTGCCGTCCGTGTAGTGCTCGATGATGACCTTGGGATCCTGCAGCCGCCACGTGTGCTGTCCGTAGTGCCGCTTCGAGTACGCGGCCATCTCTGACTTCCGCCGCGCTCCGAACGGGATCGGCTTCCACACGATCGGCGGACGGAGCCCGGCGACCGTGAAGGAAGCTGCGTCGGGCACCATGCCGCTGGCCGGCGGCGTCCCGGCGCCCGCAACCAGCGAGAGCACCGCCACGAGACCGGCGACGGCACGGATCATCGCGCGGCCGCCCGGATCCTGGCGACCGTCCGCTCGCGGCCGAGCAGCTCGAGCGACTCCGGCAGCGGCGGCGAAACGTTCGAACCCGTGACCGCCGCGCGGACCGGCTGCCAGCCCCTCGTCCGGTTCAGCCCCGCCTCGTTCGCGAGGACGTCGAGCGTCTCGGCGATCTGCTCCGCGTTCCATCCCGCAAGACCATCGAGCGCATCCGCCGCCGCCTTGAGGTACCCCTCCGGGGCCTTCTCGATCAGGTTGGCGGCCTTCTCGTTGGGCGTGACGTCGTCGGAGAACAGGAAGGTGAGCAGATCCACGGCGTCACGCAGCGTGTGGATCCGCTCCCGCACGATCGGCATCGCCTTGCGGAGCGTTGCGGGGTCGACACCGAGCCCAGCCTGGGTGAGGAAACGCACCGTGCGGGCCGCGAGCTCGTCGTCGTCGAGCTGTTGGACGTAGTGGGTGTTCATCCAGGTCAACTTCTCAAGGTCGAAGGCGGCCGGGTTACTCGATACGCGCTCGAGGTCGAAGAGCCGGATCAGCTCCTCGCGTGGAACGATCTCTCGATCGTCCCCCGGGGACCACCCGAGCAACGCCAGGTAGTTCACCAGAGCCTCCGAGAGGAACCCTTGCTCCCGGAACGCCTCCACGCTGGTCGAGCCGTGGCGCTTCGAGAGCGGCTTCCGGTCGGGACCGACGACCTGCGGCACGTGCGCGTAGACCGGGGGTTCGCCGCCCAGCGCCTGGATCACGGCCACGTTCCGCGGCGCGCTCGCGAGGAGATCGTCGCCGCGAACGACGTGGGTCACGGCCATCAGCAGGTCGTCCACCGCCACGGCGAGCAGGAATACCGGCGATCCGTCCGAGCGCTGGAGCACGAAGTCCCGGAGTTCCCCCGCGGCCCAACGCACCTGGCCCTTCACCAGGTCGTGGACGATCCATTCGTGTTCGGGCATGTGGAACCGGACGACCGATGTGCGGCCTTCGGCGATGAACGCCGCCCGTTCGGCATCCGTGAGTGTCCGGCACCGGCCATCGTAGCCGGGCGGTTCGCCGCGGGCGAGCGCGGCTTCCTTCCGCTCGTCCAGCTCTTGTTCGGTGCAGTAGCAGCGATACGCGTCGCCCTGGCCGAGAAGGCGATCGACCATGTCCCGGTAGATCCCGAGTCGCTCGGATTGCCGGTATGGCCCCCGCGCACCACCGACCTCCGGTCCTTCGTCCCAATCGAGGCCGAGCCACCGCAGATCGTTCAGCACGCCTCGGAACGCCTCCTCGGTCACGCGAGACGCGTCCGTGTCTTCGACCCGCAGGATGAAGACGCCGTCGTTCCGCCGCGCCCACAACCATGAGAAGAGCGCGCTCCGGACGTTCCCCACGTGCAGCGATCCGGACGGCGCCGGCGCGAACCGGCATCGGACGGTCACGGGCCGGTCACCCCGTTGCGGAGCGTTCCAACGCCTTCCACCTCGACCTCGACGACATCGCCCGAACGCACCCGGCCCACGCCCTCAGGCGTGCCGGTGAGCAGGACGTCCCCGGGGAGCAGGGTCATGAACGTCGTGATGTATTCGATCAGCTCGGCGACGCCGAACACCATCTCCGATGTGCTCGCGCGCTGGACGACGTCGCCGTTCAACCGCGTCTCCACGAAGACGTCGGTCGGATCGACCGATGTTTCGATCCAAGGCCCGAGCGGACACGAGCCGTCGAAGCCCTTGGCCTTCGTCCATTGATCGTCAGCGCGTTGGAG
The DNA here is from genome assembly GCA_005885035.1 of Actinomycetota bacterium. Taxonomy (GTDB): domain Bacteria; phylum Actinomycetota; class UBA4738; order UBA4738; family HRBIN12; genus AC-51. Next base: position 4,621 of record VAXZ01000116.1, read on the forward strand.
GTCGCGCAGCGTGACGTCGTTCGCGCACGTGAACCCCAGGATGAACCGAGAGGCGTCCTCCGCCCGCACGTTCTTCGCCAGGCGCCCCATCACGACGGCCATCTCACCCTCGTAATCCGTTCGGTCGTTGAGAAGGAGCAGCCGGATCGGGTCGCCAGGCCCGATGACCGCGGTCGAGGGTTTGAGGAACAGCAGCGGCTCCTCCGGCACCTCCATCCCGAACTCCGCGGCATGCGCCGCGTAGTTCTTCCCCACGCACACGAGCTTCGAGGGCAGGACGGGTGCGAGCAGCATGACGTCGTCGATCGAGACCTCCTCCCCCGTCGGGAGCGGATCTTCGAAGAACGTGCCGGCGATCACCTGCACGGTGTCCGAACCCGGTTGGACGGCGCCCGTCGAGATCCGGTCGCCGTGTCGGAATCGGAGCAGTCGCATACGCCCTGCGAGGCTATCGCATCGTCCCCGAGCCGCCGGGTCGCACTAGGTCAGGTGCTCGCCTCCCGCGAACGTGGCACCGACCTGGCGCCAATACCCGGCGATGGGTTCGACGGGTGTCAACGAGGAGAGCTCCTCCCCCGGCGCGTCGTGCAGGGTGAGCTCGAAGGCTCCGGTGAACGCCGGGCCCAGCTCGACGTCGCGCGAGCGGAGCGTCACGATCTCGTCCAGCACGTCGGAGCCCGTCGCGTCGATCGACGGCATCCAACGCGAATGCAACATCGGGAGGGCGTTCACGAACCCTCCCGTTTCGGACCCGCGCTCCATCGTGAACCGGGCGTCGATCAGACGTCGGTCGTTCGCCGCGAGCGTCGCTCCGAACGAGCCGCCCGGCTCGAGCCGGGGACCGGCACGTCCCACCGCGACCGGACGTGTCATCCAGATGGACCCGAGCTTCTTCGGATACCCCTGGAACCACCCGCGCGCCAAGGCGAAGTCCTTGTCGACCCAGATGAGGACGCACCGCGAGTACGTCTCCCCGCGGTAGCGACACCGGACGACGACGAAGCACTCCTTGTACTGCGACCGCACCGGATCGAGCAACTCCTCGCCGCCTTCGGAAGACGACTGCCAGTCGGCGAAGACGACGGCGACGGCGTCCGGGTCGTCTGCCGGTTCGACCCCCGTCGGCAGCCACCCCGCGACCGCGCCGGGGGCCGCGCGATACTCGAGCGTCAGAACATCGCCCGAGTAGTACCAGGGCGGCGCCGGGATGATGGAGGCGCGCCCCTGGGGGGAGCGTGGCGCGAAGAACCCGCTCAGGTCCGGCACGCGGCCTATCCTACGGCCGGTGGAGACGCGACGGATCCTTGTGGACGGGATGCCGATGACGGTCACGCGCGACGGTGACGTGCTGATCGCACCCGACGGACGCAGGCTTACGGCGGACGGATCCGTGCACGCACCGCCGGTCGATCCGACGAAGATCATCTGCGTCCATCTGAACTACGAGAGCCGGCGAGCGGAGTTCCAGGCGAACCTCGGCGACGCCCCGACGTACTTCCACAAGCCGATCTCGGCGCTGAACGCGCACGGTGGCGACGTGGTGCGGCCACCGCGGTGCCGCTTCCTCAACTACGAGGGCGAGATCGCGATCGTGATCGGCCGCCGGGCGCGCCACATCGACCCGCACGACGCCGGGTCGTTCATCCGCGGCTTCACGATCGCGAACGACTTCGGCCTCCACGACTTCCGGGACACGGATGCGGGCTCGATGCTCCGGGTGAAAGGCTCCGACACCCTCTGCCCTGTGGGTCCCGGTCTGGTGGACGACTGGGACTTCCACGGCAAGGCGATCGAGACGCGGGTCAACGGAGCGACGGCGCAGGCCGGGAACACCGACGAGATGATCTGGGACATGCACTACCTGATCACCGATCTGGCACGGACGATCACGCTGGAGCCCGGCGACGTCATCTTGTCCGGCACACCGGCGCACTCACGTCCGGTCGAACCCGGCGACGTGGTGGAGGTCGAGGTCGAGGGGCTCGGGATCCTTCGCAACACGATCGTCGAGGGCGACGTCCCGGTCCGCGACGACGTCGGAGCGCAGCCGAGTTCGTCCGAAGAGGTCGTCTCGACCGCACTCGGAGCAGACTGGGAGTTCCGCGGCATCCGTGCGCCGCGCCGCGGTTGAGGATGGTCGTCTCGACCAACCGGGAACTCGCCTTCTCCACACCGTTCTTCTAGGCTCGCTGTCGGAACCGCATCCATCGGTTCGTCAACACGGTTGAACGCCGCCGCCGAGGCGGCCGACGGAAGGGGGCCTCATGCCCGAGTTCACGATCCAGATCGACGCGCCGCCAGAGATGGTCTTCGACGAGCTCTCGCACGTCGAGCGCCATCCGACCTGGGCCAATCCGAAGGCACAGATGACCATGCAGCAGACGATGGGAGACGGACCCGGGCCGGGCGCGACGTACCGATCGAGCGGGGTGTTCACGGGGAAGAACGTTTCCGCAGACATCTCGGTCACGAAGTTCGATCCCCCCCGCGAGTTCTCGATCCGCTCCGATCAACACCAGGAAGGGAAGAAGGACGCCTGGTATGAGAACGACTACACCTTGCGCCCGGACGGCAGCGGTACCGTCGTCTCGAAGCACGTGACGGGGAGCTTGAGTCCGGTCGTGTTCGCCCTCGCACATCTAGCGATCCGCAAGGACGCCATGACCTCTCTGCGGAACCTGAAGAGAACTGTCGAGGCGAAGGCCGCGACCGGAGGTACCGTCTGAGACATGATCGACGCGCTCGGACAGATCGACCTCGCGAACCCCGATCACTACGTCGAGGGGGTCCCGTTCGAGTGGTTCGACCGGCTCCGCCACGAACAACCCGTCGTGTGGCATCCGGAGCACCCGCCGAACCGCGGTTTCTGGGCGGTCACGAGGCACGATGACCTCACGGCCGTCCATATGGACTGGGAGACCTTCTCGTCCGAGATCGGCGCGGTCGGCCTCGAGGAGCTCGACGAGGAGCAGCTGCAGATCCGCAACTCGATGCTCGAGACGGATCCGCCGCGCCATACGCAGATGCGGAAGATCTGCTCGAAGCGCTTCAGTGCGCGCGGCGTCGGCGTCTACGAGGACTGGATCCGCGGCGTCGCACGGGGCGTGCTCGACCGCGCCCTCGCCTCGGATGAGCCGTTCGACTTCGTCAGCGAGATCAGCCGCGAGCTCCCCATCCGGTTCCTCTGTTCGATCTTCACCGTGCCCCAGGAGGACGCGCCCGACCTGATCGAATGGGGCGATCAGATGATCGCGAACCAGGACCCCGATCTCTCTGCCGCCGTGGTCGGCCGCGAGGACACCGAGGAGTACCGCCTGCTGCCGTTCCGCTCGCCGACGGCGCGCAAGGTGTTCGCGTACGCCGACCGCCAGCGCGACCTGCGGCTCGCGGAGCCAGCGGACGACGTGATCGCCGCCCTCGTTGCCGCGCAGAACGAAGGTGTCCTCAACGAGCGCGAGTACCACAACTATTTCGCGCTCCTGCTGATCGCCGGCAACGAGACGACCCGTCACACGATCAGCTCGGGCATGCTCACTCTCGCGGAGCACCCGGATCAGCTGCAGCTCCTCCAGGACGAGCCCGACCGGATCCCACGGGCGGTGGAGGAGATCCTCCGTTGGGCGACGCCGGTGATGCATTTCCGGAGGACGGCGACCCGGGATGTGGAGTTGCGAGGTCAGCAGATCAAGGCCGGCGACAAGGTCGTGACCTGGTACATCAGCGCCAACCGCGACGAGGACGTCTTCCCGGACCCCTACCGGTTCGACGTGACCAGGACCCCGAACGACCACGTCACGTTCGGACCGGGCGGGCCGCACTTCTGTCTGGGGGCGCACCTCGCACGCCTGGAAACGAAGATCCTCTTCCAAGAGCTGCTGCCACGACTGCGGTCGATCGAGATCCTGGGCCCGGTCGAGCGGATCCGATCCGATTTCGTGAACGGCATCAAGCGGATGCCCGTGGTGATTCGGTCGGCGTGATCAGCGCGGAGGGACATCACACCCCTCGTTGGACGCATCCCGATCGGGCGTTGCTCCACTCCTCCTGCAGCCAGTAGACGTGTGAGGAGATCACCTGGTTGTAGGTGCCGGTCGCGGTCCTGCCGAGGGGGGTTCCGAACCGCCAAGCGCACTTGTCCGACCCCTCGTTCCCGTAGGCGTCGTACCACGCGTTGCCGTTCGGGTCGTTGATCATCTCCCGATGTTCGTGACTGGTCACGTTCAACGCATCGTCGGCATCGGAGTTGTTCGGTCGCTGTCCGGTGCCGCAGGCCTCGGGCCGGGTATCGGCGTAGGGCATGTTGGCGTACCGGACTTCGGTTGCACCCATGCCGGACCAGGAGTGATAGGCGCAGAATGAGGAGAACGCGCATCCGGTCCCCCCGGCGTCCTCGCACGTGCCCACGCCCTTGGGAAGGAACAGGAAGAACGCGTGGGTTGGTCCGCCGGCCCAGGACTTCGCCGTCATCACCCGCCGGATCTCCGCGAGCACCTGCGCATCTGTGATGCACACCGGGAGTCCGCCGTACGGCGGGCAGCCGTTCCGAGGGAACGGGTCGGTCGCGGTCGTGGAGCCGCCGAAGGTTTGCGCATAGGCGATGGGGCCACCGCTGTCGTAGTACTGGGTCAGCGTGGAGTAGACGTTCTGGGAGCCGCCGGAGTCACGAGCCGCCGCCGTGAAGTAGGAGTTGATCGTGCTTCGGTAGCCCGAGACGATCGACCGGCCCGAGGGGACCCAGTAGATCGCGTACGACTTGCTCTGATGCATGACGGGACCGCCGTGGTACAGGAGGTTGCCGCCGGTGACGCCGTCGGGACGTGTGGCTGTCCGTGTCGGGTACCCACCGAGGATCGGATGCCACGGCGGAGCGGAGCCACCCACGGCAGGGACCGCCGAGGCAGCGGACCCGGTGGCGGCGAGCAAACCGCTGCTGAACAGCAGCAGCAACCCCGTCCGGATCGGATGGCGCTTGGGCGATGCATCCATGCGGGTTCCTCCTCGGGGGAGGAAGCGTCCGGGTGGTCGGGTATCGGCCCGGACCGAGGAGCCTATGAGGCTCGTTCGGGGCCTTCCGTGATGGACGTCACGTCTGCGGGTATGGATCGACCGCAACCCTCATCACGCCGGTACGACGGATCGCGCCACCGTCCGCAGGAAACTCGCGAGTTGGTCCTGCTCCGCGGGCGAGAGCGACCCGGCGATCGCCGCTTCCTCGGCGTTGAATCGCGGGAAGAGATGCTGGATCTTCGTTCGCCCCTCGCGCGTCAGCGACACGAGGATCCCCCTCCCGTCGGCGGGATCCTTCCGGCGGGTGGCCCACCCGCGCCCCTCGAGGGTCCGCAGGACGCCGGTGGCGGTCGGTCGGCTGATGCCCACGGCATCCGCGAACGCGTTGGCACCGAGCTCGCCCCAGACCCAGAGCACCCACAACCCAACGAACGATGTCCAGGACAGCCTGTCGGGCGCGAGCACCTTCGCCTCCATGTGCCGGCGGATCGCCGCGGAGCTCCGGAACAGATTGGAGATGGCCCACATGGCTCGGAAGTCGAGCGAGAGGTGCCCCAGCTCCTCCAGCACCTTCCGCTCGTCGGGCAGGAGGCCTTCGGCGCTCATATCCCGTCGCGCGCGAGGCGCTCACCCAGTGCTCGCGCCACATCCATCAACGCGAGCACGTCGTCCTCGGTCGTCCGGAAGTTGACGAAGCACGGCCGCAGCCACACGTCGCCATCGATCAGCGCCGAAGCCAGATACACGCGGCCGTCGGACTGGATCGCATCGGCCAGCGCCTGGTTATGGGGGTTCGGTACCACGCCACCAGGCATGTGGCGGATGGGCGTGATCGATAGCTGCGGCGGCGCCTCCATGACCTCGAAGTCCTCGGTCACCTGCGCATGCCGGTACAAGAGCTCTGCCTCGTCGAGGTTCTTCGTGATCGCATCGCGGAACTGCCTGGCGCCGTGGGCGCGGAACGCGAGCCACGCCTTCAGCGCCCGGAACGGCCGCGAGTACTCGAGCGTGATGTCGGCCGCGTGCAGTTCGTGTTGCTGGTGCGGCAGGTACCCCTCCTCGTGCGCGAAGGCACCGGCGAACACCCCGGCGTGACGGCTCATGACGACGCCGCACGCCTTCGGGACGTAGAGCCACTTGTGCGCGTCTATCGAGCAGGAATCCGCGCGCTCGAGTCCATCGAACAGCTCCGGTCGGACCGCGGCCGCCGGAAGCCCGTAGGCGCCGTCCACGTGGAGCCAGACGTCCCGAGGTCCGCAGACGTCGGCGAGCTCCCCGATGGGATCGACGGCCCCCGTGAGGGTCGTCCCGGCTGTGGCGATCACCGCCACCGGCGTGACGCCTGCGGCGAGGTCGGCGTCGATCGTCTCCGCCAGCAGGTCCGGCCGCATCCGACGGAGCCCGTCGAGTGGGATCGCGCGGAGGTTGTCCGATCCGATCCCGAGCAGCTCGACCGCGCGGGTGACCGAGTAGTGGACCTCTTCAGAGCAGTACACCGCCGGGTGGCTGGCGGCGAGACCTCGGTGGCGCGAGCCGGGCAGCGCTCGTTCTCGCGCTACCGCGATCGCCGTCAGGTTGCTGATCGTGCCGCCGCTGGTGAACGCGCCACCGGCCGAGGGATAGCCGACGAAACCGGCCACCCACCGAACGGCCTGGTGCTCCACCACGGTGGCGGCGCGGGCGTCGACGGCCAGGTTGATGTCGTACGTCTGCGCCAGCAGGTCCCCGATCGTTCCGATCTCGAGCCCCGAGGATCCGATGAAGGCGAAGTACCGTGGCCGGGGCTGGGCGATCGACTCGTCCAGGATCCTGGCGGCATCGTCGAGCGCCTCATGGACGGGCACCGGCTCTTCGGGGAGGGCGCCGCGGATCAGCTCGCGGACCCGGTCGTCGAGCGCCGGCTCCTCGGGACGGAACCGATCGAACGACCGCCACGCCTCCGCGACCAGCTTCGCCGCGTGCTCCAGCGCCTCCTCGCGCGTGGCGTCGAGGCGCAAGGGTCGCTCTGGCTCGCTCCTCGCCCCCGCTCCTCGGTCCATCGATTCACGTCCCCCACAGGCGATCGGCGACGCGGCCCACCAGCTCCAGCTTCCGCCACTGGACGTCCTCGTCGATCCGGTTGCCGAGGACGACGGATGCGAACCCGCACTGCGGCGAGATCGCCAGCCGATCGAGACCCCCGACGATCTTCGCCGCCTCGTCCATCTGGGCGAGGAGCGCATCCTCGGTCTCCATCGCCGGCGACTTCGTCGAGACGATGCCCATCACCATCAGCGCACCGGACCTCAGGGACCGGATCGGTTCGAAGCCTCCCTCGCGGCGACGGTCATCCCATTCGACCAGGAAGGCGTCGTACGGCAGCTCTCCGAAGACCCGATCGGCGAGCGGTTCCAGCGAGCCCTCGCACATCCAGGAGGAACGGAAGTTCCCTCGACAGATGTGGAGTGCGACGGTGACGTCGTCCGGGATGTCGCGCAGCACCTCGGTGTCGGCCGCGATCGCCGCTTCCACGAGCGCCTCGATCCGGCGCCCCCGAGTCTCGAAGCGAGCGACCCACGCGGGGTCGACGAGGTATGGGTACAGCGGGAAATCGAACTGGATCGACGTCGCTCCGGCGCGGATCGCGTCGGCCACCAACCCTCGTTCGATCTCGACGGCGTCGGTCACGAACTCCTCCAGGGAGGTGTACCCGCGCCCATCCGGACCGACCACCGTCGTGAGTGGATGCGTGAAGATCGACGCCGCCGGGAACGTCACCTTGAACGGGAACCCGCCCGAAGCCTCCCTCATGAACGCCGCTTCGCGAGCGCCGGGAGAGTCCGCGGGTCGGAGCCGATCGACGATCTCGTGGATGCGGAGCTGGACGTCCTCGCCGTCGGCGTTCCGGAACGACACGGTCTTGTCGGTCCGTACCCCTGAGACCGCGTCGTAGAAGGAGTTCATGAACATCCACCTTCGGAACTCGCCGTCGGTGACCACATCGAGCCCGCACGCGATCTGCCGGCGAACGGCTTCCCTGATCGCCTCGTCCTCGATCGTCCTGAGCTCGCTCGCGTCTCTCGCGCGCTCCTCCGCGAGCACCGCCGAATGACCCTCGTCGTAGTACCGCGCGACCGCCGCTCGCAGCGCAGCCGGCCTGAGCAGGCTCCCCACCGTCTCGGCGCGGGCGGGGCTGCGGGCGGGTCTCACACGTCCCACCGCACCCACGTCGACGTGGGAGCCCGGAACTCCCACCCCCGGAGCTCGACCGGTCGCGCGGGGTCGAGCCGCAGGTTGGGAAGCCGGTCAAGGAGGATCTCGAGCGATACGCGTGCCAGGTGACGACCGAACCATGCCCCGAGGCAGAAGTGCGTCCCGATCGCGAACGCGAGGTGCGCCCCGTCGTTCCGATGCACGTCGAACCGATCGGGATCGGTGAACCGGCGCGGATCCCGGTTCGCCGAGGAGAGCACCGCGCCGATCAGCGCACCCTCGGGGAGCTCCACCCCGTCGAGGACGACGGACCGGGTGGTCTGCCGCGTCGAGGTCCCGACGGGACCGCACCAGCGGAGCGTCTCCTCCACGGCCCTCTTCACGAGCGAGCGATCCCTCGACACCTCCTCGAGTTGCTCGGGATGCGCCCCAAGGGCCCAGACCGCGAGGGCGATCAGGTCGCGGGGCTCCTGGAGACCGCCGGAGAGCATCAGCTTCGTGTTCGCGACGATCTCCGTTCGGCTCATACGGTCCCCGTCCGCATCGTGCTGGAGCATCCATGACAGGACGGAGCCGTCGGGATGGCCTTCCAGACGATCAAGGACGCGCTCGATCGCGGCGCCGAGCTCGGCGCTCGCGCGATCGGCGGTGGCTTGCTTGGCCGGATCGCCCTCGAAGTTCGCGAGACCAAGCATCATCGCCTGGTTCCATGCGAGGAGGTCCTCCCACGCGACCTCCTCCAGCCCGAGCATGAACCGGAGCGACCGGACCGACATGGGGTCGCAGAATGCGGTGAACAGGTCCGCTTCCCCATCGTGCGCGATGCCATCGATGAGCTCGTGCGCCAGCCTCGGGATCATGCCATGCATCCGTTCCTCGACGTCGCGCGGCCGGAACGGCGCCTCCGTGATGCGCCGGACACGCTGCTGGTCGGGTCCCTCCGACCCGAGCATGTTCGTTCCCATCGTGCGGTTGAGGGTGGACGGAGTGGTGGCACCCGTGAACACGTCCGGCGCCAGATCCACCCCACGGACATCGTCGTAACGGGTTACCAGCCACAGCTGCGCGGCGGGAACCCAGCTGACCGGTTCGTCGTCTCGGAGCCGTCCGTAGAGCGGATAGGGGTCGGTTTCCAGCTGCTCCAGCGTCACGGTCTCGCCGAGGCCCACGGATCCTCCCAACGGTCGCGAGGCTGGGGTATTTTGGGGCCGAATCATCGGCGCGCGCAAGCCGCGCGACGCGGCCGAAGGAGCGATCGATGGACACGGACGGGAAGCGCCTGCGACTCCTCTACCCAGATATCCACGGTCTCGAGCGAGGGAAATACCTCTTCGGCGATTGGGCGTCGACGGGGATGGCGGCGTTCTGCATCGGCGTCTATCCGCTCACGCACGACAAGGAGATCCTCGCGATCCCGCGGACCCAGTTCGACGTCGGTCTGCACGACGTCGAAGCGCTGCTCGATCGCGAGTCGCTCCGGGAGGGGTGGGAGCCGAACACCCTGGTGGGGATCGCGGACGTCGAGCTACACCACGAGCCGGCACCCTGGGACACCCGCAACGCCCTCCGCGAGGCGTGCCGAGCGTGGAAGGACATGGGTCTCGAGCCCCAGGTGGCGTTCGAGCTCGAGTTCTACCTGCTGGAGCCCGGCGAGGACGGCGCCTGGCAGCCGGTGTCGATCCCCGGGCACCGCGTCTACGGGACGGGGATGGCGGTGGACCCGTCGGGGACGATCGACGACGTCGTCAACGCTGCGCTCGCGTGCGGCTTCCCGGTCGAGAGCTGGTGCAGCGAATACGACAACGCCGCCTACGAGGTCAACATCCGCTACGACGATGCGATCCCGGCGGCGGACGAGGCCTTCCTGTTCAAGCTGCTCGTCCGGGAGATCTGCGAGCGGCGTGGGAAGCTCGCGACGTTCCTCGGCAGACCGCTCGGCGACCGCGGCGGCAGCGGACTCCACATCAACTTCTCGTTCCGCCGAAGCGACGGGTCGAACGCGTTCCACGATCCGAACGATCCCGAGGGGCTCTCCGATCTGACCCGCAGATGCATCGCGGGCCTCCTGCTCCACCACGAAGGCATGGCCGCGATCCTCGCTCCGCATGTGAACGCGTACAAGCGTCTGCAGCCCGACATGCTGAACGGCTACTGGGCGAACTGGGGCCACGACGACCGATCCGTCACGGTGCGCGTCCCTCCGGCACGAGGCGCGGGCACCCGGCTCGAGCAGAGGACGTCGGATGCGGCCGCGAACCCGTACCTCGCGGCAGCCGCCGTCCTGCACGCGGCCCGGCTGGGCGTCCAGAACGAGTTGGAGCTCCCGTCCCCCCAGGAACCCGGGGCCGCCCCCAACACCGACGTGCGGATCCCGCCCAACCTGGACGCGGCGCTCGACGCGCTCGCGAAGGACGACGACCTGGTGGAGGCGTTGGGCCGCGAGCTCGTCGAAGCGTTCACGATCCTCAAGCGCGCCGAGTGGGAGCGCTATCTGGCCTCGGGCGCCGACCCCGCGACCACGGACGTGACGCCCTGGGAGCTCAGCTACTACCTGCCGTTCCACTGAGCGGCGGCCTGGAACCACCCGCGTCATGCTTGCCGACATCCCACCGATCCCCGTACGCGCGTGATGCCAGCGCGAGCGGGGTCTCCTCCAGCGCGGTCGCCATCGTGTCGTTCCAGCGGTTCAGGAAACCGAAGAGACCCACGACCGCCAGCATCTCGACGATCTGGCCATCGTCCCAATGTCGGCGCAACGCCTCGAAGTGCTCCGGTGTGACCTCGTTGGGGACGAGCGCCGCGTCTCGTGCGAACCGCAACGCCACGCGCTCGGCTTCGTCGAACATCGGAGATCGCTCGAAGTCCCAGATCGCCGCGATCTTCCCTTCCGGCACATCCCGCATCCGCGCGTCGACCGCTTCGTGCGCCTGGCAGTAGCGACATCCGGCCGCCACGCTGGACACGATCCCGATCAGCGGCTTCAGGTACTTGGGGAGCGTCCCCGTGTTCCAGATCTGCGTGATCAGCTCGCTGAACGCACCGAGGATCTCGGGCCTGCGCGCCATCGTGTACAAGCTGTTGGGCACGAAGCTCAGGGTCTCCTCGTAGTGACGGAACAGGCCCTCGAGCTCCGGGAGATCCTCCCGTCGCAGCGGTTCCATGTTCGCCATGCGGGACCTCCCCGATCGGCCGGCGACGTCGTCTGCACGTGATGAGGGAGACTATGCCGCACCGACGGAGGGACGGACACGTGCGACTGCGAGGGAAGGTGGCGATCGTGAGCGGTGGCGGCACCGGGATCGGTGCCGCCACCGCGCGACGGTTCGCCCAGGAAGAGGCTCACGTCGTCATCACCGGGCGCCGCGAGGGACCGATCCGGTCGGTCGCGGACGAGATCGGCGGCGTCGCCGTCCCCGGCGACGCCGCCGACCCCGCCCACGCGACGGAGGCGGTTCGGGCTGCACGAGACCGCTTCGGCCGCCTGGATATCGTCGTCGCGAACGCCGGGCTAGGGTCCGGGGGCTCCGCGGGCGACGTCACCGACCAGGCGTGGGGCCATACGATGGATGTCAACCTGACGGGACCGATGCTCCTCGTCCGCGCCGGACTCCCGCTGCTCCTCGAGCGTGGGTCGGGGTCGATCGTGCTGGTCTCCAGCGTCTCGGGTCTGGTGAGCTCGACGGACTCGGTCGCCTACGTCACCTCCAAGACGGCGCTCCTGGGATTGATGCGCTCGCTGGCGGTTGACTACGGGCCACGCGGCGTCCGGACGAACGCCGTCTGCCCCGGCTGGGTGGTGACGCCCATGGGCGACGAGTCGATGGACGAACTGGCGGTGGCGCGAGGCATCTCGCGCGAGGCCGCGTACCTCCTCGCGACCGCCCACGTGCCGCTTCGGCGGCCGGCGACCGCGGAGGAGATCGCCGCCTGTTGCCTGTTCCTCGCGCGCGACGACGTCCCGGCACAACGCACCCACCGCCGCCGGGTCGTCGGTGAACTGCGACGGCTTGACGCAGATCGAGGTGAAGCCGGCCTCGATCTGCGCGGGGACCGCTTCCAAGGCTTCCCCCAGATCGGCCAGGCCGCCGGCGTCGGGGAACGTGCCCCTCGTGCCTCCCACCATCTCGAGCTCATCCATGCTGCGCCCGGCCTCCGCCATCGCCGCGCGCAGGCGGCCGAGGTCGTCCGACGTCGGACGTCCGAGGGGGTTGAAGCCGCTCCCGTAGTCGACCAATCGGCGGAGCAGCCTATCGTGAAGGCGCGCCCCGCCGAACCAGAGCGGCGGTCCTTCGGAGCGGACGGGCTTCGGTTCGAGGAAGACGTCGGTGAACCGGTAGTGCCTGCCGTCGAAGGATGCCGGGCTCTCGCCCCACGCACGCCGCCACGCCACCAGGTGTTCGTCGAGCCGCGCGCCGCGCTCGTCGTAGGGCACGCCCAGAGCCTCATATTCGTCGCGGTGCCAGCTGACGGTCGGCTGCACGACGAGACGGCCTTCGGAAAGCAGGTCGAGGGTCGCCAGCTCTTTCGCTAGGAGCAGCGGATGGCGCAGCGGCGGGATCACGGCGCCGGCCACCAGGCGGACCCGATCGGTAGCGGCGGCGACCGCGGCGAGCAGCAGGAGGGAGCTCGGCCAGGGCGTCCGCGGATCCTGGTTGTCCGGCAGCGCATAGTCTCGGGGGTTCTCCGGCAGGCCGGCGGCGCCTGAGCTCGGCCCGAGCACGACGTGCTCGCTCACCATCACCGCGTCGAACCCTGCGTCCTCCGCGTCGACGCCCATCCGTACGAGCGACCGCAGGTCCTTCGGGGGCACGAGGGTCCAATTCTCGCTGAGGATCAGGATCAGCTTCGGGGACGTCATCGGACCTCAGGGACGAGGGCCGGGCCGTCAGGTCCGACCCCCGTCCTCATCCCGTCACCTACTCCTGGTGGGTCCGAAGCTCGGGCAGCGCCACGCGGGCAGGTTCGCGGCCCTTGACGGCGAACATGTAGAGCAGGCCGATGGCTCCCCAGATCAGCGCAGCCCACGGAGCGAGCAGGGTCGGGCTCGTGACCTTGTAGAACGCTCCGAAGATCGCCGCGAGGGTGATGACGATGCCCAGCAGCGCTGAGATCCACAGCCCCGCCTTGTTGGGGTGGTCGGCAAGTCCGCGGAGCGCGCCGACGGACATCAGCAGATACACCACGATCAGCGCGAACCCACCGAACGTGGCGCACCACACGAAGACCGAGAAGTAGTGAGGAAGCTCGGGCAATGCCAGGAGGGTGTCATTCGCTTCGGCGACCACGATCAAGACCACCTGGATCGCGATCAGCAGCACGATCGCGCCCACGGGCGTCGCGTGGCGCTTCGAGACGGACGCCATCAGCGCCGGGAAGCGCCGATCTCGTGCCATCGCGAACACGCCCCTGGTCGACGCGACCGCCGCTCCCACGTAGACCGCGAGCATGTCGAGGAACACCACCAGCAGGAGGATCTTCAGCCAGAACTCGGAGCCGTAGGTCGTTCCGGGAGCACCGAGTGCGAACAAGGGCGCTCCCGCAACATCGGGACTGGTGATCACGTTGATGTCGAACCCGAAGCCGGCGACCTCCACGTACGATCCGATCACGTAGAAGATCGACACGATCACTACGGCCCCCAAGACGGCCCGCGGGATCGCGCGCTTCGGCTGCTTCGTCTCTTCCGCGAGGTTCGCCGCGGTCTCGAACCCGACGAAGATGAGGACGCCGTAGAGCACGCCGAAAAGGACCCCACTGAACCCACCGGGGGTCGGCGTCGGATCCAGCGCCTTGAGGAGATCGTTCTCCCCGCCGAGTTGGGCGATCACCGTGATGAAGAAGATCAGCACTACCGCGATCGAGACGAGCGCGAGGGTGAGCTGGACACGCGTCGAGATCCGAACGCCGAAGTACAGCACCGCGAACAGGAGCGCGGTGAGGATCGCGTCCCAGACCCACACAGATAACCACGGCCCCACGTTGTAGGCGGGAAGCAGGTTGTCGTGCACGTACCCGCCGAGCAAGACACCGAGGCCGACGGTCAGGATGATCGTGCCGCCGTAGTAGAGCCACCCGGTGGCGGCTCCGACCGTCCTGCCGAGCCCGTTCGACACGTAGTCGTAGAGCGAGCCGGCCGCGTGGATCCGCTTCGCGTACTGGGCGACGATCCACCCCAAGGCGAACACGCCGATCGCCGCGATGATCACGGCCAGCGGCGCGGACGTCCCCGCGCCACGCGCGGCCGCATTCACGCCGATGACGAGAGGGATGATGAACGCCGTGCTGAACACCGGCCCCATGAAGCCAACGGACTGGGCCAGGACATCGATCAATGTCAGCCTCTTCGCGCCTAACCGTTCGTAGTCCGGTCCTTCCTGTACGTCCATCTACGGACCCCCTCCCAGGCTCTATCGTCGGCCGGATCAGGCCGCCGCGCCTTCTCCCGTCCATCCGTCGCCTGGCCGCTCGAACCACACGTGCACCTGGCCGGTGCCGACGGACGCCTCATATTCGCTGAACAGCTCCCCGGGCGCCTGGCATCGCGCGCCGCCGATCGCGGCCGCCATCATCAGGTAATGCCCGAACTTCCCCTCGGGCGCATGCTTCCGGTACTCGGGCATCCAGTCGATCGCGGCGGCATGGTCGCCCTTCTGCAGCATGTCCAGCACGTGCCGGTCCGCGGCCCAGGCTTCCGGCGAGAAGAGATTGCGACTCGGGTCGCTCGCCTCGTGCTGTCGCAGCTCGCGGAACCGGAAGAACCGGTGGGTCATGCCACCCGACGCGAGAAGCACCACGCGCCGATCCAGACCGGCGATCGCGTTGCCGATCAGCTCGCCGAACAGCAGGAAGTCCTCCGTCGTACACGTCTGGTTGACCGCGACGCTGATCCACGCCGTCCCCGGATCGCCGAGGAAGGTCCAGACGTTGATCGTCCCGTAGAAGATCGGCAGGTACGGGTCGTCGCAGGCCAAGATCCAGATGTCGTCGCGCCCCTCCGCCTGATGCGCGATCGCGCGCGCGAGCCCCGGGTCCCCAGGGATGTCGTATGGGATCGCGCTCATCCCCCGCGGGAGCTCATGGCTCGTGAAGTGGCCCTGCCGCCGTTCGTGCGACGTCACGATGTGCTCGAAGGTCGATTCCCAGTGCGTGTCGAAGACGATCACGACGTCCGGGTGCAGCCGATCGATCACTTCGGACCGCAGCCGATGCAGTCCCGGGACCAGACTGATCTCCTTGCCCTCGTTGATCTCCAGCCGGACCTCTTCGGGCAGCATGATCGTCGGCACGTGCGCGACGAGTCCGGCTCCGACGACCTCACCCATGGATCAGGTCCTCCCCTCCTGCTCGCCTTCCGTTGAACGATCGTGGGTCAGCGGCGCGACGACCGTGTTCTTCACGTCTGCGTAGAAATCGAAGCTCCACACGCCGCCCTCGCGCCCGATCCCGGAGTTCTTCGACCCGCCGAACGGCGCGTTCAGGTCGCGCACGAAGAAGCAGTTGACCCACACGGTGCCGGCGACGAGCTGCTCGGAGACGCGCTGTGCACGCGCGAGGTCCGAGGTGTAGACGGTGGCGGCAAGGCCGAAGTCGGTGGCGTTCGCGAGCGCGACCGCCTCGTCCTCGTCCGCGAACGGCTGCGCCGTGAGGACCGGCCCGAAGACCTCTTCCGTGAGGATCTCGGAGCCGGCGGGCGCGTCGACGAAGAGCGTCGGGCGATGGTGGAGACCGCCGAGCTCGGGTGCGACCCCCCCGCCGAAGACGAGACGCGCTCCGTCCGCCTTGGCTCGCTCGACGAACCCCTCGACCCGCTCGAGATGGGCGCGGGTGATCAGGGGCCCCAGGTCGGTGGTCTCCTCCCGCGGGTCGCCCTGGCGGATCGCATGCGCGGCGTCGGTGAACCGATCGATGAAGTCGTCGTAGATCGAACCTTCGATCAGCAACCGCGTGCCGGCGAGACACACTTGGCCCGCGTTGTCGAACTGGTTGATCGCCTGCCGCAAGGCGGCGTCCGGGTCGGCGTCGGCGAAGATCAGGAACGGCGATTTCCCCCCGAGCTCGAGGGAGACCGGCGTCAGGTGCTCAGCCGCGGTCCGCGCGACCAACCTGCCCGTGTCGACCGAGCCCGTGAATGCTATGCGTGCGACGCCGGCATCGCTCGTGAGCGCGGCGCCGGCTTCCTCGCCGATGCCCTGGACCACGTTGAAGACGCCGTCGGGGAGGCCGGCGGAGCGCGCGATGTCAGCAAGGAGCGACGCGGTGAGGGGCGCCCACTCGGGGGGCTTCTGGATCACCGTGTTCCCGGCCGCCAGCGCGGGCGCGATCCGCCACGTCGCGAGCATCAGGGGCGCGTTCCAGGGACTGATCACGACCGTGACGCCGGCCGGGTCCCACGTCACATGCTCCGTGTTGCCGTCGTACGCGTCCGCGCTGCCATCGAGGGCGAGGAGCCGATCGGCGAAGAACCGGAAGTTCCTCGCCACGCGGGGAATCACCGAGCGCACGTGCGAGCGCAGGAGTGAACCGTTGTCGCGCGTCTCCACCGCCGCCAGCTCCGCGAGCCGCGCCTCGACGCCGTCCGCGATCCGGTGCAGGATCTCCGCCCGTTCCTTCGGTGCGGTCGTGCCCCAGCCTTCGAAGGCGTCGCGCGCGGCGGCCACGGCCGCGCGGGCTTCCGCCGCTCCGCCGCGCGCGACGTCCGCGATGACCTCCTCGTCGATCGGGGACACGTCCTCGAACCGATCGGTCGACGCCACACGCTCTCCGCCGATCCAGTGATCGGTGGAGACCGCGACCTCTTCGACGACGGTCCGCTCGCTCGTGATAGCCCCTCCGCGATGCCCGGCCGCGGCCGGTCGTTCGGGCACGAACGGTAGGGTCGACGTCGCGACACGTCAAACGACGGGGTCCAGCACAGCCTTCGGGGATGACCTGCGGCGCTCCGCATGGTTGCATTACGCCGATGGGCACCCTGTCTCCCGGAGAACAACCTCTCGACGTCACGCGGTTCGACGTGGAGAGTGCCAGCGACCTCCTCGGGGCATGGGTTCGGCACACGCCGGTCGCCGAGCTGGAGCGCGGCGCGTTCGGCATCCCCGGGCGACTCGTCCTCAAGCTGGAGCTCCTGCAGCACACCGGCTCGTTCAAGCCTCGGGGGGCGTTCAACCGGATGCTGACCGCCGATATCGACGAGACGGGCGTGCTCGCAGCGTCGGGCGGGAACTTCGGACTGGCCGTGGCGTATGCCGCGCACCGTCTGGGGCATCCGGCGGAGATCTTCGTTCCCTCCACGTCGCCCCCGATGAAGATCGAGCGGATCCGTTCGTTCGGCGCAACCGTGCACGTGATCGACGGGTTCTACGCCGAGGCCTTCGAGGCGTGCGAGGAGCGGGCCTTCGACACCGGCGCCGCCTTCCTGCACCCGTACGACCAGCCGGCCGTCGTCGCCGGCCAGGGAACCCTCGCGCAGGAGCTCGGGGACCAGGAACCGACGCTCGACACCGTGATCGTCGCGGTGGGCGGCGGCGGCCTGATCGGGGGGATCGCCGCGTGGTTCGCGAGCGACGTCCGGGTGATCGGCGTCGAGCCGGAACGGTGCCCGACGCTCACCGCCGCGCTCGCGGCAGGCAAGCCGGTCGACGTCGAGGTCGGGGGCGTGGCCGCCGACGCGCTGGGCGCGGGGCGCGCCGGCATGATCGGGCTCGCGATCGCCCAGCGGTACGTCGAGCGGGTGATCCTCGTGACCGACGACGACGTCACCAGGGCTCGACGACTCCTGTGGGACGACTGCCGCGTGGCGGCGGAGCCCGGAGCGGCGGCCCCGCTCGCGGCCCTCCTCGCCGGCGGCTACGTCCCGCAGCCCGATGAGCGGGTCGCGCTCGTGGTCTGCGGCGGCAACGCGGATCCCGCCGACCTGGCCGGAGCCGCGTCGGACGACACCGACTGAGGACGGCCTCAGTCTCTGAAGCGCTCCGTCAGCTCCGGAGCCGCGCGCTGTCGGAGTGCGGCGAACACACGCTGACGTTCGAGCGCCTGCAGCAGCATCAGGTGGTTCTGCGGGATGTCGTGCTCCGCGAAGAACGCCTGCACGTCGGCGACGAGGTCAGGACCCGTCAGCGTGCGGATACCTCCGGCGAGCGCGATCGCGTTCGATGGCGCGATCCGGCCGAGGAGGTCGTCCCACCGTTCGCGAACGAAGCGCCACGCCCGCGGCCCGAGGTCCCGGTTGACCTGTGCCCGGGCCAGGACGAACGGGGTGTCCTGAGCCCGGATCTCGTCTGTGATGGTCGCCAGCAACGTCCGCTCGAACAGGTCCTCGTCGCGGAACCGCGTCAGCGCGTACAGGTACCGGTCGTGCTCTTGCGGCGTCGGCGCGTCCTTCGCGCGCGCCAGGAACCGTTCGTAGTCCTCCGAGCCGCCCGCGAACGCCACCACGTCCACCGCCGCGGCTGCCACCGAAGGCTCCACATCGGCGCCGGCACGCGACCCGGACTCCGCTTCGCGCGCGGCCCCCTGCGTCTCCGGGTCGTCCCCGAGGATGCCGAGCGCCCGGATCAGGTCGCCACGGAGCTCGCGGTCGAGATCGCGGTCCTGCGGCCGCCCCTCCCATCCGAGGCGTTCCAAGGCAGGCCGCACCAGATCCCTGACGAAGTCTCGGAACCGCTCGCGAGCCGAGCCCTCGACGAAGCGGTCGCACCAAGCGAGCCCCGCGACGATCGCCTGCCAGACCGACGGATCGGTCTCCTGGTCGAAGCCCGCGACGAGGTCGATGAACGACGAGGCCGACGCATCCCCGGCAACCACCGACGCCCATGCGTCGTCGACCAGGCACTGCCGTTCCGCGGGCGTGAGATCCGTGGAGGCGCGGGCGGTAAGCCGTGCCCGCAGCTCGTCGTCGTAGAAGACCCGCACGAAGGCCGCTCCGCCCGCGTTCCCGATCACCACGGCGTCCTCCGAGACCAACGGGAGCTGAAGACCCTCCCGTTCGACGAGCACCCGGTCGACCTGTTCGCCACCGGACCAGGCCTGCCGGACGATCAGCGGCACGGGCCAGGTCGTCGGATCGTCCGGATGCGATGGGCTGAAGCGCTTCTGATCGAAGTGGATCAGGTCGCCGTCGCGTCGCACGGCGATCGCCGGGTAGCCCGGCTGGAAGATCCACGCATCCATGATCCGACGCACCGGCTCTCCGGTCTCCTCGCCGATCGCATCCCACAGATCGTGCGTCTCGGTGTTGGCGTACGCGTGGGCGCGGAGGTACCGGCGGATCCCATCGCGGAACCGGTCACGCCCCAGCCATTGCTCAAGCATCCGAAGGACGGCGCCACCTTTCGTGTACGTCAGGGTGTCGAACATGCCGCTCGCGTCGTTGGGCGAATGCACCGGGTACTCGATCGGGCGGGTCGTCTCCAGCGCGTCGATCTCGAAGGCGTTCGCGCGGATCCTCTGGAAGACGTCGAAGACGCGCCAATCCGGCTCCATCGAATCGACGCAGAGGTACGACATGAACGTCGCGAAGGCTTCGTTCAGCCAGATGCCGTTCCACCAGCGCATCGTGACCAGGTCGCCGAACCACATGTGCGCGAGCTCGTGCGCGATCGTCTCGGCGACGTCGAGCCGCTCCGCGAACGTGGCCAGCGCGTCGTCCATCAGCAGGAGCGTCTCGCGGTAGGTCACCAGGCCGGTGTTCTCCATCGCGCCTTGCGCGAAGTCCGGGATCGCAGCCTGGTCCAGCTTCGCCTCCGGATACGCGATGTCGTAGTAGTCGGCGAACCAATCCAGCGCGAACACGCCGACGTTGGCAGCGAAGCCGGTGAGGTGCTCCTTCCCGGGGCGGGACGCGACCCGCATCGGAACCCCGCGTGCGTCCGATGGTTCGGTCACGACGAGCCTGCCGACGATCACGCAGACCAGGTACGTCGACATGATCATGGTGTCCGCGAACCGGACCCTGACCCGGCCGTCGGGGAGCGACCTCCGCCCGATCTCCGGCGCGTTGGACAGCGCGGTCAACCCATCGGCAGCGACGACCGTGACGCCGAAGGTCGCCTTGAGGTCGGGCTCGTCCCAGCACGGGAAACACATCCTGGCGTCGGTCGCCTCGAAGTGGGTCGCCGCGATCACGTACGAGGCACCCCCGTCGTCGTACCGCGATCGGTAGAAGCCAACCATCCGGTCGTTCAGCATCCCGCGGAACCGGAGCCGAAGGACCCACTCCCCCGGCGACGCCGTCTCGGCGAGTCCGAGGGTCACCCGCTCCGAGCCCACGTCCAAGACGACCTTCTCCAGATCGATCGCGGAGCCGTCCGGAGTCTCGAGCGAGCCGTCCAGGACCTCGAGCTCTTTCGCGTTGAGGACGATCTCGGTCACCGGTTCGTGCACGGTTACGGTGATCGTTTCGTGGCCCTCGAACGTGGCCGTGTCGAGGGAGGGCTCCAGGGTGAGGTCGTAGCGTGATGGGGTCACGCTCCGAGGGAGGCGGTAGGTGGCCTCAGAATCCGTCGGCGAGTCGTGATCCACGCAGGTCTCAGTCGTCGACGTAGGTGAGCCAGTCGGTGTGGCGCGGGTCCTCGCCCTTGGTCGCGGCGAAGAAGGCGTCCTGCAGTTCCTTGGTCACCGCTCCGCGGTGGCCGGCCCCGACCTGCCGGTCGTCGACCTCGCGGATCGGGGTGAGCTCGGCCGCCGTCCCGGTGAAGAAGCATTCGTCCGCGTTGTAGAGGTCGGTGCGAACCAGGTTCTCCTCACGGACGACGTAGTCGCGCTCCCGAGCCAGCGTCATCACGCTGCCGCGTGTGATGCCGTCGAGGCACCCTGCCTGCGTCGGCGGGGTGAACAGGACCCCATCGCGGACGATGAAGACGTTCTCGCCCGACCCGTCCGTGATGAAGCCCGCCTCGTTGAGCATGATGGCCTCGTCGTAGCCGGCCTTGAGCGACTCGACCTTCGCCAACACGCTGTTGATGTACTGGCCGTCCGCCTTGGCGGCGGCAGGCAGGGCGTTCTGGGAGTTCCGCCGCCAGCTGCTGATCTTGATCCGCACGCCCTGCTCGAGTGCGTCCTCGCCGAGGTACGCGCCCCACGGCCAGACAGCGATGCTCACGTTAACGGCAGCGTTGAGCGGGTTCACACCCATCTCGCCGTACCCGCGGAAGGCGATCGGTCTGACGTAGCAGCTGGTCAGACCGTTGACCCGGATCAGCTCTTTGGTCGCGCGTACGAGCTCGTCGTGGGAGAACGGGAGGTCCATGTGATAGAGCTTCGCGCTCCGGAAGAGGCGGTGGAGGTGCTCCTCGAGATGCCACACCGCGGCGCCCCGGGCGGTCTCGTACGCCCGGATGCCCTCGAAGACCCCGCTGCCGTAATGCAGCGCGTGCGAGAGCACGTGGATCTTGGCATCCGCCCAATCCACGAGCTCGCCATCCATCCAGATCTTCTCGACCTCGGCGATGGGCACCGGGAGCTCCTCCTCGTGATGGAACCCGCCCCGCATCGGGGAGGGCACAAGGATACCGACCGACGAGCGATCCTGCGGGGGGTCAGGGAAGGTCGTAGGCGCGCCACACGCTCGGGGATCGCGGCTCGAGGACCTGGTTGAAACCCCCGAATCGGTCGGCCGCCCACGCCTTCGTCTCCACGACGGCGTCGGCGAGCAGATCCGGCCTGACGTTCCAGGTCCATGAATAGACGCCGGCCTCGACCTCCGCGAAGTATCGCTCCATCGTGAGCTCGCTCTCCTCCCACACGGTCGGGAGCTCGCGAGCACCGGCGCCGAGCGCGGCCAGGGCGTCGTCCAGCTCGGCCCCACGGCTGGAGTCCAGGCCGACCCGCCGGGCCGTCTCGCCGATCCGAGCATCCAGGTGGTCGCCGATCTCCTGCCAGGGGCCCTCGTTGAACCCGATGTTGATCAGGAGGACCCCGGGTGACCGGACGACACGCACCAGCTCCGTCAGCGCGTGCCGCCAGTGGGGGATCAGATGGAGCACGTGCCTGGCGAGCGCGGAACCGAAGACGTCGTCGGTGAAGGGCAGCCGGGTCGCATCCCCGATGATCAGCGCGAAGGGGAGATGACCATCGGCCTTCTCGACCAGTTTCCCGAGCATCGGCGCCGACAGATCGACCCCGATCATCCGGATCCCGGCGCGATGCAGAGGCAGCCCGATCAGCCCCGTCCCGACCCCGATCTCGAGGCATGGTTGTCGCGCCTCCAGCTCGCGACCGAGAAGGTCGGTGGTGGCCGCGCTCGCCTCCGCGGTCGATCGCCTGGTCTCGTCGTAGACCTCGGCGGCCCGGTCGAACGGGATCGATCCGCCCGAGCTCACGACACCGGCACCCGCTTCGTCGGGTCGAAGAACGGCAGCGCGCTCACGATCGCGCGACGGGGGCCGGTCGACGAGCGAACGTCCAGCGGGGTCCCCTCCTCCTTGTGGGAGGAGTGGACCCACGCGTAGCCGATGTTCTTCTCCAACCGCGGCGACCACGCGCCGGCCGTGACGCGGCCGATGGCCGCGTCACCGGCCGGCGCGTCCGACCCCTCGGCGTGGACCGGCCAGAAATCGTTGAGCGCACCCTCGTCGGTCATCGGCTCGCCCTCGATCGCGATCCCGACGAGCTTGCGATCGACGCCCCCCTCGGCGAGACGGGCGAGCGCCTCCTTCCCGATGAAATCCTGTGGCTGGTCGAGCTCCACGTACCGCTCCAGCCCGGTGACGTGGAACGGTGTGTCCTCCGGGCGGATATCGGAGCCGTAGTTGAAGATCCCGGCTTCGATCCGTCGGGCCTCGCTCGGTGCGATCGCGCGGATCCCGAACGGTTCTCCGGCTTCCTCGACCCGTCGCCAGAGGTCATCCCCGCGGGAGCCGTCCCGGAGGTAGATCTCGTAGCCCACCTCGCCGGTCCAACCGGTGCGCGAGACCACGACGGGGATCCCCTCGACGGCCGCCTCGACGCACCGGTAGTACCGGAGGTTGGCGATCGCGTCGCCGAACAGCGACCGGATCACGTCCTTGGATCGGGGTCCCTGGACCTGCATCGGCGAGACGTCGGCCTCCCGTATGTTCACGTCCATGCCCGCGAACGCGGCGACGCCCTTCGCGTAGAGCAGCGCATCCGAATCCGCGATGGCGAGCCAGAATCGATCCTCGTCCAGCCGGAGCAGCACCGGGTCGTTCACGATGCCGCCTCCTCGCGCCGTGATCAGCACGTACTTGCATTGTCCGACCGCACAGGTCGTCAGGTCCCGACACGTGAGGAGGTTGGTGAAGTCGAACGCATCCGGTCCCGTGATCTCCACACACCGCTCGACGCTCACGTCCCACATCGTCACGTCGTTGACGAGCGCCCAGTACTCCGCGATCGGATCGTCGTATAGCGTCGGGAGCAACATGTGGTTGTAGAGACCCCAGCTGGTGCAGCCGGCGCGCTTCGTCGCCTCGTAGTAGGGAGACTTGCGATACCAGGGCTGGACGTAGAAGGTGAAGGTCTCGGATGCCACGGGTCCCCTCCTTGGCGTCGGGTCGGCTCCTCGGGTCCGGGAAACCTACTGCCTTCATCCGGCCGGCGTCGTCGTCACGCGGGTCCCGGACACGCCGCCGTCAGTTCGCCGACGGATCGAACGGCATCGTCCGCAGGATCGCGTATCCCGGACCGAGCCTCCTCAGCACCGTGTCCCACAGCCGCTCGGGCTCGTCGTGGAAGACATCCTCGCGCCGCGCCGGCGTGACGATCCAGGCCTCCTCTTCGAGCTCCGCCTCGAGCTGGCCGGGGCCCCATCCGGAGTAGCCGGCGAAGACACGCGCCCGCCGGATCGTGCCGAGGTCGACCCGATCGGCTTCCTCGGCCAGGAACCCGATCGAGTCGAACGCGACGACGCCCACCTCTGAGGGATCCTGGAAGTCCGCCACCACGACGGCCGCCTCGGGCTGGACGGGACCACCGTGGAACAGGGCCTCGCCCTCGCGCACGAGCTCCGCGAGCGGTGGGACCGCCTCGTCCACCGTCACGTCGAACGGCCTGTTCAGGACCACGCCCACCGCGCCCTCCTCGTCGTGATGGCCGATCAGCACGACCGTCCGGCGGAAGTTCAGGTCGAACAACGACGCGTTCGAAAGCAGCAGGTGCCCCGTCAGCGATCCCATGCCACCATCATGCAGCGTCAGCGGGTTATGCCATGGGGACCGTTTTGGCGGGATCCCAGAAGGGAAGGGGGACGACCTCCGCCTCGATGGGGCCGTCTGGCGACAGGGCGAGCACGGTCGTTCCGTGCTCGGACAGCTCGACGGGGACCCACGCGTAGCCCATGTTGATCCGCAGACGCGGGGAGTAGGCCGCGCTCGTCAAGCGGCCCACCTCACGACCTCCGGAGGTGACCGGCCAGAAGTCCTCCAGCCACATCGTCAGAGGGGCACCACCCAGCCGGACCCCCACGAGCTTCTTCCGCACTCCCGCGGCCGCGACCCGCTCGAGCGCCGCTCGCGCGATGACGCGGTGGTCGTTGTCGAGCTCCACGAGCCGTTCCAAGCCGGTGACCTCGAAGGGGTTGTTCGTCACATCCATGTCGTTGCCGTAGTTGAAGATCCCGGCTTCCATCCGGCGTTGGTCGCTGGGCGCGATCGCGCGGATCCGGAACTCCTCGCCCGCGCTCATCACCCGATCCCAGAGCTCCGCGCCGCGCGCGGCGTCCCGGAGGTAGAGCTCGTAGCCGAGCTCACCCGACCATCCGGTGCGGGACACGACGAGAGGGATCCCGTCCAGCTCGGCGTCCGCGCAACGGTAGTACCGCAGATCGGCGATCGCGTCGCCGAAGAGCTTGCGGATCAGCGGCTTCGACTCCGGGCCCTGAACCTGGAGCGGCGACACGTCGGGCTCGCGGATCTCCACGTCCAGACCGGCGAACGCCTGCACGCCGAGCGCGAACAGCAACGCGTCGGAGTCCGCGAGTGAGAGCCAGAACCGATCCTCCCGGAGCCGGAGGAGGATCGGATCGTTCACGATCCCGCCGTCAGGGGCGCAGAGCACGACGTACTTGCACTGCCCGACCTCGCAGGTCGAAAGGTCACGCGGGGTCAGGAGCTGGGTGAACCGGGCGGCGTCCGGACCTGCGATCTCGACCTGTCGTTCCGCGGCGACATCCCAGAGCGTCACGTGCTCCAACAGATGCCAGTACTCCGCGACGTCGTCGTCGTAGAGCGTCGGGATCAGCATGTGGTTGTAGAGATCCCAGCTCCTGCACCCGGCCTCGACGGTTCGGCCGAAGTACGGCGACTTCTTGTACCAGCTGGCGAAGTAGAACCTGAAGCCGTCGTTCACCCGTGGCTCCGGATCGGTCACGGCAGTCGCCACCCGGGGCGTCGACGTGCGGCTCTCCTGTCCTTCACGATCTCCCGGACGCAGTTGTAAGCGGGGATCCCGCTCACGCCCCCGCCGGCGTGGGTGGCGCTCGAGCACTGGTACAGCCCCCGGATCGGGGTCCGGTAGTCCGCGTAGCCGGGCGCGGGCCGCATGTGGAACAGCTGCTCCGCTGAGAGCTCGCCGTGGAAGATGTTGCCTCCGATCAGGCCCCACTCGTGTTCCATCTCGTACGGCCCGATCACCTGCAGGTGGAGGATCGAGTCCTTGAACCCGGGCGCGAGCTCGTCGTAGCCATCGATCACCCGGGTCGCGTACGCATCCAGCTCACGCGGGTGCGACTCCTCCGCGTACCCGGCCGGGCACCATTGGGTGAACAGGCTGACCACGTGCTTGCCTTCGGGCGCCATCGTCGGGTCGTGGAACGTGGGCATCACACCGTCGCTGAACGGAGCGGTCGCCGGTACCCCCGCACGCGCCTCCTCGAACGCCTTCTCGAGGTACTCCACGGAGTGGGCGAGCTCGAAGCCCCCGGTCAGGTCGCGGTACTCGCGATCGGCGGTGAACACCGGAGCACGATCCAGTGCGAGGTTGATCTTGACCGTGCCGCTCCTGGACCTCCAACCCTTGATGTCGCTGACGAACTCCTCCGGGAGCTCCCGCTCGTCGAGCTGCCGGAGGAACGTGATCTTCGGGTGGGTGGCGGTCACGACGATCGGGGCGGCGATCTCCTCGCCGGAGGCGAGGAGAACGCCCCGCACGGCGCCGCTCGACGTGAGGATCCGGTCGACCGGAGCCTCGGTGCGGATCTCCGCACCGAGGCTCCTCGCGCTGGACTCGAGCGCCGCCGCGACGGCGCCCATCCCCCCGATCGGCGTCGCCCACGATCCGAGGCGCCCCCCGCCGACATCGCCGATCGAATGATGCGCCATCAC
The DNA here is from genome assembly GCA_005885035.1 of Actinomycetota bacterium. Lineage (GTDB taxonomy): Bacteria > Actinomycetota > UBA4738 > UBA4738 > HRBIN12 > AC-51. The sequence goes on from VAXZ01000116.1 coordinate 31,095, forward strand.
GTACCCGGTCCCCGGTTCGTACGGACCTGCCCAGGTCCCGATCAGACCGTTCAGCGCCATCACCGTCTTCACCTGTTCCGACTCGAAGAACCGATCGACGATGTCGGCGACCGACATCGTCATCAGGCGCGTCAGATCCGCCACCCCGCGCACGCCGAGTCCCCGGTGGCGCCAGGCGAGCGTGAGCTGCTCCTTCACGTCGCCGAGTGACCGAGAGCCCAGTCGAGGCGGCGTCCGCATCAACAGCGGCCCGAGCACATCCGCGAGGCCACCGATCCACGCTTCCCATCGCTCCAACGCGTCCGCGTCGCGTTTCGAGAACTTCGCGAACTCGTCGTGGTCGGCCTTGGCGTCGTCCGACTGGATGATGCTGCGTCCGTCCGGGAACGGGACGAAGTACGGCCCGACCGGGATCCCCCGATAGCCGTGGCGCTCCAACCGGAGATCGCGGAGGATCGTGTCCGGCATCAGGCTCATCACGTAGCTGAGGGTCGTGACCTTGAACCCCGGTGCCTCGGGCCAGGGCGCCATGGTGTCGGCCGCCCCACCGGTCTTGTGTCGTGCCTCGACGACGAGCGGCCGCGCACCGTTCCTCGCGAGGTACGCGGCTGCGACGAGCCCGTTGTGTCCTCCGCCGACGACGATCACGTCGAAGCGGCCCTCGGTCGACATGCGACGACGATACGACCGAACGTCGTCAGCTCGTTATCGAACGCCGTTCAGACGGAAGGACGATCGGACGTCGCGCTCAGGACCCCGACGGGCTCGCCCTCCATGGACTCCGCCGACGCGAACCGGGGCGCGGCGGGGCCGGCTTCCGCTTCGGCTTCCGCTTCGACGTCCGGCTCGACCTCAGGCTCGCGCCGGAGCCGAAGCAACGGCGAGAGCATGAGCGCGGCGAGCAGGGCGGTCGCGCCGCCGATCCGATACACCGGCTGCGGTCCGAAGGTGCGCAGCACCGGCCCGGCCAGGATGTACGCGATCGCTAGGCCGCATGACAGAACCGCATCGAATGCCGCCATCGTGCGGCTCCGCAGCGCGTCGGGCGTCCGGCGTTGCATGATCCCGCTCTCCGCGACCATCGTGATGCCGTCGCTCGTGCCCATGATCAGCAGGCACACGAGGGCAACCGGGAATACCGGTGCCCATCCCACGCCGAACGCCGCTATCGCGATCCCGAAGGACGCGATCGCCAGCCACACCGGCTCCGTCCGCGACTTCATGAACCGTCCGCAGGCCGCGCCGAGGACCGATCCGGTCCCCCAGCACGTGATGAGCAGCGCGAAGCCGATCGATCCCGTCTTGAAGGACTCCGCCAGCGGCGCGTCCGCCACCATGCTCATCCCCATGCCGAGTACGAACACGAACCAGGCGATCGCCAGTCGCCGCAGGACCGACTCACGCCAGAGGAACGCGAGCCCGGCGAGGATGCCCCGGTCGTGATCGGTCGAAGCGGCCCGTTCCGTCGACCGGTCCTCCTGGAAGTTCCCGTGGACCGTAAGCGTCAGGACGAGCGACACGCCGAAGGTGACCGCGTTGAGCGCGAAGACGCCGGACTCGCGGAACGGGAGGAGCAGGAGGAGACCACCGAGGAGGGGGCCGACCGCGATGCCGGCGTGCACGCCCATCGTAACGAGGCCGTTCGCCCAGGAGATCTGCTCATCGGACTCCACCAGGTTCGGGATCGCCGCTCGCGATGAGGACAAGAACGGCAGCTCCGCGATCGCCGATCCGAAGGCGAGGACGATCAAGGTCACGGGAGCATGGACGAACACCATCGCCAGGAAGAACGCAGCCGAGATCGCCTCGGACCAGATCATCACCTTCCTGCGATCGAAGCGGTCCCCCAACGCACCCGCGAACGAGCCGAGCAGTCCCGCGACCCCGAAGGTGAGGAGCAGCGACAACGCCTGCACGCTCGGCGAATGCGTGCGGTCCCAGACCGTGAAGTTGAGGGCCGTGTATGCGGCCGCACCGCCGGTGATCGAGATCAATCGACCGACGGCGAGACGACGGATCCTGGTGCGTGCGGATCGTTGACGGGTGCTCATGGAGCGGCTCCTCGAGAAGTGGTTCCGGAGAGGTGATCGGGCGACGGCAGGGGTGCGACGTGGCGCGCGGGGGACTCAGCGTCCGCCCGCATCTCCTGCGGTGATCACCATCTGCTCCATAGCCCATGCAGGCTAGCAGACACCGTCTTGGCACCGAGGACCCAGGGTCATGAGCTCGTGTCCGACCGTGGATCGGGAGCGCTCAATCGGGCAGCGTCACCGGGCGGATGCGCTTGGCTTCGATCGCCACGGCGATGTGCTCGAGGACCTCCGGAGGAACGTCGGAGTCGACGGTCACGCACATCAGCGCCTCCATCCCCTGCCCCTCGGGCTTCCGCCCGACGTCCATCGTCGCGATGTTGATCGAGTGCTCACCGAGGATGGTGCCCACCTTGCCGATGATGCCCGGTCGATCCACGTAGTTGAAGAACACCATCCGTGGCGCGGGCGCGATCTCGATGTCGAAGTCGTTCACGTTCGTGATGCGCTCGGCGTTGCGGGTCACGATCGTGCCCTCCACGCTGGCGGGCCCCTCGTCGGTCTCCGCGCGGATCGAGACGAGGCTGACGTAGTCCTGGCTCACCGTGGAGCGCATCTCGCTGACCGTGACGCCCCGGTCACGCGCGAGCATCGGCGCGTTGACGAAGGACACCGGCTCGTTGACCGACCGGCCGAGGATCCCCTTCAGGATCGCGAGCGTGAGGACGCGGGTATCGTGCTCCGCGATCCTCCCCAGGTAGGAAGCGACGACGCTCCGGACCCCGCCCTGCGCGAGCCCCGCGGTGAGCGAACCGAGCCGTTCGGCCAGCGGGACGAACGGACGGACGATCTCGGACACCTCGGCACCGGCCGACACGTTCACCGCGTACGGCACGAACTCACCTTTCAGCGCGAGCCGAACCATCTCGGCCACCGTGGTGCCGGCCTTGTCCTGCGCCTCGCGCGTGGCCGCGCCCAGGTGCGGGGCGACGACGACGTTGCTCATCCCGAACAGCGGGGAATCGGTGGTGGGCTCGACGGCGAACACGTCCAGGGCCGCGCCCGCGAGGTGGCCGTCCTCGAGAGCCTTGGCCAGCGCCTCCTCATCGACGATGCCCCCTCGAGCCGTGTTCACGAGACGCGCGCCGGGCTTCATCATGCGGAGCTCCTTCGCTCCGATCAACCCCTCCGTCTCAGGCGTGCGCGGCAGATGGATCGTCACGAAGTCCGATTGCACCAGGAGCGCCTCGAGGGTCGGCATCATCTCGACGCCCATCTCCTTCGCGCGATCGACGCTCACGTACGGATCGAACGCGATCACCCGCATCCCGAACCCGGCCGAGCGTGCGGCGACGAGCGACCCCACCCGCCCGAGGCCCACGAGCCCGATCGTCTTGCCGGCGAGCTCGACGCCTTCCCACCGCGACCGCTCCCACCGGCCGACGATGAGGTCCGAATGCGCTTGCGGCACGTTGCGCGCCTGCGCCAACAGGAGCGCCAGCGTCTGCTCGGCGGCGCTGATGATGTTGGATTGGGGCGCGTTCACCACCATGACCCCCCGCCGGGTGGCCGCGTCGACGTCGACGTTGTCCAGCCCGATCCCGGCGCGCGCGACGACCTTGAGGTTCGTGGCGGCAGCCAGCACCGCCTCCGTCACCCGGGTCGCGCTCCGGATGATCAGCGCGTCGTAGGGCCCGATCTCCGACTCCAGCGGCCCCGTCGCGAGGTCCGTCCGGACATCGACCTGGAAGTCCTTCCGGAGGAGCTCGAGACCCTGGTCGCTGAGCTGCTCCGTGACGAGCACCCGCACGGTCAGTGTGCCTCCTGGAACACCTGCTCGGCGGCGGCGACCGCGGCCCCGCGTTTCACCGGGTGGTCGAGGCGTTCGAGCGTCATCTCCAGCGCCGCGAGGCCACGGATGATGTCCAGCTCGCTCACGTACCCGAAGTGCCCGATCCGGAAGACCTTCCCTTTGAGCGGACCTTGTCCCGGCGCGAGCACGACTCCGAGATCCGACCGTATCCGGTCGCAGATCGTGTCTGCGCTGATGCCCTCCGGTGCTCGGATCGCCGTCACCGTCCAGTTGTCATCGAGCCCCTCGCCGAACAGATCGAGACCGAGGGCACGAACGCCTTCTTTCACGGCTCGGCTGAGGCGCTGGTGCCGCAGCAGTGCGGCGTCCACGCCGTCCTGGAAGTACAGCTCCAGCGCCGCGTGCAGCCCCTGCATCACGCTGATCGCCGGTGTCCAGGGGTTCTCTGGATCAGGGAGCTCCGCGAACCGCTGATACTCGCGCCAATCGAAGTAGAAGCGCGGGTTCTCGGCTCCCTGGGCCGCTCCCCATGCGCGATCGCTGATCGCCACGAACGAGATCCCGGGGCTGGCGGAGAGGGCCTTCTGCGAGCCGCCGATCGCCACGTCGATCCCCCATTCATCGAACGCGAACGGCACCGCGCCGAGGCTGCTCACCACGTCGACGAGCACCATCGCGCCGGCTTCCCGGGATACCCGTGCGAGTTCGCGGACCGGTTGGATCACGCCGGTCGACGTCTCCGAGTGCGTGAGGAGCACGCCCTTGATCCCGGGATCGCGAGCGAGCGCGTCCGCGACCCTGTCCGGATCGAGCCGCGTTCCCCACTCCTCCTCCAGCGGGTGCACGGTCAGTCGGAACGCATCCGCGAGCCGTGCCCACCGCTCCGCGAAGAACCCCGCGAGCGGGACGAACACCTCGTCACCGGGCGAGAAGCAGTTCTGGATCGCGGATTCGAGGCCGCCCGTTCCGCTCGCGGTCAGGAGCAGGATCCGCGCGCGCTCGGCGCGGTAGAGCGTCCGCAGCCGCGCCGTCACGTCACGCATCAGCCCGCCGAACCCGGGACCCCGGTGATACACGAGCGGACCTCCCTGCGCGAGGAGGACCTCCGGCGGGATCGGAGTCGGTCCGGGCGCGAGGATGATCTCGGGCCTGTCCACGGGTATCACTCCTCGATCGGGTCGGGCGGCGCGGCTCGCCCAGCCTAACAGTCGGTTCCGCGCCGGCCACCCAGCAACCGTGCGCCGAACCACCTCCGTATAGTCCGGCGAGGGCCACGGATGGCGATGCTCCGATTCCTGTTCCGACGCTTGGTCGCTCAGCGCCTGCTGGCGCTGGGCGTCGTGCTGACGCTCGCCTTCAGCGTGGGCGTGATGGCGTCCGGTCCCATCTACACGGACGCGGCCCGCAACTCCATCCTGGCGTCGGCGATCGCCACCGCCAGCGTCCCTGTCGCCAACGTTCGCGTGGACCTCTACGGCGGCTCCTCCTTCCACTGGGCCTCGGCCGATCGACAGGTGCGGGCGCTGTCCTCCCTGCTTCCGGTGCGAACGATCGTCCCCCAGGGGGAGGCGACCGTCCGCATCGGGCCCAGCGGGGGCTCCGTTCCGATGCTCTTCCGCGCGGGCGGCGGCGCGCATCTGGCCTACCGCTCGGGAACGGCTCCCGGCACCGGGCAGGTTGCGGTGCCCATCGGCCTCGCTCAGCTCTCCGGCATCAAGCTCGGAGATCGGCTCGAGGTCCTGGGCCCGACGAACGAGCAGCGGACGGTTCAGGTGTCAGGGATCTTCGATCCACCCGCTCGAACGGACGCGTTCTGGTTCGGGGAGGACACACCGTTCCCGCAGGGCGATTCCATGGACCCCGTTCCGGTGCTCGTCGATGGGCCGACGGCACGGACGCTCGCGACCGAACTCGGCCTGTCGACCCACTTCGCGTGGGATCTCTACCTCTCGCTCGCCGGCATCACGTATCCGGACGCCTTGAACCTGCCGGACGCCTACGTGCAGTTCTCGACCGAGATCGATCACCGGTTGATCGTCCAGCAGCAACCTCCGCACGTCTCCAGCGGGATCCAGATCTTGATCGCGGGGGTTCAGCGTTCGGTCTCCGATCTTCGCGTGCCGATCCTGCTCGTCCTCCTGCAGATCCTCGTGGTCACCCTCGTCGTGCTCGCGGGCGTCGGGGTGTTGTTCGTCTCCCGGCAGTCGTTCGAGCTCGCCGTCCTGCACTCTCGTGGGTTCACGACGAGGACGTTGCTCCTGGCACAAGGGCTCCAGGCGCTGCTCGCCGCGGCGTTCGCCCTCCCGATCGGCATCGCGATCGGCGCCCTGCTCTCCCGCTTCGCAGGTCTCACGAACGGTCCGCGGCCGGGGGAGGCGGGGTTCCCCATCACCGTCTCGCTGAGCTCGGTCCTGTTCGGCGCGGCGGCGGCCGCTGCGGGTGCGCTCGTGCTCTGGTTGCCGTCGATCCCGGCGGTCCGTCGAACGATCATCGCCGAGCGACGACAGACGTCCCGGGAGACGCGCCCCACGTTGGCCCGAGCCCCCGTCGAGCTCATCGTCTTGCCGGTGGGACTGTTCGCACTCGCGCAGCTCCGCAACGGGGAAGCGCTGGCGCCCGCCACCGCCGGCCAGGGATCGATCGACCCGCTCCTGCTCTTCGGGCCGACGCTCGTGATCCTCGGCGCGTCCTTCCTCGTCGTCCGCTTGCTGTCGTGGGGGCTCGGTTCGCTCGACGGCAGGATCGGGCGGTCCCGACGGCTCTCGACGTACCTGGCGGGCCGCCGGCTCGGGCGAACACCCGGCGTCGTCTTCGCGTCGGCGGTCCTGGTGGTGCTCGCCACCGGGCTGCTGTTCGTCTCGACGACCTACCGCGCGACGACCCTGCAGAACCACGAGGACGCGGCGCACGCGTTCGCCGGCGCCGACTGGGTGGCGACCGTGGGGATCCCACCCGACGGGTCGAACGCGTTCGACCGGACGTTGCCGCCCGGCATGGCCGACGTCGAACGCGTCCAACCCGACGGATTCACGGGGACGTACTCGACCCCACCCGAAGGGCTGGCGGTGGACCCGGCGACCTTCCAGCAGGCCGCATGGTGGCGAGCCGACTTCGCCGCCGAGTCCTTCGAGGGGTTGCTCGGTCGCCTCGCGGCGCCAGCCGAGGGGATGACGCTCCCCCAGGGCTCGCGGACCGTGGAGCTGACCATCGACAGCCCCCGCGGCGCGGCGGGCCTCGAGCTTCGCGCGGCGCTCCGGCGACCGGATGGATCGTTCACCAGCACCGAGCCGCTCACCCTGGCCGAGGGATCGCACCCGTATGTTCTCGACGTCTCGGGTGGAACCAGCCTGCTCTCCCTCACCTTCGAGGCTCCGTCGACCACGACCCATACGAGGCGCATGCTCCTGATGATGACCGGGGTGCGACTGGACGGCGCTCCCATGTCACTCGCCGGCTGGGCGCCGATCGGATCGCTCGGGGCCGGCGGTCGGATCACGCCGGCCTCGGGCGGATGGACGTTCACGGCCTCGTTCGCGATCGGCTCGGCGCTCGTCGCGATCGAGCCCAAGCCGGTGGCCGTTCCCGCCATCATGTCCTCGGACATCGCGCAGCAAGAACCCACGACGATGCAGCTCCGGATCGGCGACCGGACCCTCCCGATCCAGCGGGTCGGCACGGCGACATCGTTCCCCGGGATCGCGCCCGGGACGCCGTTCATCGTGGTCTCGGGGCCGGCCCTGTTCGAGCTCCAGGGCGCGGTGCCGGGGCAAGGAGGTCGGGTGAACGAGGTCTGGACGCACGGGGACAGGGATCCGACCGCGGCGATCCAAGCGGCGGGGTTCCCGGTGATCGACCTGCTATCCGCACGGACGATCGAGGGCCGGCTCGATGAAGCACCGGAGAGTCTGGCGGTAGGTCTCGACGCGGCGGCCGCGATCGCGGGGCTCGGCCTCGTGATCGCGGGCGTCACGGCGACGCTGTACTTCGCACAGCGCCGCCGTGACTTCGAGTTCGCATCGCTCCGCGCGATGGGGGCCGGGGCGCCGGCGCTGCGGGGCACGATCGCCCGCGAGCAGTTCGCCCTGATCGGTGTGGCCTCGATCGCTGGCGTGCTCCTCGGCGATGTCGTGGTCCGGCTGGCCACGGCGCCGCTGCTCCGGACCGTCTCCACGTCGTTCCCAGCGCCCGTGATCGTGATCGACGTGGCCGCGTTGATCGTCGCGTTGATCGTGATCGCGGTCGCAGCCACCGTCGCGGCCGTGACGGCGACCCGCGCGCTGCTGCGCTCGTCGATCAGCGCCGTTCTGCGGGGCGATCCCGAATGACCTGGATGCGGGACGAGCGATCCACGACGTGGGCGAGGGATCGACCCGACAGCGCCGGCGCGTACGTTCGACTCCACCGCGTCTACAAGGTCCACCACATCGGCGACACGGGGGTCGTCGCCCTGGCCGGCGTCGATCTCGAGATCCAGCCCGGGGAGTTCGTCGCGATCGTCGGGCCGAGCGGGACCGGGAAGTCGACGATCCTGCACCTGCTCGGCGGGCTCGATCAGGCATCCGCGGGCATCGCGGAGATCGACGGACAGGACCTCGCGCTGTTGACCGATCTCGAGCGCACCCGGTTCCGCGCGGAACGGGTCGGGTTCGTGTGGCAGGGAGCTGCTCGCAACCTCGTGCCCTACCTGACCGCCGCACAGAACGTTCGCCTTCCGCGATCGATCGGTGGCCGGGTCGAGCGGGTGCGTCCCGACGGGAGCGCGCCGCCCGATACCGACGCGCTGCTCTCGATCGTGGGACTGGCGCATCGAAGCCGGCACCTTCCGGTCGCGCTCTCGGGAGGCGAGCAACAGCGCACGGCGATCGCTGTCGCGCTCGCGAACGACCCCGCGCTGCTCCTGGCCGACGAACCGACGGCCGAGCTGGACGGCGAGGCGGCCGCGCGAGTCCTGGAGGTGTTCCGCAACGTCAGCCGGGAGTTGGGCGCCACGGTCGTGATGGCGACGCACGACCTGCTCGCGGCTCGGCATGCCGACCGCATGGTCCACCTCCGCGACGGCAGGTTCCGCCATCCGGGGATCCCGCTCGCGCCGCTGGGACCAGACGGCGCGGTGCGGCTCCCTCCGGACGTGGCGATGGGCTTCGCCGACGCAGAGCTCGAGGCCGACGTCGCCGAGGACGAGGTCGTCATCCGACGCCGGCTGGAGCGTGGCCGTGAGTGATCCGAGACCGTTGCTGGAGGCGCTCGGGGTCTCCCGGACCTATCCGGGGACGGTGGAGGTCGTCGCGGTCCGCCACGCCTCGCTCGAGCTTCGGTCGCGGGACTTCACGCTCTTGATGGGTCCGAGCGGATCGGGCAAGACCTCGTTCCTCGGGATGCTGGCGGGCTTCGACCCTCCCGACGAGGGTGAGGTTCGGTGGCGGGACACGCCGTTCGATCGGCTCACACGCGACGAGCTCCTCGCCGTCCGGCGGACCGAGATGAGCGTCATCTTCCAGTCCTACGGTCTCCTGCCGTCGCTCACCGCGGTCGAGAACGTGGAGCTCCCGCTCCGCATCGCCGGAACCCCTTTGGATGAAGCGAGGACCCGGGCGACCGGATGGCTCGATCGCCTCGATCTCGGGCACCGGCTGAACCATCGGACATTCGAGCTCTCGGGCGGCCAGCAGCAGCGCGTCGCGGTCGCCCGTGCCCTCGTGGTCGAGCCGGCCGTGATCCTGGCCGACGAACCGATCGCCGAGGTGGACAGCGAGAACGCCGATCTGATCTTGTCCGCGCTGTGGGAGGTCGTGGTCCGGGACGGCGCCGTGCTCGCGGCGACGCACAACCCCGAGGCGCTCCGCTACGCGAGCCGCGTGATCCTGTTCCGAGACGGGGTGATCGACGCGGAGGGGTCCCCGGATGAGGTGACCGCCCAGCTCACGACCGACTGAGCCGATCGGTCAGGCGCGCGCCGGATCGAGCGTGCGCAGATCGACCCCAGGGTCGAGCAGCGCCGCTCGATCCGGCGCCACCTCGCGGCGGATCAACGGAAGTGCCCGCCGCACGTCGCGGGGCCAGTCGAGGCTCACGCACGCCCGCAGGACCCCGGCCGGATCGAGGAAGAAAGCGCAGAACCGACGCTCGTCCAGCGACCCTCGGAGCACCATGTCGTCCGTGAGCGAGACCCCTCCCATCTGGATCTCGGAGTCGTACTGATCCGACCAGAACCAGTGCGGGTCGTCGAACGGAGCGTCGGAGCCGAGCATCGCGCCGGCCACGTGCTCGCCCATCTTGATCGCGTTGTCGAAGTGCTCCACGCGGATCTTCCCGAAGACCGGATGGTCGTGGGTCGCGACATCGCCCGCCGCGAACACGTTCGGGAACTCGGTTCGGAGGACCGCATCGACGCGGATGCCGCCGGGCTCGTCCAGCCCTTCCCCCGCCATCACCTCGACGTTCGGCTCCGTACCGATCCCCACCACGACCAGGTCGCACGCGATCGAACGTCCCCGCCGGGTGATCACGCGCTCGACGCGACCCGACCCTTCGAACCGCTCGACGTCGTCCCCGAAGACGAGCTCCACCCCGTGGTCACGATGGATCAGCTCCACCACGCTGCCGATCCGCGTGCCGAGGATCCGGAAGAGCGCGGTTCCGAACAGCTCGACGATCGTCACCTCGACGCCGAGCTGTCGGAGCGATGCCGCGACCTCCGCCCCGATGAACCCCATCCCCACGATCACGACCCTGCTCGCGCCGAGAGCCCGGGCACGGATCGCGTCGGCGTCCGGGATCCTCCGGAGTTGCAGCACCCCGTCGAGTCCGGCCCCAGGCACGTCCAGCACCCGGTTCCGGACGCCGGTCGCGACCAGGGCCGCATCGAACGGGATGCTCCCGCCGTCGCCGAAGGTGACGGCCCCACCTCGAGGATCGACCCGCTCGACCACCGTCCCCAGGCGGACCTCGATCTCCTGCTCCTCCCACCATCCGGGCGGACGGACGAACAGCTCCTCCGCGGGCTCCTCGCCACGCAGGTACGCCTTGGACAACCCCGGACGCTCGTACGGCTCGTGCGGTTCGTCGCCGAGCATGATCAGACGGCCGTCGAACCCGGATCCGCGCAGCGTCGCCGCCGCGGTGGCGGCGGTGAGCGACGCGCCGACGATCACGAAGGTGCGGTCGGCCACGGACGGGTTCAGGCCTCGACCTGGATCTGACCGTCCTGCTCGCGGACGCCGTAGGTCTTGATCGCCTCGGTGGCCGGACCCTCGATGACCTCACCCGTCTCCATGGAGAACATGCTGCCGTGGCATTCGCATCGGATCGTCGTTCCGTCGATCTCCCCGCCCATCGACAGGTTGCAATGCCGGTGGGTGCAGATGTCGCTGAACGCGTACAGCGCGGACCCGGAACGCGCCACCGCGACCTCGGCACCCTTCACCTCGAACGCCTTCGCCGCGCCTTCCTCGACGTCGCTCGTCGCGGCGACCGTGATGAACTCCGCCATGGTTCCCCCTTGGGTCGTGGTTTCCCGAAGCCTACGCGGGAGCGACCGGAGGCGGTTCTGCTCCGGGGTCGTGGTGCGGATCCTCGGCTCCATCGGTCCCCGGGCGAACCTCGCGCCGCCGAGCCCTCGCGCGCAACACGTAGGTCCCCGCCAGCGTCCCGTAGAAGACGGTCAGCCCGACCATCCCTTCGCGGAACGAGATCGGCAGCAGGACCGGCACGAACGCTCCGATGACCCATGCGCCCTGGAAGAGGACCTCGTACCGCACGAATACCCGACCGAGTGCTCCTTCGGGTGCGTACCGTTGCATCAGGCTCGCGAACGCCAGGCGCGCGAACTCCGAGGCCGCCCCCGCCGTGAGCGCGTAGATCGCCAGCAGGGGGGCCCGGAAGAGCTCGGCGGCGACGAGCGCGCCGATCCCCGCCGAGCACACGCACGCGATCACGACCGCTTCCTCTCGGGTCTGCGTGCGAAGGGTGGGCGCGATGATGTCGGCCAGGAACGTCCCCGTGATGCCCGAGCCGGCGACGAGCGCGAAGATCCAGGGCGCCACCTGGGCGTCGCGGAGCGCGAACGCCATGAGGAACAGCAGGAAGCCGCCGGCCGCGCGGATCCCGATCGCCCCCATCGCTGGCATCGCGAGCTGCGGGATCCTTCCCCGTGTCGCCACGTTCCCCCGGACGTTCGGCGGCTCGGTCAGCCTCCCCGGATGCGGCAACCGGATCGTGCAGAGCGCCGACGTTCCGTAGACCAGTGCGGCCGTATAGATCGGACCGGCGCCGCCGAAGACCTTCAGGGCCACGAAACCAACGGGCGCCGCCCCGATCGCCCCTGCGACGGCGATCCGCCCGAGCCGCGCGTTGGCGCGCAACAGCCCCTCTTCCCTCGAGGCGTAGGCCATCGTGAGCCCGTTCTTCACGATCCCGTGGATCTTACGTCACCGAGCGACGGGGACCTGCACGGTCGAGGATCGGGACGATCAATGGGCCCGCCAGCGCGAGCGGGAGCACGGTGAGACCGAGGAACAGCGCGACCCGGAGGCGTGACTCCGCGACCGGCACGTGGAAGAAGATCGAGTCGGCGAGCGAGATGGCGAGCAAAGCATCGCCGGCGACGCTCGTCAGATGGTTCAGACCATAGGCGTCGATCGGATCGGGCGACCGCCACATCCTTCGCAGCGGGTAGACGATGAGACCCTGGACGGCGCGGACGGCGCCGAGGAGCACCAGCTGCCAGAGCGCGAGGCGGCGGCGCTTCCGAGGGGTCGTCCCCACCTGGGTGCTATCCCTGCAGGCGCTCCCGCAGGAGCTCCTGCGCCACCTTCGGGTTCGCGGCGCCCCCGGCCTTCTGCATCAGCTGCCCCACGAGGAAGCCGATCACGCCGTCCTTGCCGCCGCGGAATTTCTCGACGACGTCGGGATGCTCGTCGATGACCTGATCGACGAAGACCCCCAGCGCGCCCGCATCGGAGACCTGCTTGAGTTGCAGGCTGTCGACGATCTCTGGGATCGCGGCGCCGGAGACGAAGGCATCCTCCAAGGCCTGCTTCGCACCGGCCCCGGAGATCGTGCCGTCGGCGACCAGGTGGACGATGTCGGCGACGTGCCCGGCCGTGAGCGCCCCGTCCGACCCGGCCGCGTTCCGGAGGGCCGCGACGTCCTGCGTGATCCAGGTGGCCGCCGGCGCCGGATCGGCGCCGGCGGCGACCGCGCCCTCGAAGAGCATCACGGAGGTCCGATCGGCCACCAGCACCCGGACGACCTCGGATCGCACGCCGAGGGCATCGTAGCGCACGCGTCGCGCGCGCGGGAGCTCGGGGATGGTCGCTCGGATCTCGTCGATCCATC
>VAXZ01000158.1 GCA_005885035.1 Actinomycetota bacterium
CCCCGCTCGGTCCCGCCGAGCCACTCGACTTCGTGCAGGCCGCCAGCACGGCGCCCAGGCTGGTGGCGCTCATCGCGGCCACGCTGAACCCACCCGCCCGCCGGAGGAACGTCCGGCGCGACAGATCCCCACCGAGGAAACGTCGTACCAAGGCCTCGGCTCGCTGCTCTTCGTTCCCGTTCATGCGTTCCCCCTCCTCCGTATGCGGCTCACGCGTGATCGGCGAGCCATCCCAGGTACGTCCGGTTGAATGCCGCCGGGTGCTCCCACATGCAGGCGTGTCCCCCTTCCGATGTCTTCCAGTCCGCCCCGGGGATCCCCTCCTGCAGGCGCTTGGAGAGCCGGACGGGGATCAAGATGTCCTCTTCGCCGGCCATGACGAGGACGGGGAACCCCTGGATCGTTGCCAGCCGGTCGGTCGTGTCGTGCGTCTGGATCACGCTGAGCTGCGCGAGGTAGGCATCGACCGACATCGGGAGCCCTGCCATCTCCGCCTCGAACTCCTTCAGTTCGTCCTCGCGCTCCTCGAAGAAGGGAACCGTGAACGCCCAGAGGGTCACGTCGCGCATGATGAACGGCACACCGGTCATGGGCGCCATGTCCTGCCACATCGAGAACATCCGGGAGCAGAACGGCCCCGGCGCCGCATACGTGCTGGAGAACGTCGCGCTCTTCAGGTCGGATCCGTGGTTGATCGCGTATTCCTGCGCGATCATGCCGCCCATCGACGTGCCCAACAAGTGGAAACCCGAGATCCCGAGCGCATCGACCAGCGCCTTCGCGTCGTCGGCCATCATCCGGCTCGTGTAGGGCCCTGGTGGCACGCTGGTTTGCCCCACGCCCCGGTTGTCGAACCGAAGGACCCGGTAGCCCGCACCGAGGAGGTCGTCCATCTGGAGCACCCAGGTCTCCAGATCGTCGGCCAGCCCGTTGATCAGCACGATCGTCTCGGGCCCGTCGCCCTCCAGCTTGTAGTTGATCTCGATCCCGTTGACGCTCGCCGTCGGCATGCCGGCTCCTTCCTCTCTTCCTACGGACGGTGATGGTCGTCCTGCTGCTGCTCGGCGCGGGCCACGTGACACGCTGCCGTGTGGCCCACGCCGAACGCCGTCATCTCCGGCTCCTCGGTGACGCACCGCTCGATCGCGACCGGGCATCGGGTGCGGAACCGACACCCCGACGGCGGCGCGATCGGGCTGGGGACCTCACCGTGGAGCGCGGTTCCCTCCACGCGCCGGTCCGGGTCCGGCCGGGGGATCGCCTCGAGGAGGGCCTTCGTGTACGGGTGTCGGGGATCGCGGAACACGGCGTCGGTCGGCCCGGTCTCGACGATCTTCCCCAGGTACATCACGGCGACGCGGTGGCTGATGTGCTCGACGACCGCGAGGTCGTGCGCCACGAACAAGATCGCGAGCCGTAGGTCGCGTTGCAGATCCGCGAGCAGGTTGAGGACCTGCGCCTGGACCGACACGTCGAGGGCGGAGACCGGCTCATCGGCGACGATGAGCCTGGGGGAGGGAGCCAGCGCGGCGGCGATGCCGACGCGCTGGCGCTGTCCTCCCGAGAGCTCGTGCGGACGCCCGCCAGCGTGGATCGATCGAGGTGAACGGATCCTGGAACACGGGTTGGACCTGCTGCCGGAAGGCGGCGAGCCGACGGCCCTTCAGCGCCAGCACGTCCTTTCGGTCGAAGACGATCCGGCCTGCCGTGGGTTCGATCAGGCGCAGGATGCAGCGCGCGAGCGTGCTCTTCCCGGAGCCCGACTCGCCGACGACGGCGAGCACCTCGCCAGAGAAGATCTCGAGGTCGACCCCGTCGACGGCGTGGAGCTTCGCGCCGCCACCGAACAGGCCGCGGTCGGTCGAGAAATGTTTCACGAGACCGGCGACCTGCAGGATCGGGCCCCCCGGCTGCACCGGCGCGACCTCCTCGGACACCTTGACCTGCCCGCTCACGCCGCGCCTCCCGTCGCGGCTCCCGTCGGCCGGCCCGCCTCCCGCGTCGCTTCGGACAACCAGCACGCGATCACGTGATCCGCGCTCTCGTGTGCGAGCGGCGGCACGATCGTGCAGACGTCCATCACGTGCGGACATCGCGATGCGAACCGGCACCCGGGCGGGGGGTCGATGAGGTTCGGCACGCGTCCCGGGATCACGCGGAGCGAGCCGGCCTCCTGGTGCTGCGTGGGGAGCGCGGCCAGCAGCGCCTGGGTGTACGGATGGCGAGGCGAGCGGAAGATCTCGGCGACGGTCGCGATCTCGACCAACTGGCCCGCGTACATCACGCCGACCCGGTCACAGAGATGCGCGATCACCCCAAGGTCGTGCGTGATCAGCACGATCGTGGTCCGAAGCCGCTGGCGCAGATCGCGGAGCAGATCGAGGATCTGCGACTGGATCGTCACATCGAGCGCGGTCGTCGGCTCGTCGGCGAGTATCAGCGCCGGCTCGTTCGCGAGCGCCGTCGCGATGACGACCCGCTGGCGCATGCCGCCCGACAGCCGATGGGGCGCGTCCCCGTACCGACGCCCGGGGTCGGGGATCCCAACGTCGGCGAGCAGCGTCAGCGCACGGTCGCGGGCTTGGGCCCGCTGCACGTCTCGATGCGCCGTGATCGTCTCGGCGATCTGCTCGCCGATCGGGAAGGCCGGATCGAGTGAGGTCATCGGGTCTTGGAACACCATGCTGATCCGGTCACCACGTAAGCGACGGAGGTCCTCGCGCGCGAGCCCCACGAGCTCCCGTCCCTGGAAGCGAACGCTCCCGCTGACCGTGGCGCTCGGCGGAAGCAAGCCCATCGTCGCCATCGCCAACGTCGTCTTCCCGCACCCGGACTCGCCGACCAGCCCGAAGATCTCACCCGCGGCGACGGACAGGGACACGTCGCTCACCGCGGACACGGTTCCGTCGTCCGTGGCGAACCCTACGTCGACGTGCTCGAGGGTCAAGATCGCATCGCTCATCGCGTGACGCCTCGCGGATCCAACCGCGCCCGCAGCCCGTCTCCGAAGAAGTTGAACGCGAGGACCGTGATCGCGATCGCGATGCCGGGGAAGATCTCGATCCACGGCGCCTGCGTCAGGAAGTCGCGTCCGTCCGCCAGCATCACGCCGAGCGACGAGGTCGGTGGCTGCGCGCCGAGCCCCAGGAACGACAGCGCTGCTTCGATCTGCAGGGCGAAGCCCATCAGGATCGTCGCCTGCACGATCGCCGGCCCGATCGCGTTCGGCAGGACGTGGCGGGTGATGATCCTCCTCGACGGCGTCCCCCGGGCCCGCGCCGCCTCGACGTAGGTCTGCGACGCCACGACCAACGTCGAGCTGCGCACCACGCGTGCCAGGATCGGCAGGTAGATCACCGCGATCGCCAGCAGCGCGACGTCGCTGCCGGGGCCGATGATCGCGATCAGCGCGACCGCCAGCAGGAGCGCCGGGAGCGCCAGCACCATGTCGATCGGACGCATGATCAGGGTGTCCACCCTCCCGCCGTGATAGCCGGCGTACATCCCGAGCGGGACGCCGAACAGTCCGGGCCAGCGAGGATGCGCGAGGCATCGATCGAGTTCGGGTCATGCGGGGCGATCAGCGGCGCGAAGACGGCGATCGCGATGAGGGCAAGCAGGATCGCGAACCCAACCCGTCCCTTCCGAGAAGCCAGGATGCCCCGGCGCCGGCCCATCCTCGTTGGCACGTTAGGGATGGCGACGCTCATGCCGCCGCCCCCTCTTCGATCCGCGGATCCAGCCACCCGACGATCACATCGGTGACGAGCGTCACCAGGATGAAGAGCGCGGCGACGACGAGGACCCCGCCCTGGACCACCACGTAGTTGCGCTGCTGGATCGAGGTCACGATCAGCCGACCAACGCCCGGCAGGGCGAAGAGGCTCTCGATCACGATCGCGCCGCCGAGGAGCACACCGAACTGGATCCCGACAACGGTCACGATCGGAGCGGCCGCGTTGCGCAGCGCGTGCCGGTAGACGATCCGCCGCTCTCGGATCCCCTTGGCCCGGAGGAACGAGATGTACGGCGTGTCGAGCACCTCATCCATCGCGCCGCGCGTCGTCCGCAGGATGTACGCGGTCTCGCCGAACGCGAGCGAGACGACCGGAAGCGCCAGGTACCGCAAGTTCTGGATCGGATCCTTCAGCAAGGGCACGTAGCCCGACGGCGGGAGCACCTGCCAGATGCCGGCGAAGAGCAGCACGAGCATGATGCCCAACCAGAAGTCGGCGATCGCGATCCCCGCGATGACCAGCCCCTCGCTGAGGTGCCGCACGGCGCCGGGCCGCGCAGCGGCCCGGACGCCGAGCGGCACCCCCACCAGGACCGCGAGCGTCATGGACAGAAGTGTCAGCTCGATCGTGACCGGCAGCCGCTGCGCGAGCAGTGTCGACACGGGCGCGTGGCTGATGAAGTCCTGGCCGAAGTCCCCCTGCAACAGGCCGCCGGCCCACGTGAGGTACTGCGCGAGGAGCGGTCGATCCAGGCCCAGCTGCTCGCGGACGGTCGCGACGTTGTGTGGCGTCGCGCGGAACCAGAGCATCGTCTGCACCGGATCGCCGGGAACGAGGTGGATCATCAGGAACACGAAGATGCTCATCACGACGATCACGGGGATCGCCAGGAGCAAGCGGCGGACGATGAACCGGCCTCGCGGACTCATGGCTCACCCGCCATGGCGCTGATCCTGGAGACCAGCTGGCGCATGACCGTCTCGGTCAAGCGGAAGTGACGCTCGGCGACGCGCGCCGCCACTCCGGGGCGTCGACCGATCACGGCTTCGGCGAGCGCCGTGTGGTCCTTGACGGCGCGTGCGCGGATCTCCGCGCTGTACGGCTCGGCGCCGAAGCCCAGGCTGATCTGCCGGCGGATCTGCGCACTGAGGCTCGCGAGATAGGGGTTGCCGGTCGCTGCAGCGATCGCCACGTGCACGGCCTCATCCGCGGCGCGGGAAGCCTCGCGGTCGCCCCCGGCCGCGAGATAGCCATCGAGCGCCGCGCGGATCGGACCGATGTTCTCGGCGGCGACCCGCTCGGCCGCCGTTCGCGCGATCATCGGCTCGACCAGCTGGCGGAAGTCGAGCACGCGCTCGAGGTTCGACCACTCCGGGAGCAGGGTCCGGCGGATCATCTCGTTGGCCTCGGGACCCATACCCTGGAGTACGTACGCGCCGCCGGTGCGGCCACGTCTGACCTCGACGTAGCCGAGCGCGGCGAGCCGCTGGATCGCCTCGCGCACGGTCGTCCGGCTCACGCCGAGGGTCGAGGCCAGCTCGCGTTCCGAAGGGAGGCGCTGGCCCGGGACGAACTCACCCAAGGCGATCGCGGTCACCAGCCGGTCCGCGACATGTTCGCCGCCGCTGCGGAGCTTGAGCGGCTCGAGGATCGATAGGCTTGGAACCGCCCCCGTCACCGGTTCTCCGGCGGATCGGCGTACCAGGTGCAGATGAAGCGGGCAAGGGTGCGGGCCCCGGCGACGATCGAGGAGAGCTCGACCGATTCGTCGATCCCATGGATGTCGTGGGCGATCGGTCCGTAGCAGAGGGCGGGCACCTCGAAGTCGTTCAGGTAGATACGCGCGTCGGTCGTGCTGGCCAGCGGCTTCGCACGAGGCCGCGCCCCGTGCGCGGCCTCGTGCGAAGCCGCCATGCGCTCGGCCAGCGGATGGTCGGCGGCGAGCGCATAGCCGCCGGCCTTGAACCCGGATGCGCGGACCGCCGGGGGATGGTCGCGGAGCCAGGGCTCGTCCTCGCCCGCGGACAGGATCGCCGCGCGCACCCGCGCCTCGGCCTCCTCGGCGCTCCACGCCGAGGGATGCCCCACCCGGATCCGGAGGGTCGCGGCCGCGGGCACGCTCGACGGCCAATCGCCTGAGCCGAACGTTCCGATGTTCACGTTGTAGGGATGAGCGACGCCGTCCATCGCGGGTTCGATGAAGGTGTTCATCTCCCGCTCGAGCCCACGGAGGCGCTCCACGATCCGCAGCGATAGATCCACCGGGTTGACCGCGCGGTCCGCTGCTTCGGCGTGGGCCGACCATCCGGTCACCACGACGTCCAGCCACAGGATCCCGACCCCGGCCATCAGCAGGTCCAGCCCGGTCGGCTCCGGGAGGATCACGGCATCGGCGAGGACGCCCGCTCGGGCGGCCGCGAGCGTGCCGTTGCCGGTGCACTCTTCCTCGATCACCGACGCGAACAGGAACGACCCATCGATCGCTCCCGGGTCAGCGGCCATGAGGGCATCCATCGCGAGCATCGCCATCGCGAACCCGCCCTTCATGTCGCCGGCTCCCCGTCCGAAGAGACGGTCGCCGTCGCGGCGCGGTTCGAAGGGCGGGGACGCCCACAGGTCGGGCTGCTCGGCGGGGACGACGTCGACGTGACCGTTGAGCAG
>VAXZ01000117.1 GCA_005885035.1 Actinomycetota bacterium
GATCAGCTCCTTGGCCGGCTCCGTTCCCCCGATGAGCTCGAGCACGACGTCGATGTCGGGATCCGCCACGATCGAGGATGGGTCGGTCGTGAAGACGTCCCGCGGGAGCGGGACGTCGCGCCCCCGGTCGGCGTCGCGGACCGCCACGCGGGTCACCGCGAGGCGGACCGCGGCCCGCATCGCGATGCCGTCACCGTGCTCGGCGAGCATCCGGACGACCGCCGATCCGACGGTCCCACACCCGAGCATCCCGATCCGGATCGTGCGCTCGCTCACGTCGAGCCTTCCACGCGATCCATCCGCTCCGGAGCAGAGACACCGAGGATCCCGAGCAGGTTCGCGAGGACGCTCCCCGATGCTCGGCACAACCACAGACGCGCCTGGGTGCGTGCCGAGTCGTCGGAAACGACGCGGCACTCGGTGTAGAACCGATGGAACCGAGCGGCCAGATCCTGCGACGCGTGCGCGACGCGATGCGGCGCGCGCAGCGCCGCAGCCTTCGCGATCACGGCGGGCACCTCTGCGAGCGCTTTGAGCAGCTCGGTCTCGGCGGGCTCGACCAGGATCGCCAGGTCCACCGTTCCGATCGGTTGCAGCACCACGCCGGCCTCCTTCGCGGTTCGCAGGATCGACGCGATCCGCGCGTGGCCGTATTGGACGTAGTAGACGGGGTTGTCCATCGAGCGCTGTCGCACGGTTTCGATGTCGAAGCGCATCGTGTGGTCGTTGCCGAACAGCAGCAGATGGAACCGCGCGGCGTCCGCTCCCACCTCGTCGATCAGCTCGTCGAGCGACACGAACGTGCCCGCTCGCTTGCTCATCGGCACGGGCTCGCCGCCTCGGAGGAAGGAGACCCATTGGTGGATCACGATCTCGACGGCGCCGGGCTCGAAACCGAGGGCCTGCGCGGCGCCGCGGACGCGCGCGATGTCGCCGTGGTGATCCGCCCCCCAGACGTAGATCAGGTGATCGAACCCGCGATCGAACTTGTCGATCAGGTACGCGCAATCGGCGCCGAAGTACGTGTGCCGGCCGTCGCTCCGTACGAGCACACGGTCCTTGTCGTCGCCGAACGCCGTCGAACGGAACCAGACGGCGCCCTCGGCCTCATAGGCGTTTCCCGAGGCACGCAGCTGGTCGATCGCCTGCGCGATCTCACCCTTGCGATCGAGCGCCGCCTCGGAGACGTGGGAGTCGAACCGGACGTTGAAACGCGCGAGCGTTGCGTCGATCCAGCCCAAGACTCGGGCGGCGGCAGCACCACGCACCGCGGCCAGCCGTTCTTCATCCGGGAGCGCCGCCCATCCGGGTTCCTCGACCGCGAGCTCGCGTCCCAGCTCATCGATGTACGCGCCGTGGTAGCCGTCCTCGGGGATATCGGTCGGACGTCCGAGATGGCTCAGGTAGCTCGCGTCCACCGAGGCACCGAAGCGGTCCATCTGACCCCCTGCGTCGTTGTAGTAGTACTCCCGCTCCACGGTCCAGCCGGCGGCATCGAGCAGGCGGGCGAGCGCGTCGCCGAGCACGGCGTTCCTCGCGTGCCCGACGTGCAGGGGGCCGGTCGGGTTCGCGCTCACGAACTCCACCTGGACACGCTGTTCGGTCCGCGGTGCCGTCCCGTACGAGGCTCCTTCGGCCGCGATCCGGCGTAGGACGTCGTGCAGCCACCCTTCGGTGAGGAAGACATTGATGAACCCCGGACCGGCGACCTCGACCTTGCGGACGAACGCTGCCGGCGGCAGGGCTGCGACGATGGCCTCGGCCACGGTGCGCGAGGACGCCGCGATGCGAGACGCCACCTCGAGCGCGACGTTCGTGGCGAAGTCTCCGTGCTCCTTCTGCCGAGGCTCCATCACCTCGGGTTCGGGCAGCTCGCCGTCCAGCCCCAGCTCGGGTGCAGCGGCCTCGAGACCCGACCGGAACCATCCCCTGAGGTCGTCCTCGATCACGCTCCGGCTCCCTCGATCGAAGCGCGGACCGTCTCGATCAGGGCCTGCGCGTCGAACGGTTTGGTGATGTAGCGGACGCCGGGGGCCATCGGCGTGGTGTCAAGCGCTCGGGCCGTCAGGAACACCACCGGGATCGCGCTGAGCAATGGGTCCTCGTGGAGCCTGCGGTACACCTCGTGTCCGTCCATCTCGGGCAGCATCAGGTCTAGGACGATCGCGTCGGGCTGCCTGGCGGCGAGGGCGATCGCCTCCGGCCCGCGAGAGGCCGTCATGGTCTCGAACCCCTCCAACCGGAAGTTGACCTCCAACAACCGGAGGATCACCGGGTCGTCATCGACCAGCAGCACGGTCGGCACGCCCCGAGCATACGGGTGAGTGGCCTCCCGCTAGACTCGGTGACCGCTCGCCCCCGTAGCTCAGAGGATAGAGCGCCGGCCTCCGGAGCCGGGTGCGCAGGTTCGAGTCCTGCCGGGGGCACGGGAGTCGTACCTGCGAGGCCGCTTGTCTACCCCCGAAGGCTAAGGACAAGATGGCTTATGGACTCTCCCGAGCCGCGCTACGCGAAGACCATGGACGGCACTCACGTCGCGTACACGGTGATGGGAGACGGGCCGACCGACCTCGTGTACGCGTTCGGGTACCTCTCGAATATCGACGCAGATGCCGAGGTGCCGTTCCACGCGGCGTTTCGACGGCGACTCGCCTCCTTCTCTCGGTTGATCGTGTTCGATCGCCGAGGCACTGGTTTGTCCGACCGATCAGGGATCGGGGACGCTGGGTCGCTCGAAGCCGGCATGGACGACATACGCGCCGTGATGGACGACGCTGGGAGCGAGCGTGCGCTTCTGTTTGGACTCCAGGATGGCGGGATGCTCTGTGCCCTCTTCGCTGCCTCACATCCCGATCGCACTCTAGGCCTGGTGCTCTGGGGCAGCCGCGCCCGCGGGAGGCGGTCTGAGGATTACCCGTGGGCCAGGACAAACGAAGAGTGGGCCGCGCGCCTGGAGGAAGTAGAGCGAATGTGGGGGTCAGTCGAATTCGCGGAAAGCGAGATGCGCGCCGTGGCCCCCGGGGTACCGATGGATCGCGCGACGATTGGAAAGGTCACTCGGATGTATCGCGCGGCGGCGAGCCCCGGATCCGCGGTCGCGATCTTCCGGACGCGTCGCGACTTCGACCTTCGGGCAGTCCTGCCCACGATTCAGGTACCGACGCTCGTGATGCAAGCGGCCGATGATCCTTTAGTGGATGGGGGACGCCACACCGCCTCTCTGATTCCGGGGGCCAGATTCGTGGAAATCCCCGGCTGCGCTCGGCCGAGTGCTCGCCACGGTCCTGTTCACGGACATCGTGGGTTCGACGATCCGGGCCACGGAACTCGGAGATCTCGCCTGGAAGGATCTCATCGAACGGCACCACTCTGTGGTCCGAGCGATGCTCGGACGCTACCGAGGCTCCGAGGTCAACACGGCCGGAGACGGCTTCTTCGCAACGTTCGATGGCCCAGCCCGCGGTGTGAGGTGCGCCCTGGCGATCGTGGACGCCGTGCGACCGTTAGGCTTGGAGGTACGTGCGGGTCTTCATACCGGTGAGGTCGAGATGATGAATGACACGGTCGGCGGAATTGCGGTGCACATTGGTGCTCGCGTGGGAGCCCTCGCTGCACCCGGCGAGATTCTCGTCTCCAACACGGTGAAGGACATCGTCGTGGGCTCGGGCCTGACGTTCGAATATGCGGGCCAGCACGAGTTGAAGGGCGTTCCCGATCGCTGGCACCTGTACCGAGTCGTGGACGCTGCATAAGGGTCGCGCGCCAATCGGAGGGAGGCTCAGCGCCGCCGGGTTTCACGCGAGCCTCTTCTCCATGAACACCCAATGGGACTTGTACTCGTCAGGAATCTCGCTTTCGGGGTAGGGCGCGGTGTCGATGAACCCGCTGGAGCGGTACAGGCGGTGGGCCGCCTTCATGAACTCGGGGCTGTCAAGCTGCATGCGCGCGTACCCGGCCATCCGGGCCTGTCCGATCAGTCGATCGAGCATCGCGCGACCGATGCCGCCCCGGCGATGCTGCGGCTCCACCCACATGCGCTTGATCTCGCAGGCATCCGGTCCGATCCGGCGCATGCAAGCCGTGCCGATCGGCAGGGTGTCCTCTAAGGCGAGCAGGAGGCGACCGTCCGGGGGCTGGAACTTGCCGATCGTCGCGATGTCGTGCTGTACGGCTTCCCCTACTGGGAGCCGGAACCCGTGTCTCGCCTCCAGCTCATCGTTGCCCCACGTGAGGTAGTGGAGCCACAACTGCCGCACGATCTCCAGATCGTGCGGCAGGTCCGCGTCTCGCACATCAGCCATGTAGTGTTCGACAGTAGTGTAGAAGGGCCCCGGCGGCGGGGGGCGCCCGCCCACGGCTGATGGCGGCGACATGACGCTGTCATGTCGAGTGAAGGGTCCACAGCGAATCCATTCTCTTGCGGTATCCGGCCCGGCGCATCTTCCCGTGAACCGGAGCAAGCATGAGGGTCGGGCCTTCTACCAGCGGGTTTGGGTTCGTGTTGTGCAAAGCCAAGTGCACGGAGTGAGTGNNNNCTCCCGCGGACATCCGACGTCGCTTTCATGGCCGCTCGAGCCACCGCAGCCAGCACCCGTGCGGATCAGCCAGGGCGAGCGGTTCCCCATCACGCGCCAGGACGAAGGCTCGTCCGATGCGCTCGTCGGGAGCCGGGCGTCGATCTCCGGGAGAACACCGCGTCCTTCGAACGAGACCCACACGGTTGAAAGGGAGGAGATGCGCTCCACGAATCTGGTTCGGTCCTGGGGGCGCAGGTAGGGCATCACGGCCGAATGGAAAAGCACCAGGGTGGCGTCGGCCGGGGCGCTCTCCGCGAGCGGCTCGATCGTTCCGAGGATGTCCCCAGCAAGCACCGGTGGGGCATCCACCGTCGCGATGCGGAGGGCCGCTTGTAGCCGCTCCTCACGATCGGTGTTATCTGCCCACACGAGAGCGTCAGCCACGCGGCCGTGTCGGGATCGGTGACATCGAGAGGATCGAGGTCCACTCCACACCGCCAGACGACTCGGGGCACTCGCTCAGGCAGTGGCACCGAACCGATAGGGTTGCACGGGAAGACGACGGGTGCATCTGCGGGGCCGACGCGATGTCCTTCGTAATCGTAGCCATAGCGGTCGCATAGCAAACAGAGCCCTGCCGCGGCCCCCACTTCCAGCAAGGCGATCGGCTGTCTTAGAGATGCGAGCAGCGGTAGCAACACCGCACACCGACCAGGCTCGTTGGTCTGCGTGCTCCGAGTCCGCATCAGCTGGCGAAGTTCATCCATGTGTCCGATGACGAAGTCGTGGAAGGCTCCATAGTCCGGCGGCACCCCGGCCAGGTATTTGACAGCGGCGAACAGGAGGTTCGGCTGCCGCTTCAGCTCGGGAAGTGTGCTCAGGAAGGCGAGGACGTCCCGGTCCTCCGCTACCCCAAGGGCGAACTCCTCGTACCGAGGTGATGCGCCTCGGGCCGCTTCCTCGGCGGATGCACGATACCGATGAGCGGTCTCCATAGCTCGATCACTATCGCACCGCGCATCGGGGGCGGCCGACGGCGCGGACGGGCCCCAGTCGGACGGTCACCTGACCCGGGCCCCCTTTGGTATCGGGCTCGCCGGATCTTCCCGTGAACCGGAGCAAGCACGACCGTCGGCCCTTCTACCAGCAGGTTAGGTTCGTATCGTGTAAAGCCAGGTGCACCGCTAGAAGCTCCGATCGAACGAGGCTGGAGGCGATGTCCGAGATGGAGGGGATGCGCTCGCAGGGCTCGCACGAGCATCGCGAGCTGCGGCGGGCAGACCTCGATCCCGATCCCATCAGCCAGTTCCTCCGTTGGTTCGAGGACGCGGAGGCCGCCGGGATCGCGTTGCCGAACGCGATGGCGCTCGCCACGACGGGGGCCGACGGCCAGCCGTCGGTCCGGTACGTCCTGCTCCGCGACGCCGACGAACGAGGCTTCGTCTTCTACACGAACCACGGGAGCCGAAAGGGTCGACAGCTGGACGAGAACCCTCGCGCGGCGATCGTGTTCCTCTGGAAGGAGATCGACCGGCAGGTCTCCGTCACCGGCGGCGTTCGACGGGTCGAGGACGACGAGTCGGACGCCTACTTCGCCACCCGGCCGCGGGAGGCCCAGATCGGAGCATGGGCGTCGCCGCAGAGCTCGGTGCTGAGCGATCGCCGCGAGCTCGAGGAGCGGGTCGGGGACGTTTCGGCCCGCTTCCGGGACGCGCCGATCCCGCGGCCTCCGCATTGGGGTGGTTACCGCCTGACGCCCGACGCCGTCGAGTTCTGGCAGGGTCGCCCGTTCCGGCTGCACGACCGCTTCCTGTACACGCGCGACGGCGACGACCGGACGGGGTGGCGGGTGGAGCGCCTCTCTCCGTAGAGGGAACGCGGTAGCCTGCCGCGCCATGGACACCGACCAGCTCCGAAGCCGCATCCACGAGGACATGCCGCGGGTGGTCGACGAGCTCTCCCGGTTGGTCGCGATCCCGTCGATCGGATACGACGGCTACGACCCCGCCAACGTCCGAGCGAGCGCGGAGCTGACGCGCGACATCCTGCGCCACGCCGGGGTCGGCGCAGACCTGCTGGAGATCGAGGGCGGACACCCGGCCGTGTTCGGGAGCGTTCCGGGACCGGCCGATCGGCCCACGGTCCTGCTCTATGCGCACCATGACGTGCAACCGGCGGCCGATCCGGACGCGTGGACGATGCCCCCGTTCACGCCAACGGTCACCGGCGGGCGGCTCTACGGTCGCGGGGCGGCCGACGACAAGTCCGGGATCGTGATCCACGCCGCGGCGCTCCGGGCGGTCCGCGCCGACGGACCGCTCCCCTGTTCCGTCAAGGTCATCGTCGAGGGGGAGGAGGAGTGCTCGACCCAACATCTGCCGGAGCTCGTCCGCGGACACGGCGACCTGTTGCGGAGCGACGTCGCAGTGATCGCGGACGGAGGGAACTATCGGACCGGCGTGCCGACGATCGGCACGAGCATCCGCGGCGCCACCCACTTGACCGTTCGCGTCGACGTGCTCCCGATCGCGCAACACAGCGGCGTGTTCGGTGGTCCGCTCCCCGACGCGATCATGGCGCTCAGCCGCATGCTCGCATCGCTCCACGACGATGAGGGCGAACTCACGATCGACGGCCTCCATGGGTTCCCCTGGCCGGGGACACAGGTCCCCGAAGACGAGTTCCGGGACGAATCCCGCGTGTTCCCCGAGATCGAGCTCCTCGGGACAGGCACGATCGCCGACCGGACCCTGTCGAAAGCGGCTATCAACATCCTCGCGTTCGAGGCGCCGCGGGTCGACGAGGTCGCCAACCAGATCGTGCCCAGCGCACGGGCCGTGGTCGGACTTCGCATGGCGCCCGGCGAGGACTACGCGGCCGCAACCGACAGGCTCGCCGCGCATCTGCGCGCCGTCGCGCCGTGGGGGGTCCGCGTCCAGATCGACACCGAGGAGCCCGGCGCCGGCTACATCGTCGACCCGACGACCCCGGCTTACCGGAGCGCGCGCGCGGCGCTCACCGCCGCCTTCGACCGCAAGGTGGTCGAGATGGGCTCGGGCGGATCGATCCCGCTCGTGCCGATGCTGGCCGAGACGTTCCCGGGGATCGAGGTGTTGATCTGGGGGGCCGGTGATCACCGTTCGAACTTCCACTCGATCGACGAGAGCGTCGACATCGAGGATCTCGAGCGGATGGCCGTCGCGGAGGCTCTGTTCCTTCAGAGCTTCGAAGATGCGGACCGCTGAGCCCGGCATGGAGACCTCGATCGACGGTCTGCTGGTTCGGATGGAGGCCTTGCTCGAGCCGATGATCGCGTCGAACGACGAGCGGCGCCACTTCTTATCCGTGTATATGCGGACCACGGCAGCCGTCCGTGATGAGCTCGCCCGTCCGTCGCTCGGGGGGTTCGTCGATCCCGCATGGGCCGAACGGTGGGACCTGGCGTTCGCCGAGCTCTACCTGGAGGCGTTGGAGCGGTGGAACGAGGACGGCACCGCTCCCGGTCCATGGCAGGTGGCGTTCGCCCTCGCGGCGTCGGAGCCGAGGATCCCCCCCCTACGCCACCTCCTGCTCGGCATGAACGCGCACGTCAACTTCGACCTCCCGCAGGCGCTCCTCGCGGTCATCACCGATGCGGAGTTCGACGATCCGGAAGTGATCGGATACCGGGCGGCCGACCATGCGCGCATCGACGCGATCCTCGCGAGCCGCGTGCCCGAGGAGGACCGGCTCCTGGAAGCGTCCGAGCAGCCCGGCGACCGGACGCTGATCGATCGGTTGATGACCCCCTTCAACCGCCGCGCGACCGCGCGGTTCCTCAAGGAGTCCCGCGCCAAGGTCTGGAGGAACGCGCGCGCGTTGTCGCTGGCTCGCCGCGACGGCCCGGGGCCCTTGCGAGCGAGGGTCGTCGAGCTCGGCGAACTGTCGAGCGGCCGGGTCGCCGACCTGGGCCGGCCGGGCAACGTGATCCGCCGCCTCGCTCGCGACGGCTTCGGCGTTCTGTTGGCCGGAGCCTAGTCGCGCCCGGTGCTAGGTTGGCCGGATGAACCCAGACCCCGGTCAGATCCCGACTCCAGGAGTGGTCCAGGCGGTCCCGGTCGACGCGGAGGCCGAACAGGCCCAGGCGCCCGGAGCCGAAACGATCACCGAGCCCGCGAAGCTCCTGCGGATCGCGAGCATGGTCCGAGAGCTCCTCGACGAGACGCGACAGACGTCGCTCGATGAGCCGGGGCGCAAGCGGCTCGCCGAGATCTACAGCCGGTCGATCGGCGAGCTCTCCGATGTTCTCTCGGGGGATCTCCGCGAGGAGCTCGAGTCGCTCGCACCCCCGATCGAGGGTGGGGTGCCGACCGAATCCGAGCTCCGGGTCGCACAGGCCCAGCTCGTCGGCTGGCTCGAGGGCCTGTTCCACGGGATCCAGGCGGCGATGTTCGCGCAGCAGGCCGCGGCGCGGGCACAGTTCGAGGAACTTCGGCGCCGCGGCCTGCTGTCGCAGAACCCGCAGGGCGGGCCCGGACCTCAGGAGAACGAGCGGGCGCCCGGCCAGTACCTCTAGAGACCCGGTTCGGTATCGCCCCGCAACGTGGCGCGCCGGCCAGCGGCGGTTCCCGCCTCGGCACCGGCGAGGCGTTGGGCGATGTAGACCGGGATGGTCATCACCAGCAGCACCACCACCGCCACGACGTTCACCACGGGCCGGTTCCGTGGCTGGCGCAGGTTGTTGTAGATGAACTTCGGGATCGTGAGCTCCGTTCCCGACGTGAAGTTCGTGACGACGATCTCGTCGAAGGAAAGCGCGAACGCCAGAAGCATCCCCGCGATGACCGCGGTCCTGATCGCCGGCCAGGTGATGTACCGGAACGTCTGCCACCCGTCTGCACCCAGATCCATCGATGCCTCGACCTGGGAGCTCCCCGTCCGTCGGAGACGCGCGAGCACGTTGTTGTACACGACGACGATGCAGAAGGTCGTGTGCCCGAGGATGATCGTGAGGACCCCGAACGGTATGGGGCGCACAGAGTTGTTGAACGTCGTGTTGAGCGCGATGCCGGTCAAGATCCCCGGCAACGCGATCGGGAGGACGAGCACGAACGACACGGTGTTCCGGCCGAAGAACTGGAACCGATGCACCGCGAACGCAGCGAGGCTGCCGAGGAAGAAGGCCAGGAGCGTGGCGAAGAGAGCCACGGTCAGTGAGGTCGCGAGCGCCGTGCGCACATCGGGGTCGTGCCACGCGAAGGAGTAGTACCTCGTCGTGAAGGAGGTGATCGGCCACGTCTGACTGACACTGTTGTTGAACGAATAGATCACCACGATCAAGAGCGGGATGTAAAGGAACGCCAACACCAGGCCGGTACCGACCCTGATCGCAAGGCTGACCGTACGTGATTCCATCGCCGCTCCTACAGCGCCTCGAAGGCCCCGAGGCGCCACGCGACGAACAGGTAGATCGACATGATCGCGAGCGGGACCAATGCGAAGGCGGCAGCGAAGGGGATGTCGTTCGCGATCCCAACGCTGTCGTAGATCACGTTACCGATGAACGCGGATTTCCCGACGAGCTGAACGACGATGTAGTCGCCGAGGGTGAGCGAGAACGCGAAGATCGAGCCAGCGACGATCCCGGGGACGATCAACGGGAAGACGACTTTCCGGAAGGTCCGCCATCCTCGAGCCCCGAGATCCGACGAAGCCTCCAGCAGGGAGCCCGGAACGCGTTCGAGCGCCGCGTAGATCGGCAGGATCACGTAGGGGAGCCAGAGGTAACAGAAGACGATCCAGACCGCGACCAAGGAGGATCCGATCGTCACGTGCATCCCGGCCTTAGCGAAGAGCCATTCCAACAACCCCCCCGGGGACAGGATCAGCTTCCACGCGAAGATCCGGACGAGGTAGTTGGCCCAGAGCGGCAACACGATCGCGATCAGCACCGCCGTCCGGCGGCGAGCGGGAGCAAGCCGCGCGGCGTAGTACGCCACCGGGAACCCGAGCACGATGTCGGTCAGCGCCACCGCCGCCGCGATGCCTGCCGTCCTCAGGATCACGGTTCGGTACACGGGCACGTCGACGATGCTCTTGAAGTTCGCAAGGGAGAACTGCTTCACGACGAGCCCGGTGAACGCATCCAGGTGCCAGAAGGCCGTCGCGTACATAACAACGAGCGCCCCGAGATAGACCACGAGGAACCACAGGCCGGGGGCGCCGAGCAGCCCCCCGAGCCTCAGGCGGGGGTGACGGAACAGGAATGCCGAGACACGGGTTCGCGTCCCGGCCGGTCGGTCGGCTTCGTCGCTCACCACGTCTACCAGCCCGGGGGCGGAGGCAGTCGCGAGCGACAGCCTCCGCCCCTCCGACTCACGCTCCGGTGATCTCCGTCCATTTCTGCGACCAGACCGAGTAATCCATGCACGTGTTCCCGCGGTCGTCGCCGCAGGCCGCTTGCGGGGTCCTCCAGAGGTAGAGCGAGTTGAGGAAGTCGACGTTCCCGCAGAACGAGTACTCGACCGAGTTGACGAGCTGGGCGCCACCCTTCCCCAGGCTCTTGGCGATCAGGTCGCAGGACTTGGTGTTGCTTCCGGCGGCGCCGTACCAGACGCCGACCTCCGCCTGAACCTTCGGCTCCATCGTGTACTTCATCCACTCGAGCATGCAGTTCGGGTGCGGGGCATTGGCCGAGATCATCCAGGTGTCCGCCCACCCCGTGACGCCCTCGCTCGGGATGACCGCGGCGGCGGGCGCCGAGTCCTTGGTGTACGTGAGGTTGATCGGCCATGCCGTTCCCGCGACGATCGACTTGTTGTTGAAGCCGTCGATCTCATCCGTGTACAGCGCCCAGTACTTCGCGAGCAACGGCTTCTGGGCCTGCAGCAGGCTGACGGCGGCATCCAGCTGATCCGAGGTCAGCTCGTACGGGTTCGTGATGCCGAGGCTGGGGTTGTGGGTCTTCAGGTAGACCGCGGCATCCGCGATGAAGATCGGATCGTTGTACGCGGTCAGCTTTCCGGCGTACGGATTGGCCTTGCCGTTCAGCGTCGGCTCGAACGTGATGTCCCAGCTCTTCGGCGCCGGCTTCACAAGGTTCGTGTTGTACATCAGGAAGTTCGGTCCATACATGTAGGGCACGCCGTAGACGTAACCGTTCACGACGTAGTGGGAGTTGTTCGTGCCGGTCGCCGGTTGCAGCGGCGAGATCACGTTCGTGAACTCGGGGAACAGCGCGGGGTCGATCGCGGCGACGTTCCCGCCGGCGATCAGCTTGTTCGTCGCGTTCCCGGAGGCGGACACACCGTCGTACACGGATCCCCCACCTTGGCGCATCAAGGTAACCATCTCATCGGAGGTATCCGCGTACTTCACGCTGACCTTGCAGCCGGTCTGATTCTCGAACGGATGGACCCAGTCGTAGTTCGGGTCGTTCGATCCGTCCTCGGTGTACCCGTTCCACGCGATCAGTTTGAGCGCGCCCTCGCCCTGGCCGATCGAGTTGTACACCTTGGGTGCTGCAGCACCACCACCGGAAGGCGTATTCGAGCTCCCGCACGCCGCCGCGACGAACGCCAGCGCGCCCATGACGGCACACGCCGTCGTCAGTCTCCTCATGATGCCCGTGCCTCCTCCTGGTCCATGGTCCCTTCCTGTGCGCCCGCGGGCGCCTCCACCGGCCGGTTGTTGCTCCTGCGCCAGATCAGACGCACGGCCTTCCCGCGCACCTGCAGCGCCTCCATCGAGCTCGTCGTGAGGTTCTGCTGCATCACGACGAGGGAGCCGCCCACATCGAGCTCGACGACGTACCGCGTCGTGGCGCCCAGGTACACGACCTCGCGCACGTGGCCGGTCGCGGCGCAGGAGTCGCCCTCAACTGGCACGTCGAGCTCCTGCATGGAGATCTTCTCGGGGCGGATCGTGAACCGCCGGGGAGCCGACCTGTTCGATGCGACCGCGATTGAACACCGCGAGGCGGTCGCTCATGGTGAGCGCTTCCTCCTGGTCGTGCGTGACGTAGATGAACGTGAGGCTGACCTCTTCCTGGATCTCTTTCAGCTCGATCTGCATCGCCTGGCGGAGCTTGAGGTCGAGCGCACCGAGAGGTTCGTCGAGCAGAAGGACCTTCGGGCGCATCACCAGCGCACGTGCGAGCGCGACCCGCTGCCGTTGACCACCGGAGAGCTGGGCCGGCTTGCGCTGGCCGAACTCTGGGAGCCGCACCATCTCCAGGGCGTCCGCGACCAGACGTCGCCGTTCGGCCCGCGGGACCTTGCGCACCATGAGGCCGTAGCCGACGTTGTCGGCCACGGTCATGTGCGGGAACAAGGCGTAGTCCTGGAAGACGGTGTTGACCTCGCGCTCGTACGGGGCGAGCGTCGACACGTCCCGCCCGCCGAGGTAGATCCGTCCACTCGTCGGCGACTCGAATCCGGCGATCATCCGCAGGCACGTCGTCTTGCCCGACCCGGACGGGCCAAGCATGGAGAAGAACTCACCCTCGCGGACGTCGAGGTCCACGCCGTCGACCGCGACCACGTCGCCGAATCGCTTCACCACGCCCCCCAACCTGACGGCGGGGGCTGACGGAACTGGCTCGACGTCGGACAGATCGGCCTCCAGGGACGGGACGCCGCACATCTTGCACGCCGCGACGGCGACGGCGCAACACACCGGCCCGCCGACAACCGCCTGCCGGATGCACCGATCCGGCGGGTCCGGAACAGCTAGTGCATGGTCCGGACCGACGCTGCGAGGCCTCGCGTGAGGGACCCGGGGAGGCCGGGACCCTCGTAGATCAGCGCCGTGTACACCTGGATCGCCACCGCCCCGGCGTCCAGGCACCGGCGGGCGTCATCGGCCGTGAAGATCCCGCCGCACGCCACCACCGGCAGGTCGGGTCCGATCACATCGACGATCTCGGCGACCATCCGAGGGGTTCCGGCCGTGAGGGGCCCGCCAGACAGCCCGCCCCGGCCGGTCGACATCCGCGGATCGGCGACGGGCAGCGTGTTCGCGCAGACGATCCCCGAGCCGCCGGCATCCCGGGCGGCCGTCGCGATCGACACCGCCTGCGCGCGATCGTCATCGCCCGCCGTGAACGGCGGGATCTTGACGAAGAGCGGCTTCGACGTGCGAGCCCGAAGCGCTCGCACGAGCTCACCCGTGTGCGAACTCGCGTGCTCCCAACCCGCGTTCGGGCTGCTCGCATTGATCTCGATGCCATCGACGAAGGGTTCCACGAGCTCCGCGGTCCCGACCGCGTCCGCGAGCGCCTCGTCCGCTATCGAGACGAACCGCGGTGCCGTCCGGGCCGTCCGGGCGAGGATGCGGGCGACCGCTTCCGCGCCCGGGTTGGGCATCCCCATCGCATTCACGAGCGCGCGCCGTGCCGGATCCCGGGCGATCCGCGGATGCAGGTTCCCCCGGCGCGGCGCGCGCGTCACGGTTCCCCCCACGACGTAGCCGAAACCGAGCGATCCCAACGCGTCGAGGTGGGCACACGTCTTGTCGAACCCGGCCGCGAGCCCGATCGGGTTCCGCAGCGTGATCCCGGCGAGGGAGGTTCTCAGCGCAGGATCGTCCACCGCGCCGCCGATCCTCCCCCACGGGAGCGGCAGCCCCAGCAGACGTTGCGCGAGCCGATGGGATCGTTCGGGGTCCAGCGAGAAGAACAGCCGGCGGCCGACCGCCTCGTACCAACCCATCGGTCGCCCATACTAGGCCGCGTGAACGAGGACCTCGTGCGTCGCATGGTCGAGGTGTCGGAGCTCCACGGCGAGTTCGTACTCTCCTCCGGTGCGACCTCCGCCGTCTACTTCGACAAGTTCCGATTCCTCACACGACCCGATCTTCTGGATCAGGTCGCGGCCGAGGTCGCTCGACTACTCGCGCCTTCGACAGAGCTCCTCGGGGCGCCGGAAGGCGCCGCGATGCTGCTGGTCGCCGCGGTCTCGCTCCGCTCCGGCCTCCCCGTGACCGTCGTGCGCAAGCGAGCGAAAGACTACGGCACCCGGGCCCAGGTCGAGGGTGAGGTGCCAGCGGGAGCGATCACCACCCTGCTGGAGGACGTGAGCACGACGGGTCATCAGGTCCGTCGCGCGGCCGAGATCCTCACGGACGCCGGAGCGGACGTACGGCGCATCGTGCTGGCGATCGATCGCGGGGGTGCGGACGACTTGCGCGCGGCCGGATATGACGTGGAGGCCGTCGCGGTGTTGCGCCCGTCCCGCTGAGCAGCGAGCGTCAGACCCGATCGCAGCGCCAGATGCGGAGCTGCCAGAGCCACCGACTGCCGCGCTGACGGAAGCTGACCAAGCCTTCCTTCATCATGCGGGCGACTGCCTTCGACCTGGGATCGTGCCCGTCGGAAGGTAGAGACGGCCACCCATCGCCAGGGTGTCCCCGATCGAACGCAGGAACTTGGCCGGGAGCTCGGCACCGGTCGGTCCGCCGGCAGGGACGTCGTCGAACCAACCCGACTCCGCGGCGATCGCGTCCGGGATCCCCGAAACGTCGCCGATCAGCACGTCAGCCTGCACGTCGCGCACCGGCTCGAGCAGATCCCCCCCGCGGAACTCGCAGATGTGGTCAAGCCCCAGCCTGCGGGCGTTCTCCTTCGCGGCCTCCACCGCGCGCTGGGACAGGTCGACCCCATACACCCTGGCGGCGCCGAGCTTCGCGGCGACGATCGAGAGGACACCGCTCCCGCAGCCGACGTCGATCACGGTGTCTCCGGGCGTGATCTCGAGAGCATCCGCGAGGGTGCGGCTCGTCGTCGTGGGACTGAAGACCCCGGGACCCAAAAGGAGCGGGAAGGGGCCCTCGCGTCCCTTCCAGTGGGTCTCCACGTTTTGGCTCACCATCGGTCACTCCGTCGTCGGGGGAAAGCGCCTCCGAGTCAACGCACCTGGACGCCGCGTCGAGGCTACACCTCGGGAGGTTCCACCGCCGCATCGGGCCCGGGGAGCAGTTTACCGGTCTCCACCGCCGCGGCGTCGTCCTCGAGTCGCGCCGCCAGGCGCGCCGTCGCGATCCCCAGGGTCCCGTCCGGGTATCCCTTGACGCGTCGCGCTCCCCGTCGCAACAAGGCCATCGCGCCATGCGCGTTGCCGCGCAGCAGATGGACGTAGCCCGCGCCCATCTGGGAGAGGCCCTTGAACAGCTCTTCATCTCCGGTTCCGCGAGCTTGCTTCCACGCGGTCTCCCAGGCTTCGTGCGCCCCGAAGTAGTTGCGTTGGCGCAGCAGGTCGCGGCCGAGCCGGTCGTTCTCTTCCATCGGGAACGAATCGAAATCGGGCAGGTGGAGCTGGTTCACCGCGTCCCGGGCGAGCGGCCTGCCCAGCCCGTCGCGCGGCCGCTCCGGCTTCTGCCGTCGCTCCGAGGGAACACCGGTCTTCCCCGTGGCTTCGTCCGGCATCCTCCGATGCTAGCCGGTCCCGCGACGGAACTGGCGGACTCGCCTGACGCGACGGCGCCCGCGCAACGGCTGCACGTCGATCGGGATGACGCTGATCGTGCCGTCCGGCTCCAGGTACGCGGCTCGCACCCCGCTCACATCCGCGATCCCATGCTCCCGGATGGCCGTCTCGACCTCCTCGGGCGCGAGGCCCTCGTGGCGCAACCCGTGTGGCACGAGGACACCATCCTTCACCAGGAGCGTCGGCCCGCCCTCCAACAGGCGCTCGCCGAGGGGGGTCAGACCCAACAACCGGACGACCGCGAAGTTCATCACCAGCAGCACGGCCGCCGCAACCAGGCCGCCGGAGAGCGACACATCGGGTCCGACCATGGCGTTCTGCACGGCGTTCGCGATCAGCAGGATCATCACCAGGTCGCCGGTGCTCATCTGACCCAGCTGCCGCTTCCCGAACAGCCGGAGCCCGAACAGGATCGCCAGGTAGACGATCGCCGTGCGGATCGCGATCTCCCACGCCGGGGTCCCGAGTTTGAAGAGCACCTCAGGCCTCCGCTTCGAGCTCGGATTCCGCGAGCTCTTCGAGCGTCTCGCGGAGCGTGTCGTAGCGCCGGTCTCCGAGCTGACGCCGGGTCCGTTGCTCGACCGACTGCACCGCCCTTCGGCACTCAGCAGCCGCACGACGGCCCCGCGCGGTCAGCCGCACCAGCTTCGCGCGCGCATCGTTCGGGTCGGGAACGCGCCGGACGTAGCCACGAGCCTCGAGGTCATCCACCATCGCCATCATCCCCTGCTTGGTCAGGCGAACGTGCTCGGCGAGGTCGGTCAACCGTGAGCCGCTCCGCCGATCGACCCCGAGGAAGACCGCGGCGTGTCCGGGCCGGACGTCGGGGAACCCCCGGTCTGCGAGGTCCGAATCGAGCTCGCTGGCGAGCGCCCGTCGTGCCTCGAGCAGCTGGCGGATCAGGTCGGCCATGGGGCGCAATCGTTGCAGGCCGGACCGGCATGGTCAATCAGGTTGACCATCGACCCTGGGTACCCTTCCGCCACGATGGCGATCGTGACCCGCGAGGCTCTCCCCGAGGACTATGCCGAAGCCGGCCGGGTCACGGCCGAGGCCTACCGCGAGTTCGTCCCGCGGGACGACGACGGCGACTGGGAGCGGTACCTCGCCCGGCTCGCGGACGTCGGCGAGCGGGCCACGAGGACCACGATCCTCGTGGCGGTCGAGGAAGGCCGGATCATCGGCTGCGTCACGCTCGAGCTGGAGAGCCGCGTGCGCGACGGAGACGGCGAGGCGCCGCTCGAGCCGGGTGAGGCGCACATACGCATGCTCGGCGTGGACCCGGCGGCGCGGGCGCGCGGCGCCGGCGGTCGGCTGATGGCCGAGTGCGAAGCGCGCGCCCGCGCCGCAGGGAAGACCCACATCACGCTCCACACCACCAGGAAGATGGTGGCCGCCCAGCGGATGTACGAGCGTCTCGGATACGTCCGCGGCGCCGACCGCGTCTTCCCCGACGGGTTCGTGCTCCTCGGCTACCGCAAGGAGCTGTCGGGCTCGATCACCTGATCCTGGAACTGCTGCTCGTAGAGCCGCGCGTAGAGCCCACTCGTGGTCAACAGCTCGTCGTGGGTCCCCCGCTCGACCACCCGGCCTCGGTCGATCACGAAGATCACGTCCGCCTGCAGGATGGTCGAGAGCCGGTGCGCGATCGCGATCGTGGTCCGCCCTTGCATCAGCGGCTCCAGGGCTGCCTGCACCAGTCGTTCGGAGGTCGTATCGAGCGACGAGGTGGCCTCGTCCAGGATGAGGATGCTGGGGTCCTTGAGGATCACGCGCGCGATCGCGAGGCGCTGTTTCTCGCCGCCCGACAGCTTGTAGCCGCGCTCGCCGACCACCGTGTCGTATCCATCGGGGAGCTCGGAGATCTTCCCGTGGATGTTGGCCGCCCGCGCCGCGGCCTCCAGTTCCTCCTGTGTCGCATCGGGCTTGCCGTACAGCAGGTTCCGACGGACCGTGTCGTGGAAGAGATACGTCTCTTGGGTCACTACGCCGATCGCCTCGCCGAGCGACTCGAGCGTCACGTGCCGGACGTCGTGGTCGTCGATCCGAACGGCTCCGCCCTGGACGTCGTACAGACGCGGCACGAGATAGGTGATCGTCGTCTTGCCGGCCCCGCTCGGACCGACCAGGGCGGCGAGTTGCCCTGGCTCGATCTTCAGCGTGACATCGTCCAGCGTCCATTCGCGGAGCTGTTCGGTCGGCACCGCCTCCGGCGAGATGGGCACGACGTCGGCCGCCGGCTCCTCGTATCGGAATCGGACGTGATCGAGCTCGACGCTGCCGCGAACGTCCACGAGGGGCTCCGCATCGGGCGCATCGACGATGTCGTGCTTCAGGTCGAGGTACTCGAAGACGCGGTCGAACAGGGCGAAGGACGACTGCACGTCGGTCGAGACTTGCAGCATGGAGCCGATCGGGAAGAACAGGCGTGATTGGAGCGTGGTGAACCCCACCAACATGCCCGAAAGGATCACGGGGTGAACGTGGTTCGAGTTGACCCACCCCGCCACCAGGTAGACGAGCGCCGGGGTGATCGAGAAGAAGAACCCGATCAGCGCGAAGAACGAGCGACCGATCATCGTCTGACGGATCTGCAGACCGGTCAGCCGTTCGTTCTCCTCGCGATATCGCCCGATCTCGAAGGACTGTCGGCCGAACGACTTCGAAAGGAGCATGCCGGAGACCGACAACGTCTCCTCGGTGATCGCGGTGAGGTCGGCGAGCGTCTTTTGGGTGCTCGTAGCCACCACGCGCCGAGCCTTCCCGACCCGCACCGTCAGCCATAGGAACAACGGCAGGAGGAGCAAGGACAGGATCGTGAGCGGGATCGAGATGATCACCATCGTGACGATCGTGCTGACGATCGTGACCGTGTTGGACAGAACGGTCGAGGCCGTGTCGGTCACGACCGACTGGACCCCCCCGACGTCGTTCGCGAGCCGTGACTGGATCTCACCTGTCCGGGTCGTGGTGAAGAATCGCAACGGCATCTCCTGCAGATGGCGGTAGAGCGCGTTACGGAGGTCCTGCATCACCCGGAGCCCGCCGAACAGCGCCCTGTCGAACACCGCGATGATCAGCAGCGGGTTCACAACGCCGAGACCGGCCGTGATGACGATGGCGAGGCCGACCACGGCGACCTTCTTCTTGTACGGCGAGAAGGTTCGGACCACCCGACGAACGGTCGCCGGCTTGATCGGCCGCGGATCCTCGTCGAGCGGCCGAGCGCCCATGCCGAACATGCGTCCGTGCCGTCCCATAGCCTTCAACGATACGGCGCACCCGCGAAAGCTACGGGGACGGACGTCGACGCGACGTCGGTCGACGTCACTCGGCGGGGCCGCCGATGTGCGCAAGGGCGCGAGTGCGACGGAGCACCTCGTCGAGCATCGCCGGGGTGAGCTTCCCCGTGAAGGTGTTCTGCTGGCTCGGGTGGAAGCATCCGAGGACCCGGTAGGGGCCGACCGATACTTCCACCCCGTGGCCGAACCGCGGCCTGGGCCGCGGGATCGGGTGGCCCAGCCCGTCGACCGCCCGGAGCGCCCCGTCCCACGCGAACGACCCCAAGGGAACGATCACACGGAGCTGGGCGAGTGCGCCGAGCTCCCGCTCGAGGAATGGGAGGCAGCGGTCGCGCTCCTCGGGGGTCGGGCGATTCCCGGGTGGGGCGCACCGGTTCACGGCGCTGAGGTACGCCCCCCGGAGGCGGAGGCCGTCGTCCACGGACGTGGACGACGGCCGGTTCGCGAACCCGGCCCGGTGCAGCGCCGCGAACAGGAAGTCTCCCGAGCGATCGCCCGTAAAGATCCGCCCTGTCCGGTTGCCGCCGTGTGCGGCCGGCGCGAGCCCGAGGATGAGGACGCGCGCTCGTGGGTCGCCGAACCCCGGCACCGGTCGCCCCCAATACGTCTGGTCCGCGAAGCGGGCGACCTTCTCCCGGGCGACCTGCTCCCGCCAGGCCACGAGCCTCGGGCATCGACGACACACAACGATGTCGTTCCGGACCTCGTCGAGCCCCGTCGGCTTCACGGGGAGCCGGTCCCGATGCGGTCGAAGATGTCGTAGCGCCCGAAGTTCGCGGTGGACCCGTTGTACTGGACGTATGCATGATCCGCCGTCGCGACGACCGACGCCTGATCGTTCAGGGTTCGCCCGGTGGTCGCCGACGCGACGACCGACGGCGGGGTGAAGAGCGTTCCGTCGGCCGAGGTGGCCGACAGCAGATCGACCCGGGCGGCGGCCTTCTTGCTGTTGCAGTCGTAGGTCAGCGAGGTGTCCCGGCACGCCGCCCACGCCGCGATGAACCCACCCGGCGCGGGTTCAACGACCGTGGAATATCCGCCCGCGTACGAGGCGGCGTTCGCGGTCCCATCGACCCAGATGGTCGTCGGCGTCGCGGTGACGGTCGTCCCGTCGAACGTCGTGTAGACCTGTCTCCTAGGGGTGTTCCAGGCGATCGTCACCACGCCCGGCGCGAGCGGCGACGCCGACACGACCGGGTAGCCGCCCTGTCGGAGCGAGACGCGCCCGGCAAGCGCGACCGGTGCGTTCCAGTTCGCCGGACTCGCCGCGGCCGTCGGCGTCTTCCCCGAGAGGTCGATCGCGCGCGCCCGCAGCGAGCCCTTCGCGTCGGCGACCCATGCAACCGTGATCAGGTTCCCGACCGCGGCGACGTTCGCGTACCCGTGGTACCCGTCGACGCGGTCCAGCAACGTCGTGCGGCCGATCGCGATGGGGACGGACCAGGGCGCGAAGCGCGAGCGTTCCCGGAAGTACACCTTGCCGTTCGTGGCGTCGACCCACACGGCGTACAGGTTCACGGGACCGAACGACGTCTTGGCAGCCGCGACGATCGGATAGTCGACCCTGCCCGCGCCGGGCGTCAGGGACTGCACGCCTCGCCAGGTCGAGCCGCCGTCGATACTCGTGTTCACCTGGAGCCGACGAGGTGCGCCGGCTCGGTCGTACGCGCTGAAGCCGGTCACCCAGCCGACGATGATCTTGGACCCTGCTGTCGCGATGGTCGCGCCTTCCGCGTTGACCACCCCGCCGGAGAGTCTCCTCGGCGTCGTCCAGGCGATGCCGTCGGGGCTCGCGCTGTAGTACGCGGCCTGGGGGGTCGTCGCGTCCGAGATGAACACGTCGTGCAGCCGGAAGCTGGGATCGGCGGGGATGCCCGAGAGATCGAGGGAGTTGCCGTAGTTCCACGAGTACGCGCCCGGGATGCCGTGCTGCGTGCCCCAGCTGACCGCGGACGACGCCGTCCCCGGCGATAGCAGGGCCAGCGCGACCGCGACGATGACCGCCCGACGGCTCACGTGTGCCATGGCTCACCATCATGCGCTGTGTTGCTCGCTCGGCTTCGCGCGGGAACGTCCTTCCTCCGACGCAACGAGGCGAACCGCTCTTCGGCGCGAGCGAAGGGCTCGAGAGGATCGAGCGATCGCCCCACGACCTCCAGCAACGATCCGAACCCGGCCGCCTCATAGCCGCTCTCCAGGAGCTCCATCGCGCGCCGCAGCGCGATCTCGAGCCCGTCCCGGCAGGCGGACCACTCATCCTCCACCTCCGGACGCCTCCACGCGGGCATGGCGTCGCGGGCCCTCGCGAGCCGTGCGACGAACTCCTCGAGCGCATCCTGCAACGGGCGCCCCGGGAGCCGGGTTCCTGGGACGACGTCGGTGAGCCCCTCTTTCGCCGGTTCGATCTCGTCCAGGACGACGTGGAACGCTCGGAAGGACGGGAGCAGCTCATCCGGCAACGCCTTCCGACGGAACATCATGTGCCGAAGGCACGTCGGCGGGCGGCGAGGATCCGCCCGGGGTCGTTCGTCGCGACGGCGTCGACTCCCGCCTGCATCAGCCCAACCGCCTCGTCGGGATCGTCGCTGATCCACGTCCCGACCCGCATCCCCGCTACGTGCACGCGCTCCGCGAACCCATCGGGTGCGCGGAGCACCGCGGCGACCGCGGGAAGCACCCACGCATGACCCCGGGCTCGCGCGAACATCAGGCCCGCGTCGGCTTCGACGCTCGGATCGGTGAGCAGCCCGGTCGGGAGGTGCGGAGCCACCTCGTGGCTCCGCGCGATGGACAGCGGATTGAAGCTCGAGATCATCACCGGCCCATCGAACGCCGCGGCCGCGAGCGCCGCGATCGTCGCCTCGACCGCCTCCTCGCGGTCGGGGTCGAAGTCCGGCTCACCTGGCACGTTCTTGATCTCGATGTCGGCGGCGGCGCGGCCGGAGAGGACGTCGAGCGCTTCCTCCAGGGTCGGGACGCCGGCCGCGCCGCCGCCGACGAGCTCGATCCGGAGCCGCTGCACCTGTTCGAGCGTCATCGACCGCACGAGCCCGTTCCCGTTGGTCGTACGCGCCACGTCGGCGTC
The DNA here is from genome assembly GCA_005885035.1 of Actinomycetota bacterium. GTDB lineage: Bacteria > Actinomycetota > UBA4738 > UBA4738 > HRBIN12 > AC-51. The sequence continues at coordinate 22,367 of VAXZ01000117.1, forward strand.
ATGCATGACGACCGCGACCCCGTCCGACGTCATGCGGACGTCGAACTCCACCGCCTCTGCCCCGAGCTCGACCGCCGACTCGAAGGCTTCCACCGTGTTCTCCGCGACGCGCGCCGAGTCGCCTCGATGGGCCACCACGATCCCTTGACTGAACGGCCATTCAGACACTATCGTCGCCGCCACGCGGCCCGTTCGGCTGTGCCTGTGGAGCCGCACGAACCATGACTGAACGAAGATTCAGACACGATCCCCAAGAGATGTGGTGGCTCTCGGATGCGGCGTGCATCGGCGAGGACCCCGAGCTCTTCTTCCCGATCGGGACGTCGCCGCCGGCCGCCGATCAAGCGGTTCGCGCCAAGGCGATCTGCCGCTCCTGCCCCGTTCGAACTGCCTGCCTCGAGTGGTCGCTCGCGACCTATCAGGACGCCGGCGTCTGGGGAGGCCTGGATGAGGAGGAGCGACGGGAGATCCGGCGTCTCCGAAGACGCGCCGTCTCCGACGGCCGCGCGTTGGAGCCGGCGGTGTGAGGGGTCCGCGGTCACGCCTGGCTTGATGGACACAACGGTTCGATCGGACACTCCGTGCATGCCGGCTTCTTCGCGTGGCAGAGCGCCCTGCCGTGGTCGATCAGCACGTAGGTGAAGGAGAACCACTTCTCGCGGGGGATCAGGCGCATGAGATCCCGTTCGATCTTCGCAGGGTCCGACTCGTTGCTGAACCCGATCCGGTTGGCCAGCCGCTTGACGTGGGTATCGACCGCGATCCCCTCGACGACGCCGAAGGAATTGCCCAGGACGATGTTCGCCGTCTTGCGTGCCACGCCGCGAAGCGTGAGCAGCTCGTCCATCGTCCCCGGTACCTCTCCGCCGTAAACCTCGACGATCCGCTGGCACGCCGCGCGGATCGACGCCGCCTTCTGATTGAAGAAACCGGTCGATCTGATGTCGGCCTTGAGCTCCGCCTCCGGAACCGCCAGGTAGTCTTCCGCCGTCCGGTACTTCGTGAACAGGATCGCCGTGACCTCGTTCACCGTCACGTCGGTGCTCTGCGCCGACAGGATCGTGGCGACGAGGCATTCCAGCGGGTTCGAGAAGTTGAGCGCAACCTTCGCGTCCGGGTACGCGGCTTCCAGCCGGCGGATCACCTCCGGAGCCCGCTCCTCGATCGGCGCGTCACGGGTCAAGGCGACCACGGTTCACCCCCATCGAGAGATCGAAGCGGTCGCCGGCGACGTGATCGCTCCACGAATCACCCCGGTACAGGTGGATCCCCTGACGTCCGTGGACGGTCCACGTCGCTCCGTCGCCGACCATCGCGGTGTCCTCGTCGAGCGCGACGAGCGTGCCGCCCGGGGGCGCCGCCGCCGTGATCGCCGCTCGGGCACCCGGTCGCCAACCGTCGACGATGTCCCAGTGCGGGGCGAACAGGGTGTTCCGGACGTAGCCGAGGCCCGGCTTGAACACCTGGTCCAGATCCTCTGCATCGCTGTCGTAGGTCATCTCGCTCAAGCACGCAACGCCCGCGCTGCACCCGGCGTACGCGAGCCCGTCCTGGAGCCGCTCCTGCAGACGCGCCCAGAACGGCGTGCCGAGCAAGACCGTGGCGAGGTACCAGGGGTTGCCGCCCGAGAAGAACACGAGCGAGGCCTCGTCGAGCATCGCCACGACGTCCGGGCGCTCGGCGTCCTCGCGCGTCCGGAGCGGTGACACGCGGGCCTGGATCCCGAGCCGTTCGTAGTGCGCCAGGCCCTTGCCCGCCCACGTGTCGAAGACCGTCTCCCCCTCGGGAGCCGCGGCCGCGGGCGAGATCAAGACGCTGCCGTCGCCATTGGCCCCTTCCAGCAGCGCACGGTCGATGTCCTCATGCCACGTCTCGAACTCGCCGGCCCCCAGCAACGCGAACGCCTGCGCGCTCACGAGCGCACCTCGGCGATCGCTTTGGCGAAGGCCGGGACCGCTCGCTCGCACATGTCGTCGCTCGCGGTGACGGAGAGCCGGAACCAGCCCGGCATCTCGAACACCGAACCCGGCAGGACGTACACGTCGTGGCCGACCAGGACGTCGAAGAACGCTTGGTCGTCGGGGATCGGCGATCGAACGATCACGTAGAACGTCCCATCCGGTTCGACGACGTCGTACCCCTGCTCGCGGAGCGCGGGCACCAGCAGATCGCGACGTCTCTGGAGCCGGTCGAGGTCGATCCCGATCCTGTCGAGGTCGCCGATCGCATGCTGCAGCGGCGCGACCGGGAACGCCCACCCGCGAGCGACCTGGGCGAGGAGCAGCGGTCCGCGGAGGTCCTCGCGACCGGGCATCGTCGGCGGTACCGCGATGTAGCCGAACCGTAGCCCCGGTGCCAGATGGGTCTTCCCGTACGTGTAGAGGTAGAACGACCAGGGGTAGGAGGCGACCGGCGTCGGGTACTCGCGACCGTCGTACACGATCCGGTTATACGCCTCGTCGGAGAGCAGATAGATCGGCCGGCCGTTGCGCTCTCCTGCCTCGGTCAGGATCCGGGCGAGCGCGTCGAGCGTCGCGCGCGGATAGATCCGCCCGGTCGGGTTGTTCGGAGAATTGACGATGATGGCGGCGGTTCGCGGTCCGATGGCGGCCGCGATCGCGTCCAGATCGAGGTCCCATGACTCTTGGTCGGCGGAGACCCGCACCGGCGTGGCGCCGGATTCCAGGATCAGCGTCTCGTAGAAGAACCACGGCGGGGAGACGTAGACCACCTCATCGCCGGGCCCGGTGACGGCGTGCAGACAGATGGACAGGCCGGAGAAGTTGCCGTTCGTCAGGAACACGTCCTCCCGGTCGAACGGGAGCGAGAACCGTTCGGCGAGGCTGGCCGCGACCACCGCCGTCGCGTCCTCTTCGTTCATCTTGTACGCGAAGTGATCGGCGGACGTGGGCGTCGAACCACGGATCAGCGCATCCACGTACGCATGCGGCGCCATATCGTGCGGGTTGCCGAACATGAAGTTGGCGATCCCGGGGCCCGATGCTCCGCGGACGTCCGGGCGACTCGCCCACGTGACGAACGGCCCGATCACGTCGAACAAGACCCCCATTCGGGGCGATACGTATGGCCGCTCGATGGTCATCCCTTCATAACCCCCAGTCGGAAGTTCTCCTCACCGAGCGGCTGCATCAGGTCGCGCCCGAACACCTCCATCAGCCCCTCGACCTGGCTCTCATGTGCGGCGATCGCCTGGAACTTGAGGTCTCGCAGGTCGTCGGTGAGCACGAAGTGAAGCGCGAGCTCTTCGACGGGGGTCTGCGGCGGACTTCCCGGAAGGAAGATGTCGAACGGCTCGAGCTTCGGGACCCATTCGGCTGTCCATTCAGGCGTCTGCGTCGCGTACAGCAACCGAGCTCCCGGTCTGGCGATGGACTCGAAGGCGTCCGTCGTCCACCGACTCACGTCCTTGTGACCCTGATGCCCCGTCATCCCGTCGGGCCCGAACGTCACGACGGTGTCGGGATCGATCTCCGCCATGATCGCCTTCACCTGCTCGGCTCCGGCCTCGTCCAGGTGGGCCTGCATGTCGACATCGACCGGGCCGTCCAGGAACCGATGCTCACCTACGCCGAGGATCTGGAGCGAACGCAGGAGTTCGGCGGTGCGTACCTCGCCCATCGTGGACGGGGGCCACCGCTCCTCATCCATCGAACCGCCTTCGCCCCGCGTGGCGGTGACGTCGACGACCCGGTCGCCTGCCGCAGCCGACGCGGCCATGATCCCGGCGCTCGTGTAGATATCGTCATCCGGGTGCGCCCACACGAGCAGCACCGTGCCCAACGAGTCCATCCCTCAGCCACGCTCCCTTCCCAACCACAGCGGTTCGTGCCGGGAGTCTGCCGCAACCGGACGAACGATGCACCCGTGATGCGATCGACGAGTGAGACGGCTACCCCTGATCGAGACCGGTATCGACGGCGGCGAGGAGCGTCCGGAGCCGGTCCCTGAGACCGTCCGGGACCTCGTGCTCCGCGCACTTCGCCTGGATCAAGGCTTTGAGGTGCACGCGGAACGTGGCCTTGTCCGTGCAGTCGCCGCACCCGGAGAGATGACGCTCCACCCTGGCCCGGATCACTTCGTCGACCTCATGGTCCAAGAACCGCTCGATCTCTCGAAGCGTCTCTTCGCACTCGGGCCCGCACTTAGCCATCGACCAGTCCCCGTTCTTCCGCCGTCTGCCACAACGCGCGCTCCAGCGCTTTCCTTCCCCGATGCAGACGACTCATGACGGTTCCGATCGGAGTATCCATGATCTCGGCGATCTCCTTGTAGGAGAACCCCTCAACGTCGGCGAGGAGGACGGGGATGCGGAAGTTCTCCGGCAGCGACTCCAGGGCCTTCTTCACGGCCTCATCGGGGATCCGATCCAACACCTCGTCCTCCGCCGAGCCCTCCACGCGCTGGCCGCCCAAGCGGTCGAAGAGGTACCACTCGTCCGCGTCATCCGGTCCCTCGACGGTCTGCGGCTCGCGCTGCTTCTTCCGGTAGGTATTGATGAAGCTGTTGGTCAGGATGCGGTAGAGCCACGCCTTGAGGTTGGTTCCTTCCTGGAACCCGGCGAAGCCTCGGTACGCCCGCAGGTAGGTCTCCTGTACCAGGTCTTCCGCGTCGGCAGGGTTCCGCGTCATCCGGAGCGCCGCCCCGTAGAGGGACGGCAACAACGGCAAGACGTCGCGCTCGAAGCGCTCGCGGAGTGCCTGATCGTCCTGGGCGGTCTGCGCCATGGACCACCAGGGTAGCGCGCGCCGTCCGGGGAGAGGGCACCCTCCGGCGCAGCGGTTCCGGTGGCGACTTCGCCGCGTTGCCTGTCATTGGCGCAGGTGGATGCCATGATGGAGCGAGCATGCCGGACAACGATAAGAACGATCGTCGCCGTTCTGGCCCTGATGGGCCATCGGGCCCCGGCATCCCCAGGACGCGCCTCACCCCCTGGATCCTGATCGCGCTCGTCGTTCTCGCCCTGGTCGCGTTCAACCAATGGTTCTCGACCGCGTCGCGTCAGAGCATCGATCTTTCGAGGTTCTACCAGCTCGTGGACGAGGGGAAGATCACCCCGGGAACGAAGGTCACGATCTCGGCCACGCAGGTGACCGGGACTTACACGGCTGACGACGGGACCCAGAAGAGCTTCGTGGCGACCCTCCCCGGGTCGAACTACGACCCTTCAACAACGCTCGAACCCAAGCTGCAGGCGAAGGGGATCGACTACACGGGCACGCAGCCGAGCCCCTGGTTCTCACTCCTCGCGAGCATCCTGCCGCTCGTGCTGCTGATGGGGATCGCCTACTACTTCTTGTTCCGCCGGGTTGGAGGGGGTGCGGCCAACCCCCTCAACATGGGCAAGAACAAGGTCAAGATCTACGACCGCAAAGAGATGAAGACGACGTTCTCCGACGTCGCAGGTGTCGACGAGGCGAAGGAGGAGCTCAAGGAGATCGTCGAGTTCCTGAAGAACCCGAAGAAGTATCAACGCCTCGGTGGTCGGATCCCCAAGGGCGTGCTGCTGCTCGGTCCTCCCGGGTGCGGCAAGACGTTGCTCGCACGCGCGGTCGCCGGTGAGGCGAACGTTCCGTTCTTCTTCATGAGCGGCTCCGAGTTCGTCGAGATGTTCGTCGGCCTCGGCGCGGCCAGGGTTCGGGAGCTGTTCCAGCAGGCGAAGGAGAAGGCCCCGGCCCTCGTGTTCCTCGATGAGATCGACACGATCGGCAAGGGGCGCTCCGGCGTCATGGGCGCGGGCTTCGGGGCCCACGACGAGCGCGAGCAGACCCTCAACCAGCTCCTCGTGGAGATGGACGGGTTCGACTCGTCCAAGGGCGTCATCATCATGGCCGCGACCAACCGTCCGGACGTGCTCGACCCCGCGCTGGTGCGCCCGGGGAGGTTCGACCGGCAGGTAGTCGTCGACCCGCCCGACCTCCGCGGCCGAGAGGAGATCCTCCGCGTGCACGCGCGCGGTGTGGCGCTCGACCCCTCGGACGATCTGCGGACGATCGCCCAGCGGACCCCCGGGTTCACAGGCGCCGACCTGGAGAACGTGGTCAACGAAGCCGCGCTCCTCGCCGCAAGAAGGGAGAAGAACTCGGTCACGATGGACGAGCTCGAGGAAGCGATCGACCGGGCGTCCATGGGTCTGGAGCGGAAGTCACGCGTGATCAGCGACCGTGAGAAGGTCCGCGTCGCCGCGCATGAGATGGGCCATGCCCTCGTCGCTCACTTCTGCGAGAACCTCGACCCGGTGCACCGCGTGACGATCGTAGCGCGCGGCACGGCCGCGCTCGGTTTGACCATGACTCGGCCGCTCGAGGACCGGTACATGGCGACCGAGCCGGAGCTCAGGGACATGCTGGCCTTCGCGATGGGAGGTCGTGTGGCCGAGGAGGTCGTCTTCGGAGAGGTCTCGACCGGGGCCCAGAACGACCTCGAGAAGGCGACGCAGATCGCCCGCGCGATGGTGGCCGAATACGGCATGAGCGACAAGGTCGGCCCGCTCTCGCTCGGCCGCGACGACCCCAACGCGTTCTGGCAGCAGCCCAAGATCTCGGGCGAGACCGCCCAGCTGATCGATCAGGAGACCCGGCGGCTGCTCGACGAGGCTCACGACAAGGCCGAGCGGATCTTGAAGGAGCGGCGTCAGCTGCTCGACGAGCTCCGTGATCTCCTGCTCGTCGTCGAGACGATCGACGGCAACGACATCGAGGCCTACGCGACCGGCACGAAGTCCGTCCCGGATCCGGACACGGCGAGGCGCGAGCAGGACGAGCGAGCTGCCGCGGCGGCAGCGGTCGCGTCCAAACCGGCGCCGGCCGTGCACGCGCGGCCGTCGCGGGCGCCGGTCATCCCACCGGCGCCGCCGCTCCCTGCCGACTGACCCACGATCCGGCCGGGCACGGCGCGTCGGTCACGAGCCCTCGTCGTCACCGCCGGTTCCGCCTGGGCCGGTTCCGCCTGGCTCTACCGGCTTGCCGGACAGCACGAGGTCCCACCGGTCACGCCATCGGTCCAGGAACCGATAGAAGTTCCGCTTCGACCACCGTGCCCGCTCGCGAGGGGACGTCTCGAACCACATCCGATGCTCGTGCTTGTCTACGGGGAGCGGGATCACCTCGCACCGATAGCCCGCGTCTTTGACCCGGAACGACCACTCGATGTCCGCGGTCCGATACCACTTGAACTTCTCATCGAAGAAACCCGCCTCCGTGAGCATCTCGCGACGGAACGCCATCAGGTAGCCCTCGATCGCATCGCAGGGACCGGCGCCGGGCGCCTCGTCGAACTGCCGCAGGTCCGTCGTGACGATGCCGAACGGACCGCACACCCCGATCGTCGTATCGGATAGCGCTGCTTCGATCGGACCGAACACGTCCCCGGTCGGTTCCACCGATCCGTCCATGGCGAGCACGATGCGGCCGCGCGAACGCCGAAGACCGGCGTTACGCGCGGCCGCCCAGCCGGTTCCCGGCTCCAGCCCGAGCACCTCGACGTCCTCGCCCCAACGGTCGTCGGGCGCGCCCGTCACGTCGGCGACCACGTATTGCGCGCTTCGCTCGCCCGCCTGGTTCCGGAACGCTCTGATCGCCCGTTCCACGTCCTCCGGCCAACCCTCGCAGACCCAATGGACGCTGACGTCCATCGTCGCGGGCTCATCCAGCACGCTCGCGACGTCCTGGGCGCCGAGCGGTTGCCCGTGCTCCGCCGCGACCGGTTCCAAACGGAACGTGCCGTCTGGTTCGTCCACCACCGTCCAGCCGGCCGACGCGATCCGGTCACGGATCGCGTCGGCCTCCCGGAAGTCTTTCGCAGCGCGCGCCTGCGCGCGCTGCTCCGCCAACCGCACGAGCTCGGGGGGCGCCTGCATCGCCTCCCATTGTCGCCGCTGGCCGCGTGGATGGTCGGACCGGGCCGCCCCGCCCGGCAGATCGTCCGTCACGTGAACCGGCGGCCATCCGGCCGGATGAGCAACAGCATGTGCAGGTCAGCTCGTTGCGTTCTTCGTGGCTCTCCGAAGGCGCAAGGCAACGGCCTCCAGCGTGCGGATCGCGATCGAGGGATGTTGGGTGAGCAGACCCCGGTAGACCCACTCGGTGAGGACGAACAGGGAGAGATCCGTCTTCGCCGTGACCGTCGCGGTGCGCGGGCCCCCATCGAGCAGCGCCATCTCCCCGAAGGAGTCACCTTCCCTCAGGGTGGAGACGGTCTTGCCGCCGATCGAGACCCGAGCCTCGCCAGAGTCGATGATGAACAGGCCGGCTCCCGGTTCGCCCTCGGTTGCGACCACCGAACCTGCTGCGTGTCGGATCGGCTTGATCGCCTTGGCGATCGTCTGGAGGTCCTTCTTCGAGCAGCCCGAGAGGATCGGTACCCGCGACAACCGCTCCACCACTACGTCCTTGGTCGCCACGGCGCTCCCCTCCTCTCGGTCAGCCGGATGCTACTGCGGAGAGGGTCGTCGGCGCCTCCCGGACGAGAGAGGGGCAGTGTTCACGCCGGCGGGCCGCCTCGGGCTCACCGAGACGCACATCCGGGTCCCCAGCTTCGGCTCGCTGCGCGTTCCGTTCGAGTGCGGCCTCGACGTCCTGCCCTTCCTTGACTGCTATCCGCAGCTCACCGATGAGCGGGCGAGCTCGTGGGGGAAGGCGTTCACCGCAGAGAGGAAGGTGTCGCGCACATCGAAGAGGTTCACCGCGAGCGGAGGCTGGAGCTGCCCCTCATAGCTCGCCCGTCGATCTCCGGGGGCGGTGGAGTCGTGTGAAGCCCCCGCGCGCTCGGGCGTTCAGGAACGCCGACTCGACCACCCGACACCTCCGCTACGGCCGCGTCCTGGGGCTGCTCGACGCCGGTGCGACGCTCGGCCTGTGGTCAAGCGTGGCAGCACGGGTCGCTGACGGGATCTACTGCGGGGCGAGCGCGAGGGCGCTACCAGGCGTCGGCGGTGATCGGATGCTTATCGCACTGCGTGAGCTTGGCGCTCCGTGCGCTCCTCCGATGACACCACCACGCCCTGCAACAAGAACAACAACGCGAGGAGGACGATGTCGAAGGCGAGCAGCCTCTGCGCCCAGAGGCCGTACTTCGGTACGCACGCCACCACGTGCTCGAGGGCCTGGTTGGGGTCGGGCGCGTAGCAGGGACCGTCCGGCGTCTGTCGCGTCCACCCGAGGACGACCGCCGCCCTCGCGCTGACGTAGAAGTACACGAGCAGCCCGACGACGAACGTGCCTGACATCAGCGCCTTGACGCGCCGAGCGAGAGGGTCTCTTACGGCGAGCCCGAGGATGCCGAACGCGACCGCGCCGACGACCGCTCCGGCGACAGCGCCGTCCGGGAAGGAATCGGGGTCCCGATTAGAAAGGACACCCGCAAGGGCACCCGCCATGGAGCCCAGCAGCGCCGACCCGGCTGCGGAGCCGAGCACGTCCCACCCGGCCGCCCGGGCCCCGACCAGGAGGAGGGCCGGCAACGCGATCAAGAAGGTAACCCCCCACGCGATCATGAGGACGTAGTCGTGGCGGTACATCATCAGCCAGCGTGGCGGTACATCATCAGCCAGATAGAAGCACGAACATTCGCCCCCGAGCAACGGCCGACTGGTTCGTCCGGGCGGCGAAGGCCGGGGGCGTGCCGGTGATCCGGTTCCGCGATGTGCGCCACACCTACGCGATGCTGGCGTTGGAGAGCTGGATGCCGGTGATGATTCTCGCGGCGCGCTTGGGTCACTCGACCCCGGCTCTGACGTTGAACGTCTACTCGCACGCGAAGCCCGCGAAGGATCGCGCGGAGGCCGCTCGCGTCGCGGCGGGACTCGACTGAGCGGCCGAATCTTGCTGGAATCTTGCCAGAAGCCCCGGTCGGGATCGGCTCCTACCGGGGCTTCACGCCGTCTACCGGTGGTCTCTCTCGTCGCGGGGACAGGATTTGAACCTGTGACCTCTGGGTTATGAGCCCAGCGAGCTACCGGACTGCTCCACCCCGCATGAGAAGGCTAGCAAAGCCGCACCCCAACCGGCCAAGTCTGGCCAGGTCTAAAGAACCTGGCCGCACTCGAGACGTACCATCGAGTCATGCACACCGTCCGGTCGCTCCTGAACGGTCAGCCCGATCCGGTCACGCCCGGGGGGGTACGGACGATCGCGAACCCCGCTCGGCTCGACGAGATCGTGAGCGAGGCGCACCTCGGCGACGCCGAGACCTTCCTCCAAGCGTGCCGGGCCGCGAACGTCGCCCAACCAGCCTGGTCCTCGGTCCCCGCGCCGGTCCGCGGCCGTGCGATCCAACAGCTCGGGAGGCTCGTGGAAGACAACGCCGAGGCCCTCGCTCGGCTGATCACCCACGAGATCGGCAAGCCGATCAAGGAGTCCCGAGGCGAGGTCCAAGAGGTGATCGACACCTGCTCGTTCTTCCTCGGGGAGGGGCGGCGGCTCTACGGGATGACGGTGCCGTCGGAGATGCCGGACAAGCAGCTCTTCACGTTCCGGGTCCCGGTCGGGGTCGCGGCCATCATCACCGCGGGCAACTTCCCGGTCGCCGTGCCCTCGTGGTACCTGGTGCCCGCGCTCCTGTGCGGGAACGCCGTCGTGTGGAAGCCCGCGGAATACACGCCCGCGATCGCCGAGGCCTTCGCGCAACTGATCTTGCACGCGGGCATCCCCGTGGGGACATTCCAGATGGTGCTGGCGGACGGGCCCGAGACGTTCGCGGGGCTCGAGCGCGCGCTGGACGAAGGCGTCGTCGACAAGGTCGGCTTCACGGGATCGACCGTGGTCGGCGAACGGCTCGGTGAGCTGTGCGGCCGGCACCTGCAGACGCCGTGCCTCGAGCTCGGCGGCAAGAACCCGCTGGTCGTGATGCCCGACGCCGACCTCGACCTCGCGGTCGAAGGCGCGCTGTTCAGCGGGTTCGGGACCGCCGGGCAACGGTGCACGTCGCTCGGGACGGCGATCGTGCACCGCGACGTCCACGACGAGTTCGTCGATCGGTTCACCAAGGCGGTCGTCGAGGCGCCGATCGGCGACCCGACGCGCGAGGTCGTCTATGGCCCGATGATCGATCAGCGCTTCGCGGATCGGTACGAGGACTGGCTCGAGCTGATCCGGGATCACCACCACGTGCACGGCTCGAGTGCCCTCGGACGGATCACGCGGGCGGCGCCCCGCGAAGGCTTCGTGGGCGACGATCCCGAAGCGGGCTTCTTCTACCACCCCACCATCGTCGATGGCGTCAGGGCGGACGACGACCTCTATCGCCTCGAGACGTTCGGTCCGATCGTCGGCGTCGCGAGTTTCGACACGTTCGACGAGGCGATCGCGCTCGCCAACGGGCACGGCTACGGCCTCTCGTCCTCGATCTACACGACGAACCCACTCCATGCGTTCAGGTTCCGTGAGCGCGTCTCGGCCGGGATGGTCAGCGTGAACAACTCCACCTCGGGCGCCGAGGCGCACCTCCCCTTCGGCGGGAACGGCCGGAGCGGCAACGGGTCGCGGCAATCGGGCGTCTGGGTGTTGGACCAGTTCACACGCTGGCAGGCGATGAATTGGGATTACTCCGGTCGGCTGCAGAAGGCCCAGATGGACGTCGCGGAGCTCTCGGCGGACCTGACGTATCGGGTGCGCGAGTAGCTAGGGAGACGGAGACGCGCTGGCGCTCGGCGAGGCCGAGGGCGACGGCGTTCCGCTCGGGGTCGGCGTCGTTCCGGCGAGCCTCGCCGCCGCATCGACCGCATCCTGCGCCGCCTTGATCTCCGCCTGATACGTCCCCAGGTTGCCGGACTGAAGGGCCGCCTGGGCCGCGGCGAAGTGCTGCTGGGCCTGGGCGAGCAGCGCCTGGATCCGCTGCGCAACGGTCCCCCCGCCGCCTTGGTTCCCGCCCCCGGAAGGCACCTGGCCGGTGACGGCACCCTTGAGCGCGTCCTGCAGGTTGTCGGCGATCGTCACGGCGCCTCCGCTGCCGTTCACGATGATCACGTCATGGAGTTGCGGGATCGGCGTCTGCTGTGCTTGCACGTAGACCGGCTGGACGTACAGGAACGAGTTGTCGATCGGGATCACGAGGAAATCGCCGAACAGAACGTTCGACCCTGCCTGGCTCAGGAGCGTCCGCTCGCTCGAGAACCGGGCATCCTGGTTGATCCTCGCGAAGACCTGCGTGGGTCCTTCGATCGTGCGCCCTTCGGGGAACCGGAAGACGGTGAGCTTCCCGTAGTCCGGTTGGTCGGAGGAGGCCGCCATCCACGCGACCATGTTCTGCCGGTCGGCCGGGACGAAGGGGATCACCAACTCGAATTCCTCCGTGGATGCCCCGGGCAATCGGATCAACTGGTAATAGGGGTGGATCGCGACGGGGGCCGCACCGGAGGCTGAGAGCGTCGGATCGCTGGGGATCGCCCAGAAGTCCCGCTTCTGGTAGAAGTCCGTCGGGTCGGTCACGTGGTACGCGGCGTATTGGAACGCCTGGACCTGGAACAGGTTCTCCGGGTACCGGAAGTGCTGCCATAGCTCTTGAGGCGCGCTGTTGATGTCGGTGAATAATCCGGGGAAGGCTCTCGACCAGACCTGCACGATCGGGTCGGCGAGGTTCGCGTAATACGTGATCGTGCCGTCGTAGGCGTCGACCACCACCTTCACCGAGTTCCGGAGGTAGTTCACGTTCCCTTGGAGCAGCGTGGTGGAGGAGTCTTGCCCGGGAGCCGCCTGTGCAAGATCGACCTGCTGCGAGTACGGGTACTCGTTCGTGTAGGTGTAGGCGTCCCAGATCCATACCGGCCTCCCCCCGACGATCGCGAGGTACGGGTCGTTGTCGAACTTGAGGAAGGGAACGGCCTTGCGCACCCGTGTCTGGATGTCGCGGTAGATCATGATCTTGCTACTGCTGCTGATGCTTCCGGAGACCAGCAGGTTGTAGTCGCGGAACTTCCACGCGAACATCGCTCGCCGCAGGATGTTGGAGAGCGGGATGCCGCCGGTTCCCGTGTAGGTCGTGTTCGTCGACGAGTCCTGCTGGAAGTCCAGCTCGTTCACGTTCGTGTTGGTGACGACGAACGGCTCATGGCCGCTCTCGCCAAAGTAGATCCGTGGCTGTTGCGACATGTCGAGCGCCGGATCGCTCGTCACCGGCGGGAGGTTCTGCAGGACGTAGTCGGGCTGACCCTCGCTCGTGGCCGTATTGACCTGTGCCGCCACGGCGCCATACCCGTGCGTGTATGCCAGATGGACGTTCTGCCATGTCTGCGCCGACGGGTCGAGGCCCTGCTGGGAGATCTCGCGCGCGGAGACCATGAGGACCCGCTCCTCGTTGTTGACCGTGTAGCGGTCCACGTCCACGTCGTTGAAGTCGTAATACTGCCGGAACCGCTGCACGGACTGCAGGTTCTCCTTCAGCACCGGTGGTCGCCACACGCGGATGTTCGAGACCGTTCCCGAGTTGTCGGCGATCTGTCTCGCCGTCAGGGGCCCGGTTGACACGTCGCGCTCTTGGGCTTGGATCGCCGCGAGACCGAACGCGGTGTTCGTCGCGACGATGTTGTCTCCGATGTAGTCGTGCTCGTACTGCTGTTCGTTCGGCTTCACCCGGAACTGCTGCACGAAGGCGGGGTAGACGGCACCCAGCAATACGGAGACCAGCGCCAAGAGCCCGACCGCGATGACGGGCAAGCTCCACTGCCGGAGGCGGATGTTGGCGAAGAAAAGGATCGCGCAGATCACGGCGACGATCGTCAGGAAGTTGAGTGCGGGGAGCTGCGCCTTCACGTCCGTGTAGGACGCGCCCTCGACCACGCCTCGGGGAGAGGTCAGCAGGTCGAAACGGCCGAGCCAGTAGCCCCACGCCTTGACCAGCATGATGAGCCCGAGCAGGACCGACAGGTGCGCGCGAGCCGCCGGCGTCACCTTGTCGGCGAACATCGGCGCCTGGGGACGGATACCGCCCCACAGGACGTGGGCGATCCCAACGAGGATCGTCACGCCGACCAAGGTCGAGAACAACCATCCTTGGAGGAAGCGGAGCCACGGCAGCGAGAACACGTAGAAGGCGGGATCGCGATGGAACAGGGGCTCCGTGGTCCCGAACGTCGCGCCCGACGAGTTCTTCCACAGCAGGAAGTTGCTCCATTCCCCCGTCACGCCGAGCGCCACCAAGAACGCCAGCACGGCCGAGCCGACCGGGAGCGCCCACCGCACCAGCGGATCGGTGACGTCGCGGATCCTCTCGAGGACCTCTTGGTCGGGCGAGAGGATCCGCGTCGTCGGCCGGATCCTCCTCGCGATGATCAGGTTCACGTACAGGATCAGGAAGAACAGCAGCCCGAACACCACGGCGAGCACGGTCTTCGTCCGAAGGACGGTCCAGAACACGCCGCTCTGGTTGATCTCCCGGTACCAGAGCAGATCGATCACGAAGCCCGAGAACGCTGTGAACAGGACGATCGCGACCACGACCGCCCCGATGACCACGAGCGGCCACCGGCGTGACCGGCTCGGGAGGCGGATCGTCGACATGGGCTGCAGCCTACTTCACGTCTTCGTTTCGCCAGGCCGAAGCGCTCGCAGGGCGTCGGCGAAGGTCGCGACCGAGATCACCTGCATCGCCCCCGTATCCACATCGGCCAGCTCGGGCATGTCGTCGGCCGGGGCCAGGAAGATGCTCGCCCCGGCGTGCTGCGCGGCGACCACCTTGTCGCGGATCCCGCCGATCGGCCCCACGTTGCCGCGCAGGTCGATCGTCCCTGTGCCCGCGATCGTTCGGCCCCCCGTCAGATCTCCTGGCGTCATCAGCTCGTACAGCCCGAGCGCCCACATAAGGCCGGCGGAGGGCCCTCCGACGTCGCCGCTGTCGATCGTGATCGGGAACGGGAACGCGTCGATCGAGCGGAACCCGACCAGCAGCTGCTTGTCGGGTCCACACGGCTTCCGCGCGAAGGTCGCCCGTTCGACCTTGCCATCCACATCGAGTCGGAACGACAGCGGCTGACCCTCCTTCGCGACGTGCAGGATCCGCCTGACGTCCGCGGTGTCGCCGACCGGGTGCCCATCGATCGCGGTGATGACATCCCCCGGGAACAGCCGCCCGTCGGCGGAGCACTCTGGGACCGTGGATTCGACCAGGGCACCCGCGCCATGCTGCTTCGGGTAGGTCGTCAGCCGCCGGAGCACGACCCCGGTGGCGTCGATCTTGCTCTGGTCCATCTCGGAGATCGATCGCTGGTTCTCCAATGCCACGTTGCCGGTCGGATACAGGTCGGTCTGAGGCACCAGCGCCCAGTCCGGCTCCAGCCAGACCGCGATCGCCTGCAACGGGGTCACCTGGTGGTAGCTCACCGTGGTCATCTCGAGCGCGCCCGTCGGGTCGTAGCGCGGCCGGCCGTCGTACCGGATCTGCGGCGTCACGGTCCGGGCGGGCCCAGGGCCGATCGCGTAGTACGGGAGCCGGATCCATGCGGCAGCCACGAGCACCGTCGAGACGAGGACGAACGCGGCGACACGGACCGGGTGACGCATGGGGGAAGCCATCCTACGGACTGCTTCGCCCCGAAGGTGGTCGGGGTTCCTCGTGCACGGCCGCTCCCGGGAGTAGGCTCGCGTCCGAGGCGATCGATGGCGTATCTGTTGGTGATCGTGGTTGCGGCGGCCGTGGGCGCGGCCGCGTACCTCATGACGCTCCGACAGGGGACCGCGCCCACGGCCGCCGCTCCGTCGCGCGTGAGCCCGCCGGTGGGCGTCCCGGTCACGGGCTCCGGGCAGACCTACCTGACGGTCACCGATACGCGTCCCGATTGGGAGTCCCGGCTGACTGGAGCCCTAGGGCTCGTGATCGCGGTCATCGCGGGCGCCTCCGTACTCGCTTTCGGCGCCTACCTCAGCGTGTCGTTCCTCGTGAAGCTCATCAAGCGTTCCGTCGGCTGAGAGCGCGCCTCACGACACGTCCGGGGTGATGTCCCGGAGCTCCGTCATCAGATGGCGCGACACGAGACCGTCCTCGCGCAGCCGCCCTTCGAGGTTGTACCGGCCGGCCCACTCCGCCAACGCGAGCCGGGTCGGCTCGTCGAACTCGCCGTTCACCGGCCCCTCGTACCGCCCGACCTTCGCCAGACGCCGCTGGAGCTCGCCGACGAGCTCCTCGGTCGCCTCCAGCGGCGGATCGTTGCGGATCAGCATCGTGTCGTCCCACACCGTGAACAGCCGCGCGAGCTCGGCCGGCGCGTCCGGATGATCGTCCACCCGGAGGTCGATGTATCGGTCGTTGCGTCCCTCGTAGCCGCCACGATCGCGGACCACCAGGAGCGCCGCCGACTGCTTCCCGCGGCGATCACCACCTGCAACGTCGCCCGCCAGCACGGCGGCGAGGAGCCGATCGCAGAGCTCGCCATCCCCCGACGCGAAGACACCGGCCATCGCATCGACGACGCCTTCGCCGGCCAGGATGTTGCCCTGCGCCGCGAAATGGTCGCCGGAGACGCCTCCGGCCCATTCGAGGCACCCGGACCCCGTGAAGGTCGCCGCCTCGCCGCTCGCGTCCACGAAGCCGGCTTGGCGCTCCTCCCGGCCCCCATCGCCTTCCAACACGGCATCGAGCGCCGGTCCCGCCGGCATCCCACCCGCCATCAGCCGGAGGCCGTCGGGCCCGAAGTCGGTGTTCGCCCAGGCCTGCGTGGCCACGGCGCCAACACCCGCCTTCGCCCAGGGGACGACCGCGCCCACGCAGGGGAACTTCGACGCGACCGCGACGCCGAGATCGCCGTTCCCGGGATCGAACGCGACGATCGAGAACGTCACCAGGCACTCCCTCCGATCGGGCTCAGCTCCGACCGGCCGGCCGGACGAGCTGGAACGCCGAGCGGTACTCCTCGAGATGCTCCAGCATGTGCCCCGCTCCGATCGCCACCGTTTCCAGCGGCTTCTCCGCGACGTGCACCGGGACCTCGCACTCCTGCGCGAGCAGTTGATCCAGGCCTTTCAACAGGCTCCCACCGCCCGTGAGGAACATGCCGGTCTCGAGCACGTCGTGCGTGAGCTCGGGTGGGGCGTCGCCGAGCGTCCGCCGCGCGCCGTCGACGATGTGCCGGACGGGGCCCGCCATCGCTTGGCGGACCTCGTCCTCGTCGATCTTGACTTCGACCGTGTTCCCCGTCGCGAGCTCTCGGCCGATCACCAGCGCGGCCCGACCGCTCGCAGAGGGAAAGGCGGATCCGATGGCGATCTTGATCTCTTCGGCCGCCTTCTCGCCGATCGCAACCCCACAGGTGGAACGCAGGTGCTCCTGGATCGCGGCGTCCAGGTCGAACCCGCCGAACGGTACGCCGTGGCCCGAGACGACGCCTCCCATCGAGACGACGGCCATCTCCGAGCGCGCCCCTCCGATGTCGACGATCAGATGCCCGATCGGCTCATGGATCGGCAGGCCGGCGCCGATCGCCGCCGCAAGCGCTTCCTCAACGAGCGTCACGTGCTTCCCACCGCTCGACGTCACCGCCTCCACGACGGCGCGCTTCTCGACCTCCGAGCTCTCCGACGGGATGCAGATCAAGACCCGCGGCTTGGGGAAGCGACCGGGGGCCACCCTACGGATCACGGAGCCGAGGTAGCGCTGGGTCATCTCGAACTCGGTGACCGTTCCCTCACGCAGCGGGCGCATGGCGACGACGTTGCCGGAATCGCCGCCGATCAGGTCCCAGGCCGCCTCACCGATCGCGACCACGGAGCCGGTGGACGCGTGCAGCGCGACCACCGTCGGCTCGTCGAAGACGATCCCCTCCCCGAGGCGGTAGACGATCGTGTTCGCCGTTCCGAGGTCGATCGCCAGGTCCCGCCCCATCAGGCTCCCATCACCCAGTGGCCTTCACCGGTCGCGAGGAGCTCCTTCTTCCAGATCGGGACGTCGTGCTTCAGCTGTTCGATCCCCTCCCGGCATGCCTCGAATGCCTCCGCGCGGTGCGCGCCGGAGACGGCCACCACCACGCTCGCGTCGCCGACGCCGAGGTCGCCGGTGCGGTGGAGCAAGGCCACCTTCCGGATGGGCCAGCGATCGCGGAGCCGATTGGCGATCTCACGCAGCCGGTCGGCCGCGACATCGTTCCACGACTCGTAGGTGAGCCCCGTCACGGCGACGCCATCGGCGTCGGAATCACGGACGGTACCGACGAAGATGCACGATCCACCCGACGAAGGTTCGGCGATGAACGCGAGCGCTTCGTCGACGGACAGGGGCTCGGCGGTGATCCGCACGAGCGTCTGGTCGTCGGACACGGCGCCCATCGTAGCGCGAGGGACGTCGTAGGCTGGCCGCGTGAGCGATCCACTCGGCTTCCCGTTCGGGATGGACCCCGACGCCCTTCGAGACGCACCCTTGTTCCGCGAGCTCCAGCGCGTGATGGCCTCCTCGTCCGGGCCGATCAATTGGGAGCTCGCGCGTCAGGTCGGCGTCGCGAGCGCGCTCGAAGAGGGCCCCGATCCCGAGCCGACCGAAGAAGATCGCCGCATGCTCGACGAGGCCGTCCGCGTAGCGGAGCTGCAGGTCGCGGGGTTCACCGGGATGGAGCTTCCCGGCGACATCGTCCATGTCCAGCCGGTGCGCCGGGCCGAGTGGGTCGGGGCCAGCGCGACGAGCCTCCGCTCATTGCTCGAGCCCGCGGCGCAACGGATGGGCCAGGCGCTCGAGGCTGCGATGCGCGAACAGATGCCTGAAGACCTCGGGCCGATGGCCGGCATGCTCACGCAGCTCGGACCGTTGCTGCAGGGGACGCAGGTGGGGCAGGTGCTCGGGTTCCTGGCGACGCGGGTGCTCGGCCAGTACGACGTCGCGGTTCCCCGCCAAGCGGGGTCGGGCGCGCTGCTGTTCGTGGTGCCCAACATCGCGCGGTTCGAGCACGACTGGTCGCTCGACCCGACCGAGTTCCGGACGTCGGTTGCCCTCCATGAGGTCACGCACCGGCTCGAGTTCGGACGGTCATGGACGGCCGCGCACTTCGCCGCCCTGGTGGACGATTTCCTCTCGACGCTCACGGTGGACATCCGCGCGATCCAGGAGCGTTTCTCCGCACTCGATCCGACCGACCCCGAGGCCGTGGAGCGGGCGCTTGGCGGAGATGATGTCGACGCGTTGTTCGGCGCCGTCCTGGACGACGAGCAACGGTTGAAGCTCGGCAGGATCCAGGCGTTCATGGCGGCGGCCGAGGGCTACGCGGACCACGTGATGCACGCGCTCGGCGCGCGGCTCCTCGCCACGCACGCGATGATCGAAGAGGCGATGCTTCGTCATCGCGAGGACGAGGCGACGGACCCGGTGTTCGAGCGGTTGCTCGGGATCGACATGAAGCGGGAGCAGTACGTCGCGGGCCGGCGGTTCTGCGACCTCGTCGTCGACCTCACGGACGAGGCGATCCTCGCGCGGATGTGGGGATCGGCCGAGGCGATGCCGTCACTGCCGGAGATCGAAGAGCCGCGCCTGTGGCTCGCGAGGACGGTCTAGCAACCTCCGAGCGGTATCCTCCCCCGATGGACACCGTGGGGGAGCTCGTCGCCGCCGCGATCGTCGACGAACGCGTCTGGCAGACCCAGGGAGCGTCATCGCCGGACGGGATCTACCTCACGGGTCAACCGGGCCCCGCGCTCCCATTCGTGCTCTTCCGAGCATGGAAGGTCGGCGTCGGGATCGTGCAAGAGGAAGTGCGTCTCTACGGTCCGTCGGGACGGATGATCTGGCGGTGGGGACCGGAGTACCGCCGGATGGAGGGGATGTTCGACCTGACGACGGAGCTCGACGTCGTGACGGACGCCGTCTTCGACGAAACGGGAACCTACGTGGCCTCGTTCATCATCGATGACCAGATCGTGGGTGAGATCGAGCTCCCCGTCTATGTGCAAGCCGCCCCGACGAAGCTGCCGAAGGACATCGAGGATGCGCTCCGGAAGTCGGATGTGATCTGGGTCGGTGCGGACGTCCGAGGTCGCCGCGACATGATCCCGGCGTGGTTCGTCTACAAGAACGGCAGGATCTACCTGCTGTCGCAGAAGCAGTCCGGACCGCAGGAGCAGACGATCCCCGGCGTGACCGAGGCGAAGGAGTTCGTCGTCGTGACCCGTCGCAAGGGTCGGGACACGTCGGCCCAGGAGTTCACGGCGGCGCCACGCTTGCTCGAGGGTGCGGAGTGGGAGGAGGCCGCCAAGGCGTTGGTGGACAAGCGCAAGTCTCGAGCCGGTGCCCCCACCGAGTCGATCGGCCGCTGGCGCGGCGCCTGCGACATCCTCGAGCTGACGCCGAACGTTCCCGCGCTCGTTTGACTGCCCTCCTGTCGAACGTCAACCCCTTACGGTGAGTCGGGGTGTCGCCGCCCAGCCACGTGTCCACAGATTCACGACAACGAAGGCCGTCGGCGTCGTGAAGACGTTGACGGATCCCGCCGGCAGAACCCCGCCGATCGCGGTAACCGCTTGCGGTGTGATACGCCCCGATGTCAGACCCTCGGAGTATGAACGGACTCGTGTGCGACGTCGACGACATCACAAGCGCCAGCGGGTGGGACGTCATGGTCGAGGCCCGACGCGTTCAACACCGCTTCGAGGTCACGATGGATCAGTGCCTCGAAGCTTTCGGCATCTCCTACGCCCAATACCGTGCACTCATCGCACTGCTCGACGGGAGCGACATGCACATCTCGGAGCTCGCACGACGGCTCCGGGTGACGCGGCAGGCGTCGTTGGCCATCGCGACGAAGCTCGCTCGATCCGATCTCGTCACCTTCGAGCGAGAGTCGCACGCCACGTATCTCGTCGTTACGCCGGTCGCCCGCGCGCGATTCGCCCGCCTCCGCGAGTTCGCCGACATGCCCGAGGAACTGGAGAAGAGCATGACGGATACCGAGCGCGGCCGTCTGGTCGCGCTCTTGCGGAAAGCAGACCGATCCCTCGCTCCTCCACGCCGCCCCGCATGGTGGCTCGAGGCCTGAGCCGCCTATCGGTTCATCGGCCGGCTGAGCGCGTCCGCGATCGCCGCGAGTTGCCCGCCTAGCGCAACGATCTCCTCCGGCAACAATGCCTGGGCACCGTCCACCATCGCCTGCTCAGGGTTCGCGTGGACGTCGACCATCACGCCGTCCGCCCCGGCGGCGAGCGCGGCCCGCGCCATGGCCGCCACGAGATGCCGCTTCCCCACCGCGTGCGACGGGTCGACGATCACCGGCAGGTGCGACTCGTGCTGCGCTACGGCCATCCCTCCCAGATCGAGGGTATTGCGGGTCGACGGCTCGAAGGTCCGGATCCCGCGCTCGCACAGGATGATCTCTGAATTGCCTCGCTGCGCGACGTACTCGGCCGCCTGGAGCCATTCCTCGACGGTCATCGCGAGACCCCGTTTCAACATCACAGGTTTGTTCGCGAGCCCGACCTCCTTCAGCAGCTCGAAGTTCTGGGCGTTGCGCGTCCCGACCCGGATGCAGTCGGCGACGTCCGCGACATGGGCGACCTGGGACAGGTCT
Source organism: Actinomycetota bacterium (assembly GCA_005885035.1). GTDB lineage: Bacteria > Actinomycetota > UBA4738 > UBA4738 > HRBIN12 > AC-51. Next base: position 43,848 of record VAXZ01000117.1, read on the forward strand.
ACGACCTCGATCACGACCGGCAGACCGAACTCGCGGCGTGCCTCCTGCAGGATCTCGATCCCTTGCTCCCCGAGTCCTTGGAACGAGTACGGGGACGTCCGCGGCTTATAGACGTCGCCGCGGACGATCGTTGCGCCGGCGTCCTTCGCCGCGCGGATCGCGCGCATCGTCTGCTCGGGGTTCTCAACCGCGCACGGGCCGGCGATCAGCGTGAAGGAGTCCCGGCCGACCGGGACCGTCCCGACCTTGACTACGGTGGTCTCGGGATGCAGGTCCCGCGAGACCATCTTGTACGGCTTGCCGATCTGGATCACGTGGTCGACGCCATGCATCTGGCGCCAATCGATCGCCTTGAATCGCTCGGTGTCGCCGACGAGGCCGACGATCGTGTGCACGGTGCCGCGGGAGACGAACGCCTCGCCGCCGTTCGCGCGCACGCGTTCCGCGACGGCGTCGATCTCGGCGTCCGTCGCTTCTGGGGTCATCACCACGACCATGCGGTCGAACCTCCTCGTCGACCCGGTCGAACGGTCCGGGAAGTCGAAACCCCGGGCTCCGGCCCGGGGTCGCTCGCTGCTCGGTGGCCGCTGGCGACTACGCCGGGTCGCACCCGCCGTAGGAGAACCAGAAGCCGACGTACGACTGCATCTGTGCGCATGGTGACAGACGGCGGGCGCGGGTGGCAAGCCGCCCGCGCCCGCCGTCGCTAGCATGCGGCGGTGACCCTCACGGTCCTCGACCACCCACTCGCCGCGGACCTGCTCGCGCGGCTCCGCGACGAACGAACCCCTCCTGACCTGTTCCGGACGCTCACGCGGCGACTCGGGTGGCTCCTCGTCCTGGAGGCGACGCGTGATCTTGCGACCGATCCGATCGACGTCCCCACGCCGCTCGAGACGACGTCCGGGCAGGTCATCACCGAGCGCCTCGTGGCGATCCCCGTCCTCCGGGCCGGCCTCGGGCTCCTCGATGCGGCCACCGACCTGTACCCCGACACCGTCGTCGGCTACCTCGGCATGGAGCGCGATGAGATCACGCTCCAGCCGCGCGACTACTACGCGAAGCTTCCGCCGATGGAGGGGCGCCGGGCGCTCGTGCTCGATCCGATGCTCGCGACCGGCGGAAGCGGCACGGCGGCGGTTACCCATATCAAGGCGAACGCAGGCCCAAAGTCGATCTCGTTCGTCTGCGTGGTCGCCGCCCCCGAGGGCGTGAAGCGGTTGGCAGCGGACCATCCCGAAGTCCCCGTCTTCACGGCCGCGCTCGATCGGCAGCTCAACGATCAGGGCTTCATCCTGCCGGGCCTCGGGGACTTCGGCGACCGGCTGCACGGGACGGTCTAGGTCGTCGCTCCCTCGTACGCCTTGCCGGCGGCGGCCGGCGGTCGCACCTTGCCCACGAATCCGGCCAGAACCACGATGGTGACGACGTACGGCGTCATGCGAACGAATTGATCCGGGATCAGCCGGAAGACCGGCGCGTCACCGAGGCGGAGAGGGATCGCCTGGGCGAACCCAAACACGAACGATGCAACCATCAATCGGACGGGGTTCCAGTTCGACAGGATCAGCGCGGCCAGCGCGATGAACCCCAGGCCCTGCGTCTGCCCTTCGCCCCAGCTGTACGCCACCTCGACCGCGAGGTACGCGCCGGCCAGCCCCGCGAGCGCCCCCGACAGCAAGACTCCCTCGTAGCGGAGGGGAGCAACACGGACGCCGAGGGAGCGCGCCGCCTCAGGGTTCTCGCCGCAGGAGCGCAACCGAAGACCCCAACGGGTCCGGTACAGGGCGAAGGAAACGGGAAAGACGAGCAGCATCGCCACGACCACCATCGGCGACAGCTGTTGGAATGCACGTCCCAACCCCCATGGGATGCTCGAGAGCAGCGGGATGCTGACCGGGTTCATGTGTGGTTGCCCGGGATCCGACTGCGTCGCCTGCCCGAAGAAGATCGTCGACAAGAACCGAGCCAACCCCACCGCGACCAGGTTGATCACCACGCCCGACACGATGTGGTCCACCCGGAAAGTGACCGTCGCGAGGGCGTGGATCGTGGCGAACGTCGCTCCGGCGAGCATCCCGATCAGCAGCCCCATGATCGGCCCCCACGGCAGGCCCCAGCCGAGGCCGTCCGGGGGCGGCAGCGTGAAGTGGTGCGCGCCCCACGACCCCGTGACGGTGCCGACGATCATCATGCCCTCGAGGCCGATATTCACGATGCCCGAACGCTCGCTGAACAGGCCGCCGAGCCCGGTCAGGTAGATGATGGTGAAGTACGTGAACGCGATCCCGATCGCGGCGCCGATGTCACCGAGCGCCATCTAGCGGTCCTCCTTCGCGAGCCCCTCGATGTCCACGGCAGCCGCCGAATCGCCGATCCCCTCGACGGTCGCTGCCTTGCGAAGCTGCCGCGCCAGCAAGCGCCGCTGGGCGAGCTGGTAGGTGACCACGACGGAGATGATGAGGATCCCCTGCAGGATGATCACGAATTCACGCGGCACATCCGTATCGATCTGTACCGCTGTCTCGCCGCGCGCGAGCACCCCCCACAGGACCGCCGCCAGCACGATGCCGAGCGGGCTGTTCTGCCCGAGGAACGCCACGGCGATACCCGTGAACCCGAGGGCGGCTTCATACTGGACGGGCAGATAGCCCTTGTCCGCGAGGAGCTGCTGCATCCCGACGAGACCAGCCAAGGCGCCCGACAGGATGAACAGCTTGATCTGCACGCTGCCGATCGAGATCCCACCGGCTTGCGCCGATCCGGCCGACGCGCCGACCGCGCGCGCCTCGTACCCCAGCCGCATCCGCTTCAGCACGAACCAGACGATCGCGGCGGTGACGAGCGCCATGGGAAACAACCAGGACAGATGCGCGGAGTCCGGGATGCCGAATCGATGACCGAGATCGGGGATACGCGCGTTCGCCTTGAAGGGGTCGGTCCGCAGGTTGATGTTGAAACCGGCGAGCTGTTGCGTGAAGTGCAGCGGTCCGTTGATCGCCCATGCGACGAGAGAGATCGCGATGCCGTTCATCATGATCGTCGTCACGACCTCGTGGGCGCCGGTCCTCACCTTGAGGACCGCGGGAACCAGCGCGAAGGCCACCGCCCCGAGCATCCCGAACACGATCGTGACCCACATGAGCAACGGACCGGGCAGGAAATCGAGTTTCAAGGCGGCCCAGGCCGCGGCAACCATGCCCACCAGGTACTGGCCTTCGACCCCGATGTTGAACATGCCGCCCTTGAAGCAGACGGCCACCGCGAGGGCCGAGAAGATGAGGGGCGTCGCGATCGAGATCACGTACCCGAAGCCATCTCTGCTGCCGAACGAGAACGTGAGGATCGCGCCGTAGACGGCAGCCGGGCTCTCGCCGTACGCGAGGATGATCAAAGAACCGAGCAAGAGCGCGATCACGAGGGCCGCCACGAGTGCGAGCAGCTGGCCGCCGATGTTCTCGAGCCACTCCGGTCGCACCCGCTCGCGGACGGTTGGTGCCGGGGCCTCGATCGTCGCCATCAGCCCGCCTTCGCCGAAGCCACATCGCCGAGCATCCCACGCCCGACTTCCTCGGCCGGGGCATCAGGTGGGTACTCCCCCGTGATCCGGCCCTCGTAGAGGGTCACGATCCTGTCGGACAGCGCGTAGATCTCGTCGAGTTCGGCAGAGATCAGGAGGATCGCCCGTCCCGCGGCCTTCTGCTCCAAGATCTCGCTCCACACGAACTCGATCGCACCGACATCCAGTCCGCGCGTCGGCTGTGCGGCGAGCAGCAGCCGCGGATCCGTCTCGAGCTCCCTCGCGAGGATCAGCTTCTGCTGGTTGCCTCCCGACAACGTGCGCGCCGACGTCTCGATGCCCCGCGCGCGGATGTCGAATTCCTGCAGCAGGCGCGCCGCGAGCTGCTTGATCCGCTTGATCAGCAGGATCCCTCCGCGCCGCGAGAAGTCCTCGTCTTCCTGCCGACCGAGAACCGCGTTCTCCCAGAGGCTCATGTCGAGGACCAAGCCTTGGTCCTGACGATCCTCCGGGATGAACGCCACGCCCGCGTTGCGGATGTCGCCGGTGCTGGTGGACGTCAGCTCGCGACCGTCCAGCAGGACGCTTCCCCCCTCGAGCGGCCGCAGTCCCATGATCGCGTCGGCGAGGTCTCGTTGGCCATTGCCTTCCACACCGGCGACGCCCACGATCTCGCCCGAGCGCACCTCGAGGTCGATGCCGCGGAGGCGACCGCCGCGGAGGCCTACGAGTTGCAAGACCGCTTCCCCGATCGTTGTTCGAGGTTTCTCCAGACGGAAGAGGACCGGTCGGCCAACCATCATCTCGGCGAGCCTGGCTTTGGAGGTTTCGGCAGGCGCCGTCTCGCCCACGACCTTGCCTCGCCGAAGGACCGTGATGCGGTCGGCGATCTCGAGTACCTCGTCGAGCTTGTGGCTGATGAACACGATCGTCTTGCCGGTCTCACGGAGCTGACGCAGGTTCGCGAACAACGCGCTCGTCTCGGCAGGCGTGAGCACCGCCGTCGGCTCGTCGAGGATCAGGACGTCGACACCGCGATACAGCGCCTTCAGGATCTCGACCCGCTGCTCCTCACCGACCGAGAGCTCCTCCACTCTCGCAGCCGGGTCGATCTGGAACCCGTACCTGTCTGCCAGCTCGGCGACCCGTTGGTTCGATCCGTCGGGATGCAAGAGCTGGCTGCCTTCCAGCCCGAGGATGACGTTCTCCGCAACGGTGAACGGGTCCACCAAGACGAAATGCTGGTGGACCATCCCGATCCCACTGGCGATCGCGTCGCGCGGCGAATGGATACGCACCTCTCGCCCTCGGACCTCGATCGAACCGCCATCCGGAGGATAGATGCCGTAGAGGATGCGCATCAGCGTCGACTTGCCAGCTCCGTTCTCCCCAACGAGCGCGTGCACCTCGCCCGCCCGGAGCTCCAGAGACACATCGTCATTCGCGACCACGCCGGGGAAGCGTTTCGTGACGCCCCGCATCACGACGAGGGGCGGGGTGCTCACGCTCCCCGCCCCGTCATCGCCCCTCGCGTGAGAGGCACCGTCGATCGTCAGGCTCCCTGCGGGCTGGTCGGCGGCACGATGTCGCCGTTCAGGATCTTCACCTTGTACTTCTCCACCGCGTCGATGATGTCCGGCGTCATCAGCTGAGGATTGGACGTGGAGTACGAGATGCCGCTGCTCGCGAGGTCGAACACCTCGTTCTTGCCGCCCTTGAACTTGCCCTCGGCCACCGCCTTGATCGTGTCGTACGTCGCGACGTCGACGCGCTTGATCATCGATGTGAGGATCCATTTCGCCTCGTCCGGCGTAACGACCTTGTACTGATCCGAGTCAACGCCGATCGCGAGCTTCCGCTGCGAGGCCGCGGCCTTGAACAGACCGTTCCCCGAGTCGCCGGCGGCGTGGTAGATGATGCAGGCCCCCTCGTCGTACATCTTGTTCGACAGCGCCTCGCCCTGGATCGGGTCGTTGAACGCCTTCGTGGAGTCACCGATGTATTCCACCAGCACCTTGATGCTCGGGTCGATCTGCGTGACACCTGCGGTGTAACCGGCCTCGAACTTGCCGATGAGCGGGCCGGTTTGGCCTCCCAGGAACCCGACCGTCTTGCACCCGAGGGCCTGAGCCTTCAGCGCGGCAGCGACACCCACGAGGAAGGAACCCTCCTGCTCCTTGAAGGTGAGATCCACGACGTTCGGGATCGCCGAGAGGGGGTTCGTCTCACCGCATGCGGGGCCACAGGTCGCGTACCCGTCGATCACGCCGAAGTCGATGTTCGGGTACTGCGTTGCCAGCTCGTTCACGTACGGGCTGAACGCGAAGCCGGTCCCGATGATGACGTCATACCCTCCTGCGGCCAGTGACTGGACCTCCTGGTCGAGGTTCGATCCCTCCGAGTTGGCCTCGATGTACTTCGTGTTGGCCTGGCAGATGATCCCGTGGGAGATCGCCTGGTTCATGCCCGCGTAGGCGAGGTCGTTGAACCCCTTGTCCCCGAGGCCGCCGACGTCGAGCGCGAGACCAACCTTGATCTGCGAGGTGCAGCTGGCACTGGGGCTGCCATTGCCTGCCGTGTTCGAACTGGAGCACGCAGCGGCAACGATCCCCATTACGGCGATCGGCAGCGCGAACGTGCGGAGCCACTTCGGCATCGCATCTCCTCCCGTTTCTGATCCACCGAGCCCGCCCGGCCCGGCCGCCCCGGATTCTCCGGCGGGACCAGAGCCGTCGTCAAACGGGCTTCCCATGGGAAACTACGCGCCGCACGGGATGGTCGGATGGACGATGACGACACGCTCTTAGAGGATCTGCGACGCCGGATCGCTGCGTCGCCCTTCCACGCCGGGTTCGGGATCTCCGTCGAACATGCCGCCGCGGGCGACGTGCGGCTGGGGTGGGAGGCACGTGCGGACCACCGCAACCTGCAAGGGCTGGTGCATGGCGGCATCCTCGCGACGCTCGTTGACATCGCGATGGGGCTCGCGATCCGAACCATCGTCGGTCCATCGCGCCGACACGTTACGATCGACCTCGGCGTGCACTACCTCCGTCCTGCCCGGCCGGGCCGGCTCGAAGCCGCCGGCGCGGTCGTCCGCGTGGGGAGCCAGGTGGGGTTCGCGGAAGGCAGCGTGACGGACGCGACCGGGCGGTTGCTGGTTCGGGCGAGCGGAACGTACAGCGTGACCCAGGAGCGAACGGACGGCGCGACCGACTAGTACTGAACGTCGAGCTCCGCCATCGCGTCGGCGAGCTTGCCGAGTGCTCCGGCGAGACCCATCAGCAGCCCCATGTTCCCTTCGACCCTGATCTTGCCCATCATGAAGCCCGTCACCGGCGAGAGCTCGCGCCTGGCGAGTGCGACGGCCGTGTCGTAGCTCTGTGTGATCGTCGCGTCCGGGGCCTCGAGGTCGCCCATCCCCATCGCGATCGCGCCGCCCTCGATCGTGGTCCAGTACCGGGTCTCGCCGTCGGCGGACGTGATCACCTGCTGGATCTCCCTGCACTCGGCCGTCCGTTCCGGCCCGGAACCTTACCGGCTCACCGGCCGCCCCGATTCAGTCTGGGAAGAGCTCGGGCGCGGTCACGTGGGTGTCGTCGGCAAGGAACCACAAGGCTCGCTCGTCATCTTTGACCCTGACCGTGTTGAGGCTGGTGTTCGGCGGGAGGAAGAACATATCCTGCTCGTGCAGCTCCAAGAACGACGCGAGATAGGCGTTGATCACGCCGCCATGGCACACCACCCAGAGGTCGCCGCGGGGATGGGCCGAGAGCCCGGCCTCGATCGCTCGGACCACGCGACGCTCGAAGGCGTCGAACGGTTCACCTCCCGGAGCCAGATGGAACACGGGGTCCTGCAGCAGGATGCGACGCGGCATCTCCGCATGTTCGATGAGCAACTCTTCGAACTCCTTGAACTCCCATTCGCCGCCGTACCACTCGACCAGATCTTCCGAGTAGGTCACCTGCGCTCCCGTCGCCTCCACGAACGGGGCGATCGTCTGACGCGCTCGCGCGAGGGTGGAGCAATAGATCGCGGCCGGTTCCGGCATCTTGCGCAACCGCGCAGCGAGGATCGCGGCTTGCTCCCGTCCCGTCGCGTCGAGCGGTGGATCGGCGACCGCTCCGCGCGCCGTGACCGTCTCACCCGACGAACGCCGGTCCGCCTTGCCGTGCCGGATCAGGTAGAGGCGACGTTCGGCGCCGCTCACGTGCCGGCTTTCGCCTTGGGGTGTCGCGCTCGCCAATCCTGCGCGTAGCTCTCCACGTCTTCGCGTAGCCAGATGCGACCGGACGCGAGCGACATGACGGGCTCGGGGAACTGTCCTCGATCGATGTAGGTGATCACGCGCCGCTTGTCCCAACCCATGATCTCGGCGGCCTCGGCGACGCCGGCGAGCGGTGGGACCACCTCGACGGTCAGGACGGCGTCCTCGCCGACGGCCTTGCGGAGTTCCTCCAGGCAGGACCGCTTCGAGGTTCCGGTCACTTCCACGTACACGGGTGCGTCGAGGACCATCGCGAACCATCGCCCGCCCGCGTGCCACATCCTCGCCCGCACCGGATCCGCCACTGACGGATTGTATGACGGCGTCGTCAGGAGGCCGGATCCGCTCGATCAGCCGTCGCTCCGCCGGAGGATCCCCTGGTGGCGGAGCTCTCGGCGCCAGCACTCGGTGTGCCAGTGCCGTCGGTCGTCCGCCGCGCCCTCGGGGATCACCACGAAGTGCCAGGAGCCAGGACGCACGACGTGATCGCACCCAGGGCAGCGGTACTCTTTGTCGCCAACCAGATGCCGGACCTCGTAGCCGGGCACCTCGGCCCAGGGTGGGGGCTCAGATCGTGGGCGAGGGTTCGGCGACGGCACGGACTCGAGCGAGGCTCGCCGGTTCTTCCGCGGCATCAGCGCTCAGAGCCGTTCCCGGACGAACGCTGCGACCTGGGGTGCGAGCGACGCGCCGACGACCCGCGGGTCGTCCTTGCGCGAGCGCTCGAAGGAGTGCCCGGCCCCGTCGATGTCCACGAGCGTCGCCCGGTCGCCGAGCCGGCCGATGACCTTGGCGAGTTCCTTCGGCTCGGCGAACGGATCCTTCGTCCCGTGGAGGAAGAGCATCGGCATGGTGAGGTCGTACAGATGCGTGTCGCGGATCTGCCCGGTCTTCCCGGGAGCGTGCAGCGGGTAGCCGAGGAAGATGAGGGCGGCGGCCGGGATGCCCTCGGCGGCGGCCATCGAGGCGATCCGACCGCCGTAGCTCTTGCCGCCGCCGAGCACCGGCCGGCCGCCGCTGCGGTCGCCGGCCGTTTCGAACGCGGAACGGAAGGCTCCGATCGCGTTCTTCGCCGCGTCGGGCGTCCGTCGCCCCGCCTCCATGTAGGGGAAGTTGAACCGGAGAGCGGCGATCCCTTCGTCCGCCACGGCTTCGCAGAACCCCACGATGAACGGGTGGTCCATCCCGGCCCCGGCACCGTGACCGACGACGAGGGCGGGTCCGTCGGCGGGATGCCAGACGGCGCTCACGTCGCCCTTCGGCGTCGGGATCTTCAGATGGAGCACACTCATCCCTCGCGTTGGTCCCAGAGCTGCCGCGTCAACTGTGCATGCCCCATGTGCTCGCGGAGGTGTTCGACCGCGTGCAGGAGCGCCCACGCGCCCGAGACGATCTCCGCGCGCCCGGAGCTCGCGCGGGAGTGCGACTCGCGCATCGTCCCGGGCTCGAAGGCATCTTCGGTCCTCAGCAGGCCGCTGCAGTCCGCGGCAAGCCGGTCCACCGTCTCCCACAGCTCTCGGGGGTCGGCGACGACCGTGCGGAACTCGGCGTCCCGATCGCGATCTGGGAGCGGTCCTCCCGTCGCGACCGCGAGCCACGACCGGGTGCTGTGCATCGCGTGGACGGCCAGCACGGCGATCGGATTGGTTCCCTCTCCTGCGGGCCGCCAGTTCAGCGCGTCGGCCGGGAGCCCCGCGATCGCGCCGCGGATCCCCTCGATGGACTCCTCGATGATCTCGCGGGCCGCGGTGATGGTCGGGTCGAGCATGGCGCCAGTCTACGAACCGGCCTGCATCCCGCCTGCCATGATGGAGGCATGCTGGGCGAGTTCTACCTGGGCACGTCGGGGTTCGCCTACGACGAGTGGCGTCACGGCGTCTTCTACCCCGAGGGCCTGAAGAAGGACGACATGCTCGACTATTACTCCTCGCAGTTGAGCTCGGTCGAGGTCAATTACACGTTCCGGCGGCTGCCCTCTGAGAAGACGATCGAGCGGTGGCGCGAGCGCGCGCGGCCCGGGTTCGTGTTCACGCTGAAGGCGAACCAGCGGATCACCCACTGGAAGCGGCTGGAGGACGTCGAGGAGGACGTTCGGAGGTTCGTGACGACCGGCAGGCTCCTGGCCGACCGCTTCGGATGCGTGCTGTTCCAATGCCCCCCGAGCCTGCACTACGACGGCGACCTGCTCGCGAGGTTCCTCGACACGCTTCCGGAGAACGGCCCGGCCTACGCTATGGAGTTCCGGCATCCATCGTGGGCGGAAGCTCGCGATGCGTTGCTCGAACGACGGGTCGCCTGGTGCGTGGCCGAGACCGACGACAAGGACCCGAAGCCCGAGGATCTGTCGTGGGAACCGGTCGGGTACCTCCGGCTGCGGAAGACCGAGTACACCGACGAGAGCGGCTGGAAGCGATGCTGGCGGAGTGAGCGGAGCGCCTCCCGCACTCGCGGGAGGCGCTCCGGTCGTCCTACCCGTTCTCTGCTGAAGCTCTCGACCTGCTCAGCGATCGATCGCCGAGAGCGCGTTCACCTGCCCGTGGCCGTACCAAGAGTTGTAACCCATGCCTCCCGTGCACGTCTGCGGGGCACCGTTGTCGAACGACGGGAAGAACGAGTACTCGGCAAGAACAGCAGGCGTCGGGCACGCGATCGGGTCCGCCGTGTGCTCCAGCGCGGCCACCACGGATCCGCGCGACGTCACGCCCTCGCTCTCGAGCAACGCCGCCACACCTGCCGCGTGGGGCGAGGCCATCGACGTTCCCTGCAGGTAGCAGTACAACACCGATCCGTCGAACACCTTGCGGACGCAGCCGATCGCCCCGGCGCCAACGTCCAGCGGATATTGGGGGAACGTCGACAGCACTCGACCGTTCGTCGCCGCCGCCGTGACCTGGAGGATGCTGTCCCCTCCCGGAGCACTGACGTCCGCCTTGCCCACGCCATAGCTCGAGTAGAACGACTTCTGCATCAGGTTGCCGTCCGCCGTCACGCCGACAACGCCCTGCACCTCGACCGGCACCACGGCGCAGTCGTTATGCACGGTGCGAACGATCGGTGTCGTGTCGTCGGGGCTCGTGATGTCTTGGGTCGGATGCGCGAGGTCGTCGGCCTCGTTCCCCTCCGCCGCCACGACGACGGTTCCCCTGCTCTCTGCGAACAGGATCGCTCGCTGCTCGGCGTCCCAGATGGCCCGCTGGGTCGGGTCGTTCTTGCAGTTGAACAGGTACGGGTCCGCGAAATAACTGTTGTTCGTGACCGAGATGTGGTGCGTGCCCGCCCACATGAACGCGCAGACCACGGCCTCGGGGAAGAAGAACCCAGCGACGTTCCCTGCCTTGATCGCCGCGATCTGCACGTTGGGGGCGACGCCGACGATCCCGATGCCGTTACTGGCGGCAGCGATGGTCCCTGCCGTGTGCGTTCCATGGCCGTTCTCGTCGAGAGACGCGGTGCCCAGCGGATCGCCTTGGATCGGCGACCCGGACAGACAGTTGACGCTGTCGGCGGCGTCCCAGTTGGGTGCGAGATCCGGATCCGTGTAATCGATCCCGGTGTCGATGTCCCCGACGACGACCGACGGGCTCCCGCCCGTGATCGCGTGCGCGTCCGGCGTGTGGATCTGACGCATATCCCACTGAAGTGGCGACAGAGGATCGGAGTCCGAGACGGGCGTGTTCACCACGGTTGACGATGTACCGCTCTGGGCGCCGACCCCGTCGGTCACGTGCGTCGCGAACGCCGCCGTGGCGGCCGCGCCCCGGATCGCGCCGTTCCTCATCACACTGCTCCGGAACGCGGAGCTTGAGGACCGCGCGATCACGACTCCGATCTGCGGGTAGCTCTGGACGATCGTTCCGCCGGCCGCCGTGATCGAGGCGGACGCGTTCGCGGGAAGCGCCTGCGCCTTGAAGACCACCAGGTACGTCTGTGCCGTGCCGGAGTTGGCGGCGCGGACGCCCGGTACCGCCAGGAGCAACGCGACCATCGCGACCGATGCCAAGATCGCGACGCGTCGAGATGCCTGGAACCTGGTCATGGTTCATCCCTCCTCGTGCTGGGCCGGAGATCGCCTGTTCGGGGGGGCGATCTCTTCGACTATAGGAAGGGCACCTCTCAATGAGCAAATCGCGTCGATGAGCAAACCGCGAGATCGCGTGCTGCGACGTCAGGGAGCTGAGGCAGGCGGCTCGACCTGCACGATCTCGCCTTGGTCGAAGAGCGGGATCCAGAACGTGCCGTCGATCGCGATGAGCAACTGGTTCGCGCTGATCGTCCCCTGGTCCGCGATCGACCATGGGCCCTCGACCGTCACGTCCGTCGGATCGATCCGATGGAGCTGGGGCCCGGAATCCGACGCGACCCATAGCGCTCCGTCGAACTCGACCAGCCCGTCGGGCGTGGTCCCCGCGTCCTCGAGCGTCGCGACGACCGCGTTCGACCGCCGATCGATCCGTTGCACCGCGGGGGCGTCGGTGTTCGAGACCCAGACCCCATCGGGGGTCGCGACCATGAGTTGCGGTCCCGACTCGACCTCGATCGTGGCGACGACCTTCCCAGCGAGCGGGTCGATCCGCGACACGGAGCCCTCGACGAAGTTGGACACCCAGAGGCCCCCGAACGCCGAGAGCGCGAACCGGGGCGAGAGTCCGACCTCGACGGTTTCCACCATCCGGTCGGTCGCGGGGTCGATCCGGCCGACGACGTCATCGTCCTCGCAGACGACCCATACCGAACCCGGTGTCCCGGCGAGACCTTCCGGGGCGTCACAGACGTGGATGGTTGCGGCGACGGCGTTCGTGCGGGGGTCGATCCTGGAGACCGACGCGTCGGCGGAGTTCGAGACCCACACCGATCCCGCCGCAGCGGTCACCTCGAGCGGCACACCGCCGACGCGAACCGTCGCGAGAACCGTGCCGTTCGTCGGATCGAGGCGCGTGACGGACCCGCGATCGTGCTCGCGGAACTCCGAGTTCACGACCCAGATGCTGCCGAACGCAGCCGTGATCCCGATGGGGCCGGGCGCGGTGCGAACGTGACGGAGGATCTGTAGCGTCGCGGTGTTCGAAGGTGACGCCGGGGCCGATGAGTCCGTCGAGGTCGCGACACCGCCGCACGCCACCGCCATCGTGAGAGCGAGCGCCGCCGCCGAGGTCCTCGTTCGTCGCCCCATCCCTGGTCGGTTGTACGCGACGAGCGCGGGCGTCGGTTGTCGCTAGGCCTCGAGCCGCTCCCGCAGCGTTGCTTCAACGTCCGCCAGCATGCCGGGTTCGGTCACCTTGCGGCCCAGCTCGTCGCGGACATAGAACGCATCGACGACGCGACCGTCGAAGGTCGCGACCTTCGCGAGGTGGACGCCGAGGTGGAGGTCCGCGAACGTCCTCGTGATGTCGTGCAGGAGCCCGATACGATCGGGAGCCCCGACCTCGATCACGGTGGAGAACTCCGAGACGTCGTTGAGGACGCGGACGCTTACCGGGCTCGGCGCGCGCGGCGGCGGGTAGTGCCGGCTCTTCTCTCGGACCCGGTGTTCGAGCGAGATCGACCCCTCGATCGTCCGTCGCAGCGTGCTCCGGAAGGCGCGCCAACGCGCCTCGGTGATCTCGGGCTCGAACGCGCCCTCCACCTCGAAGACGTCGACCGCGGTGCGATCCTCCGTCGTGAACGCCTGCGCCGCGAGGATCGAGATCCCGCCGATCGCGAGCGCGCCGGCGATCCACGAGAGCAGTCCGGGTCGGTCGGACGCGACGACGACCACCTCGTAGGTCCCCGCTCGGGACCCCACGGTGGCCGCCGTTCTCACCTCGTTCCGACCGAGCGGCGGCATCACGATCCGGAAATGCTCGGCGGCCCGGCCCGGGTCGACGGCGAGGAGGTAGGCCCTGGGCACCCGCAGGATGAACCGGTCGATCAGGTCCTCGGGCTCGCCCTCCAGCAACTCTCGGAGGCGTTCGGTTCGTGCGGCGAGATGCGCGGCGAGCTCCTCCCCCATCTCTCCCCGGTCGAACACCCGTTGCACCTTGGCGACGAGCTCACGCACGAGCGTCTCGCGCCACGGCGTCCATGCGGCGGGTCCCGTCGCGAACGCATCCGCCTTCGCGAGGAGGTAGAGCGCGCCCAGCCGTTCGGGCGAGCCGATGCGAGCGGCGACATCGAGGAGCAGGTCCTCGTCCGAAAGATCGCGACGGGTGGCGGTATCGGGAAGGAGCAGGTGCTCCTGGACCAGGAAGACCGCGAGGTCGCGATCCGCGACGGCGACCCCCATCGCGTCGAGCGTGTCCCGAGCGATCGTTGTTCCGATCGGCACATGTCCGCCCGCGCCGATCTTCCCGACATCGTGCAGCAGCGCTCCCAGCAGCAAGGCGTCGGGCCGCTCGACGTGCGTGACCGCGGCGACCTCGAGAGGGTCCCCGGCATCACCCGACCCCGCGAGCAGATCGGCCATCTGCGCGGCGGCGGCTACCAGGTGCGCGTCGACGGTCGAGCGATGGTACGGGTCGCGCTGCGGACGGCAGCGCACCTCGGCCCAGGCGGGGATGAACCGTGCGAGCAGACCCATCCGGTCGAGCACATCGAACATCGCCGAGCCACGTTCGCCAGCGCGGAGCAACCGGAGGAACGCGGCGCGCGTGCGGGCGTCCCACGCGACGCGATCGGGGACGGTCACATCCTCGATCGCATCCAACAGCCCTGCCGACGGGACCTGGTCCTGATCGGCCACGTCGGCGAGCGCCTCCAGGATCGCCGCCGGGTCCCCGGCATCGACGGAACCGGCGCCCCTGGCTCCCGCCATCACCCGCGCCATCGCGAGCCCGGCGACGTGCTCGACGTTCCGGGCGTGTTCGAAGAGCGAACGCATCAGTCCGTCGGTCGCGAGCAGATCGGGCTCGTCGACGAATCCCATCCCGCGCGCGACGTCCGGCTGGAGCTCCGTCACCAGCCGGTCGGCGCGCCGCCCGGTCAGCAGCTGGACCGCGCTCCGGGCGCGGATGAGGAACGCCTCGGCGGTGTCGACCGCCGCGCGCTCTCGCGCGCGGACGACGCCTGCGCTCTCGAGGTCGGTCCCGAGCGCCGTCGCGAGCCACCCCAGCGAGGCCGCGTCGCGGAGCCCGCCGCTCCCCTCCTTGAGATCGGGTTCCAGGAGCTGTGCGCTGGATCCGAACCGGTCCCGGCGCGCGCCGGCCGCGTCACGCAGCCGGCGCGCGAACCAGGCAGGGTCCTCGCGCGCTCGCGCCCGAACGGGCGCGAGCGCGCCAACGGCGAGCGTCTCGTCGCCCACGACGATCCGCCCGTCCAGCATCGCCGTCCACGCGTCGAGCCGCTCGGTGGCCGCGAGGCACTCCGCAGCCGTCCGCACCGCGTGCCCCAAGGGGAGCCCCGCATCCCACAGCGGGTATAGGAGCGCGTCGACGGTCTCGGCGATCGACGCTGGATCGTCATGCACCACGAGCAGGTCGATGTCCGACGCGGGGAGCTGGACCATCCGCCCGTACCCACCGGTGGCGATCAACGCTACGCGGGCAGGGGAGCCCGCGTGATCGAACAACTCCGCAAGGCACGCATCCACGAGCGCCGCCCGCCGGCGCGCTGCCGCCGGGCCGTGATGACCGAGGGTGTACGCCCTCTCGAGCGCACGCAACCCGTCACGCAGGCTCTCGGCGGGGCCTGCCACGCTCACCGCGACAACGCGTCGGGGCCCATCTCGCCGGTACGGATCCGCATCACACGGTCGACCTCGCCCACCCAGAGCTTCCCGTCGCCGATCTTCCCCGTCCTCGCCGCTTTCACGATCGCGTCGACGACGCCCTCGACGTCGCCGTCGTCGACGACCACCTCGACCTTGACCTTCGGCACGAAGTCCACCTGGTACTCCGCGCCGCGGTAGACCTCGGTATGTCCTCGCTGGCGGCCGAACCCTTCGACGTCGGTCGTCGTCAGCCCGCTCACGCCGATCTCGCGCAGCGCGTCCTTGACGTCATCGATCCGGTGCGGCTTCACGATGGCGGTGACCAGCTTCACGCGCCGGAGCTTACCCCTGCCGATGCGACAGGCGGGGCCAGGACCACCTCGGGGTCGGGGCGTTCATGCGCCAGCGCCGCACGCCCGCCCGCGACCCCGAACAATCGCTTTCGGTACACGAGCCAGACAACGATCAACAGGTTGATCACCAGCGCCCCCACCCGGAACACGGTCACCCTTCGGGACAGCTCCAGGATCTCGAACGGCAGGAGGCCGGCCGTCGCGACCACCGTCAGGTACTCCGCCCACCGGCGCTCATGCCACAGCCCGATCGCCTCGACGAGCTCGAGCACCGTGTACGCGAGACTGGTCCCGATCAACACGTCGAGGGCGCCTTCCCGGAGGTCGACGATCCGTTGGAGCTCGGTCACGAGGAAGCCGTGCGACGCCCCCTGCGTGGAGTTGGCAGCGACAGCGTTGAGCGCGTCCAAGAACCGCCGGGCGACGTCGTGGAGCGGCCCGATATTCAGTCGGAGCTCGAGCGCGAGCACGAAGAGTGCCCCGAAGAGCGCGACGTGGATGATCCGATCGAACGCGATGATCCGCAGGACGATCGCCTCCCGCAACTCCTCGCCCCGGCGGGGGAGGATGATCTGCGACAAGGGCGGCAGCGTCTCCGAAGACGGTTCGAGCGGTCGCGGCACATCGAGCCAACAGTCGCAGCGCAGGCATCGCGCGAATCGGCGGCCGTCGGGGAGGTCCACACCGACGCCCGCATGTTCCGGGCCGAGGGCTGCGACCGACGCGGCCGGAAGGATGTGCCCGCGACGGGAACAGACCAACGTCTCGGCATGCCATCGCGGATGCCGCACCCGGTCCCACGCCCGTCGAAGCCACGTCCACACTCGGGCAGCCTAGACCCCGGCCGGATCGCTGCGGGACCCTTCACGCGAGCTCGAGCTGATACGTGTCGTCGACGACGATGGCGCGCATCCCGACCCGCTCGTACAGGCCGACCGCACCGGTCTCGTTCTCGGCGTCGACCCACAGCGTCACCTCGTGGTGCCCACCCCGCGCCATCTCAGCGAAGGTTCGACGGAGCAAGGCCGTCCCGATCCCGCGGCCGCGCCAGCGCGCTCGTGTCCCGAGCGCCGCGACCTGGGCAACCTCGCCGCCGGTCACCTGACGCAGGAACCCGACGATCTGATCTCCTTCGAGCGCGAGCAACCATCGAGAGCGGTCGTCGTCGGCATCGAACCGACGCTGCCGCCACACGTCGAAGGTCTCGGGTGCGAAGCCGAAGTGGTCGGCGAACGCCTCCTGATCCGCCCGGTAGAGACCGAGCTCGTCCGGGTGCTCGGCCAGCGTCACGAACCGGATGCCGTTGGGCGGTCCTTCGGTCGGTTCGTCCGTGTCGATCTCTCGATGCATCGTCCACGACGACCGTACGCGCCGGAACCCACGCTGGAGGACGATCTTCCGATGCGCCACGTCGTTGCGGTAGACGAGGTGGCGCAGGGAGTGCGCTCCCTGTTCGCGAGCGCGCGCGATGAGCCAGTCGACGAGGAAGGGCAGGGCTCCGCCGCGACGATCCGCCGGAGGGGATGCCACCCACGAGCCGAGCGGCTCGACCCCGGCGTCGTCCTCCCGGAACACCCCCGCGAACGCGACGGGAACGGCGTCGCGCTCGACGATCCGCCCATCCTCTGCGTCATGGAAGCCCGGGTTCCGCCACACGAAAGGGACGATCTCGTTCCAATCGGCGGTCACGCGGCCGTGATCGGCGAGCTCGTGCGCGCGGAGCAGCCGGACGAGGGCGGCAACGTCGGCAAGCGACGCGGCCCGGTCGCGATACCCCGGGTCCACTACTCCCCGACGGCCTTCTTCCGCGCCGCGGGCTTCTTCGCTGCGGGCTTCTTCGCGGAGGCCTTCTTCTTGGTCGCCGGCTTCTTCGCTGCCGGCTTGCGCGAGGGAGCGGGCTCGTCCGCCTGCTTCTTGGCGGCGGCGACCGACGCCTTGAGCGCCTCCATCAGATCGACGACCTTGGCGGTCGGCTCGGGGGCGACGACCTCGATCTCCTGGCCGTTGAGCTTGGCCTCGACGATCTGGAGCAGGGCCTGGCGGTACTCGTCGGCGTACTCCTCAGGGTTCCACTCCCCCGAGAGCGACTCGATCAGTTGCTTCGCCATCTCCAGCTCCTGACCACGGATCTTGGCGCTGACGTCGACGCCGCCGAAGTCGGCCTCGCGGATCTCATCGGGCCAGTACATGGTCTCCAGGACGAAGGCCTCATCCTTGAAGCGGAGCGCCGCGAGGTGCTCCTTGTCCCTGAAGCTGACCTTGGCGACCCCCACTCGACCGTCATCCGCCATGGCCTCGCGGAGCAACGCGTACGCCTTGGCGCCGGTCTCCTCGGGGACGAGGTAGTAGCTCTTCTTGAACATCACCGGATCGATCTCATCCAGGTCCACGAACCGGTGGATGTCGATAGCCCGGCTGGACTCGACCGGGATCGCGTTCAGGTCCTCGTCGGTGAGGACCACGTAGCGGTCCTTCTCCACCTCGTAGCCCTTGACGATGTGCTCGAAGGAGACCTCTTCGCCGTCCTTCTCGCACACGCGCTTGTAGCGGACGCGGCCACCGTCCTCGTCGTGGAGCTGGTTGAACCGCAGGGTCTTCTCTTCGGTCGCCGGGTAGACGGCGACCGGGATCGTGACGAGGCCGAACGAGATGGCCCCTTTCCACATGGCTCGTGGCATGGCTCGCCCTCCCTGAGATGGACCGCACGCAGCGGGAACGGTCAGTCTAGCGGCGAAGGCCGACACGGGGGGAGGACGACTACAGGCCGAGCTTGCTCACGATCGGGTCGGTGGTCGCCCCGGTCGTTTCGACGACCGTCCGGACGGTCCCGTCGACCGTTTGGCTCGCCGAAGAGGTCACTCCGCCGGTCGTCTGATCGACGACATCGGTGACCGTGTCAACGGTGTTGCCGGCCGTGCTCGTCACAGCGTCCACCGCGTTGCCGACCGCATCACCTGCCGTGTTCGTCACGGTGTGCACGGTGCCGACGGGATCGGGTGTTGGGTCCGGCGTGGGGTTCGGCGTCGGATCGGGCATCGGATCGCCGGAAGGATCGGTCGTCGGCCCGCCACCGGACCGGGGATCGGTCGTCGTTCCGGTCCCGCCTGATCCGGTCGCCGGATCGACCGCACGGGGTGTGTCACCCGGACGATCGACGGTCGGCGACCCTCCACGGGCCGGCGTCACCGGGCTCGCCGCGGCACTCGGCGCCGCGGCGAGCGGCGCGGCCGCGGAGGCGGGGAGGATCTGCAACGCTCCTCCGAGCCCGAGCGCCGCGGCGAGCGCGGTGCTTTTCGCCGCGATCGCGATCTGTTCCCCCGAGCGGAGGAGCCAACCCAGCACCGGCGTGACGGCCACCCACGATGCCGGTCCGACGGTCCACCAGAGACGACCGATCGAGATGTTGAGGAAGAGCCGGACCACCGCTGGATCGAACTGACTCCCTGCGCATCGCGCGAGCTCCCGCCGAGCCGCCGGCGGGGTCATCGGTCGCTTGTAGGCCCGCGCCGCAGTCATGACCTCGAAGGAGTCGGCGACGCTCACGATCCGAGCGCCGAGGGAGATCTCCTCGCCCTCGAGGCCCGCGGGATAACCCTGGCCGTCGAACCGCTCGTGGTGTTGCACGATCGTCGCCGCCCACCGGCCGAGCCATGGAAGGAGGGGTTCGGCGATCGCGGCACCCGCCGCGGGGTGCGCCTGCAGGCGCTCCCGTTCGAACCGGTCGGGCTTGCCCGCCTTGTTCAGGATGCGACCCGGGACCCGGAGCTTGCCGATGTCGTGCAGGAGCGCTGCCCAGCGGAGCCGGTCGCGGTCCTCGTCGCCCAGATCGAGCTCGCCGGCCAGCATGTCGGTGTAGGCGCGGACCCGTTCCGAGTGGCCGCGGGTCTTGCGATCGTGCGCGGATAGCGCCGCCACCAACCCAAGGATCTGCCGCGCCGCCCTCGCAGGATCGTCCTCAACCCCGATCTGCTTCGCCCGGCTGATCCGTTCTTCGAGCCGGCGGACGTTCCCGGCGGTCCTGGCCATCGTGAAGCGGGACGGGGCGTGGTCCGGGAAGGCCAGCGAGAGTTGCAGGAGCACCGCGAGCGGCAGGAGTCGCCGCGCGACGCGCTCAACCGCGAGCGCGACGAGCATCGCCGAACCGAGCAGCCAGAGCGCCCACCAGACCCTCGCCGGGCCTTCGGGAGCATGCACGAGGTGGCCGAGGATCGTCGCCGCGAGGGCGGCACATGCGGCCGGGACGACCGCCGCCACAGCCCGAAGCGAGAGGCTGAGCAGTGGTCGAGCACGCCATCGGCCGCCGGGCCTGGTCTGCCCGACCGCCCTCCCAGGCGCCGAAGACGGCCTGCTCACCGAACAGGTATCGGCCGCTCGGCCGACCCCTGAAGGGCCGCTCACCGACAGCCGATGCGTCGGAGCGGCTCCCGACTACCATCGTTGCCATGCCGAAACGAACGCGTGGGAGCGGCGGCCCCGCGTTCACGGTTGCGCTCCCCCGGCCGCTCGAGACCCGGAAGGGCGAGCGCGACGCCTGGTGGGTCGAGCTTCCCGAGCGAGAGCTCCGGCTCTCCAACCTCGACAAGGTCTTCTGGCCGGATGAGGGCTACACGAAGGGCGACGTGATCTCCTAGTACTTCAACGTCGCGGACCTGCTGCTGCCGCACCTCGAGCGGCGACCGCTCACGATGAAGCGGATGCCCGACGGGATCGAAGGTCCCGACTTCTACGAGAAATCGGCGCCGTCGCACACGCCGGAGTGGGTCCATCGGTGCACGGTCATGTCGGACGACGCGAAGATGGGGCGGATCGACTACCTCACGGTCGACGACCTCGCAACGCTGCTGTTCGTCGCGAACCTCGGGGCGATCGAGATGCATCCCCTCCACTCACGCTGCGAGGACGTCCAGCACCCGGATTACCTGTTCTTCGATCTGGACCCGTTCCCCCCGTACGCGTACGACGACGTCCTCAACGTGGCCCGGCACATCGAGGTGCTGCTCGAGCAGCTCGGCATGACGGGGTTCCCGAAAACGAGCGGGGCGACCGGGCTGCAGATCTACGTTCCGCTGGAGCAGGGCGCGTACACGTACGCGGAGGCCCGCGCGTTCGTGGGCGCCTGCGGCCGCCTCGTCAAGGCGGCGGACCCGGACAAGGTGACGATGGCCTGGCGGGTCGCCGACCGTGCCGGGAAGATCTTCATCGACCACAACATGAACCGCCAAGGGGCGAACATCGCCGCCGCGTACTCGCTGCGGCCGGAGCGCCGCGCGCCGGTCTCGACACCGCTCACCTGGGACGAGGTGCGGGCCGGTGGGTTCGAGCCGCAAGACTTCCGGATCGACAACGTGTGGGAGCGGTTCGCGACGGTCGGCGACCTCTGGACCGGCGTCCGTACTGGACCGGGAGCGGACCTGGCGGCGGCCCTCGACGCCCTCGGGGTCGAGGTGGAGGATGACGATCCGGTGCGCGGCTCCCTCCCCCGGACCGCGGCGCCCGACGTCCGCAGCAAGACGTCGGATGAGATCGCCCTCGCGTCCAAGGACCCGGCGCTCTTCGAGTACGTCCGGAGGCGCGCGTTCGGACCCGAGGGGACGTCCGAGCCGGCGCCCGGCGACGAGGCTGGCAGCGGCAACTCGTTCGTGATCCACAAGCACCGCGCGACACGACTGCACTACGACGTCCGGCTGGAACACGACGGAGGGTTGCCCTCGTGGGCGGTCCCGAAAGGGCTTCCCACCACGAAGGGCGAGAATTCGACGACGGCTGGTACGAGCCGATCGAGTGGACCGACACGAAGGTCTCGTTCCGGCTCCACGGGCGTCGCTATCCGGGGCTCGAGTTCCACTTCGTGAAGACCCGCACCGATTGGCTCGCGTTCCTCGCCTCGAACCAGACGGCGCCACTGATCGCATCGCCCCCCCGGTTCACGCCGATGCTGGCGGAGGGCGGCGGTCAGCCTTTCGACGATCCCGCGTGGTGGTTCGAGCCGAAGCTCGACGGGATCCGATGTCTCGCCGAGATGACGACCGCCGAGACCGTCCTTCGTTCACGGACCGGCCGCGACATGACAGCGCAGTACCCTGAGCTCCACATGGTGCAGGAGCTCGTCGATCAGGTGAACGCGGTGATCGACGGCGAGATCGTGGCCTTCGACGCGAGCGGTCGGAACTCGTTCGAGACGCTCCAGCAGCGGATGAACCTGGCGAACCCCCGTCAGATCGAGCGGATGCGCGCGCAGATCCCGGTGGCGCTCGTCGTGTTCGACCTCCTGTGGTTGGACGGCCGGGACACGACCGGTCTGACGCTCGAGGATCGCCGGGAGCTGCTGCGCCTCGTCGTGGAGCAAGACGATCGGCTCCAGCTCGTCACCTGGGTCGAGGGCGAGGGGAACGCGTTGGTCGCGGCCGCCCAGACCCAGGGGCTCGAGGGGGTCGTGGCCAAGCGACTGGGTTCCCCGTACCTACCCGGGCGCCGGACCGACGCGTGGCGCAAGATCAAGCTCCGCGACACCCAGGACTGCGTGATCCTCGGGTACACGCCGGGCGAACGTGGTCGCAGCGCCACGTTCGGCGCGGTGCTCGTGGGCGCGTACGACGGTGGCACGCTCCGGTGGATCGGTCAGGCCGGGAGCGGCTTCACGGATCAGATGCTGACGACGGTGCTCGACCAGCTCCGGCCGTTCGTGCGGTCCACCCCCGCGATCGACGACCCCGAGCTCGCCCGGGTGAAGGGCGCGGTGTTCGTCGAGCCCGAAGTCGTTTGCGAGATCGAGTACGCGGAGATCACGAAGGGCACGAAGAAGATGCGCGCACCGGTCTTCAAACGGCTCCGGACGGACAAGCTCCCCGAGGACTGCGTGCTCGAGCCGGTGAGGGAGGTGAGCAGGTAGGCTCGCGCGGACCATGTGGGGTCGGATCGTCTTCGGAACGGACGGCTCACCGGCGGCGACGCGCGCTGGCGAGGTCGCGGCGACGATCGCGCGCGCGACGTCGGCGAAGCTGATCGCGACGAGCGGGTACCGTGCCTCGTCGGTCGGCGCCGAGGAGCTGCTCGCTGAGGCGCTCGACGTCGCCGAGGCCGCCGGGATGCGGCGGGCTCGGCTCGCGGCGGAGGCGGTGCCGGGTCGCGCCGGCGACGTCCTCGTCGCCGTCGCCGAAGCACAGGATGCCGGGCTGATCGTGGTCGCCCGCGGCGAGGATCGGTCGCTCTCCGATCTGTCGCGGTGGCTCACGCACCACGCGCCGTGCGACCTGTTGATCGTGGCATCGGGCTCGCGGGATCCCCACGCACCGTACGGTCGGATCGTGATCGCGAGCGACGGGAGCGCGACCGCGGATCGGGCGGCGCGCAAAGGGTTCGACCTGGCCCGTGAGGTGCTCGCCAGCGTGACGCTCGTGTTCATCGGACATCCGAAGACCGGCGAGCTGGTGATGGGAGACACGATCGATGTCTACGGCCGAGGGATCGAGACCGAGGTACGCCTGCTCGAGGGCGACCCGGCGCATCAGATCATCTCGACCGCCGATGACGTCGACGCCGAGCTCGTCGTCGTCGGCAACCGCGGACTGCAGGGAGCGAAGGGGTTCCTGCTCGGCTCGGTCCCGGAGAAGGTCGTCGAGGCGACCCACCGGGACGTCCTCGTCTGTCGGACCGTGATGCAGATCGCCTCCGAGCTGGGGCCTGGTGAGGGCGGCGTGATCGAGCGTCGCGGGGAGAAGCTGGCGATCTCCGTCGACGAGACGGGCGCGCAGCATCTGCTGTCCGCCCGGTGCACGCACCTGGGATGCACGGTCGCGTGGAACCCGGCCGAGCACACCTTCGATTGCCCCTGTCATGGATCGCGGTTCTCGCCGACCGGGGAGGTCGTCAACGGACCGGCCGCGAGACCGCTGCCGCCCGCGTGAGACGCGGGCGGCAGCGGCCCCAGTGCGGCTGCCTCACTGCGGCTGCCTCAGTGCGGCTGGAAGACCATCAGGTACAGGATCGCGGCCAGCCCGACCACGCCGATCGCCGACAGCACGTGGGCCGTCGGCGATCGCAGGATCTCGGAGAGCTCCTCGTCCGATACCCGAGGAACCCCGGACGGCCGGACCGCGCATGCCTCTTTCACCCTCGTGAAATAGGGCCGCGCGATCGCGCCCATCGAGGCGGCGATCACCACCAAGATCACGATCGCCAGCCACAGCCACCAGCGCGAGAACGCATCGAACTTGAAGCCGAGGAACACCCCGGTCACGACGATCGCCGCGAGTGAGACGTACATCGGCACGATCGTCTCGCCGGAAAGGGTGATGAGGTCGACGATCTTCCGTCGGTCGCGCTCACCCCTGATCCGGTACAGGACGGTGATGGATGTGCCGTGGGTCCCAAGGAGCGCAAGGACGGAAGCGATGTGCAGGAAGAGCAGCCACCTCGTGTACATCGCGCGAAGGATAACGGGTCGGATCGCCGAGCCGGACGCCGGGTCAGAACGGCTCGTAGCCGGCGCGCACCAGCATCGCGCGTGCCTCACGGTCTTCGATGCCGCGATCGAGCAGCTCCTGGTACAAGCGGATCGCGCCGAGCTGCCTTCCACAACGGGGGCAGTACTGGTACCCGGTGTCGAACGGGGTTTCGCACCACGGGCATTGCGTGATCTCGATCGTGCGTCCCTGTTGGAGCCCGGCATCGGCGAGCGCATCCACGTATCCCTTGCCGTAGTCCCACTGGATGTACTCGTCCTCGTGGATGTTGAAGGCGGGCTCGTGCATCCTCGGCTCGCCCGTGTCCAACATGTGCTCGAGGTTGTCCTGGAGCAGATCCCATTCGTAGAAATGATTCTGCCCGCAGTCCTGGCAGGCGATGACGACGCCCTTCACGCCTTGCGGCGAGAAGACATCGTGCATCTTGCCGAGGTCCTCCAGGTCGGCCTCGACGTCACGACGCTCTTGCGGTGAGAGCTCATACGGTTCCGGCTCCTCCGCGGCGGGGAATCCCTCTTCCATCACTGATCCTCATCTTGGTCGTCGTCCAGCAGGTGGAACGCCTTGAACCCTTCGGCGAAGGCATATCCCGATCCGCTCTGCTTCCCAAGCTCTTCGGCTCGCTCGCGGACGAAGGAGGTCGCGCCCTCCGTGTGCTGGGAGACGTGCTCGGCGAGGGACGCCAGCTTGACGTCCAGGGTCTCCGTGATGTCCACATACGTGTCGGCCTCGTTCATGGCGAGCCAGAGATTCGGCACCTCGAACGGCTCCAAACCCTCATCCAACAGCTCGGGGAACATCGGCCGGGACGGCGCATCGGGCATCACCGCGGTGAGCGCGAGGAGCCCCGCCTGCTTGTGGTCCCAGTGATTGATGTACCCGCTGCCGAACCACAGCCGCGAGGGATCGGGCGCCATCAGGACCTCGGGCCGGAGCCTGCGAACCTCGCGGCACACCTTCCGGCGCGTGTCGAGCGTCACCTCGAGCATGCCGTCGACCTCACCGAGGAACGTCACGCTCTTCACTCCGAGGACGGCAGCGGCGGCGCGCTGCTCGCGTTCGCGGACCGGGCGCAACTCCTCGCGGGTCACCCCGGGCTCGTTCGAGCCCGCCGATCCATCGGTGATCACGACGTAGTGGACGTCGCAGCCGTCGCGCGCCCAGCGCGCGGCCGTGCCGCCGCACATGAACTCGGCATCGTCGGGATGGGCGAACAGAACGAGCGCGCTCGCGAACGTTCCATCGTTCATGATCCTTCCAGCCTACCGACCTGGGTACGTTGCGCGGCACCTTGGTCTCGGGCGGTGTTCATCCGGCGATGGCACGACGATGGGCCCGCATCGGCATCCGTCGCGCGGCCCGAGGTCACGACATCGCAACGGCGGCGCGGCGGCGATCACCCCACGATCGTCAAGGGCGGCCCACCGTCGCCGATCTCGCCGTCGGCGGCGCCGGTGGTCGGCCCCTCCGCGCGGGCGATGCTACCGCGGCCCTTGCTCAACAACGAACGGAACTCGTCCGTCCCGTTCGTGAGCATCGTGGCCGCCTTCTGGAAGCGGTTCTCGACGATCGACCCGAGCGCGTCCAGGACCGCGGCGACCTCGGAAAGCGCCGCCTGCACGTCCGCGGCGTCGCCGAAACGTCGCACGAGCGAATAGAGGAACAGCAGGATGGGCAACGCGTTGCCGTAGGGGACGATGATGACGCCCTTCGCGAACGCGTCGGCGTGCGCGCGCTTCAGCACCCGGTAGGCCGCGTCCGGGACGGCGGCGACGGCAACCGGCGCGGTCACCGCCGGGTCGAGGTACTGAGCGACCTCCTTCGCACGGGACGTCACCGCCCGCTCGACGGCCCGGGCACACGCGTCGCGTTCGGTCGGGTCACGCGCCGCGGCGAGGGCCTCCAGCTCGGCAACCGCCGACCACTTGGAGTCGATGGGCAGCCGGCGGCCGTCGGGAAGGAGCAGACCGAACTCGACGACCTTGCCGTTGACGCGGAAGTCCGTGACGAGCATGCCCGGCGGGAGCTCCGCGAGGTGCTCACGAAGGATGAACTCCCCCGATCGACCCTTGGATGCGCCGCCGGCGAGCACCGTGGCCAATCGCCGCACGACCTCGCGCTGCTCCCCATCGGCGGCTCGGCGGTCCTGCTCGTGGGTCCGGAGCTCCTCCAACGCCCTGCGCGCACCGTCCAGCCCCTGTCGGAGTTGCTCGGACGTCAGATCACGTTGCGCGCCCTGGTCCGCGATGCGGCGAAGCTCGCTCGCCTGGAGCTGGATCTGAGCTCCGATCCCGGGTTCGTCCGGCGGCCGGCGTCGGGCGAGGGCGAAGGCCGTGGCGAGGAAGCCGATCGCGAGACCGGCCACGAGCGCACCGATCGCGATCGCCGCGACGGTCATCCGGTCCACCCGCGCTGACGGAGAGCTGGTTGGCTGCCCATGCGCTCGACCCTAGGGACGCCCTCTGACATCGAGGTCGACGCGGGCAGCACGAGCATCCTCGCCACGAACCGTCGCGCGCCTGGTTGGGGTTCGCGTTCGCGGGTAGCCTCCGCCCACGTGACCGCGCTGGGCGACCTCGATCGGGACCGGATCCGCGAGCTGCACGACGCCGAGCTCGCGTGGTTCCGCGCCGAGCGGCCGAAGACGCTTCAGCTCCTGGCCCGCGCGGAGGCGCACATGCCGAACGGGACACCGATGACGTGGATGGCCTCGGACAACGATCTGCCGGTCTACGTGGACCGTGGCGACGGCGCCTCGTTCACCGACGTGGACGGCCACCACTACGTCGATTTCAACGCGAGCGACATGGCGATGTTCTGCGGCCACGCGCACCCGGCGATCGTTCGAGCCGTCCAGGAGCGGGTGACTCGCTCGACCCAGTTCCTCCTCCCGACCGAGGAGTCGGTCCTCGTCGCCGAGGAGC
The DNA here is from genome assembly GCA_005885035.1 of Actinomycetota bacterium. Lineage (GTDB taxonomy): Bacteria > Actinomycetota > UBA4738 > UBA4738 > HRBIN12 > AC-51. The sequence continues at coordinate 71,061 of VAXZ01000117.1, forward strand.
TCGCTCGTCGCTACCCGGGGCAGGCGCATTGGCAGTTCACCCTGTCCGCCTCGCAGGCCAACACCGAGACGATCCGCCTGGCACGCGCCGCGACCGGGCGCGACGTCGTCCTGCTGTTCGAGGGGCACTACCACGGCCACTTCGAGGAGGGCCTCGTCGATCTCGAGGGCGGCCGCGAAGCACCGCTACAGCGCGGCCTCTCGAAAGGGGTGACCGGCCGCGTGCGGATCTCGCAGTTCAACGATGTCGAGGGACTGCGCGCCGCGCTCGCAGCCAAGGACGTCGCCCTCGTGCTCACCGAGCCCGCGCTCACGAACAACATCCATTTCCTGCCGCCGGAGCGGGACTGGCACGACGAGCTCCGCCGGGTGACCCGAGAACGCGGGACCGTGTTGGCGTTCGACGAGACGCACACGCACATCGTGGGAGAAGGCGGCGCGACGGGTCTGTGGGGGCTCGAGCCCGATGTGGTCACGATCGGCAAGGCGGTCGCCGGCGGTATCCCGATGGGCGCGTACGGCGTCAGCGACGCGCTCGCCGGGGAGCTCGATCACACGAAGGAGGTCGCGACCGGCGGGACGCTCTTCGGGAACCCTCTGTCGGCGGCGGCGGCCGTCGCCGCGCTCACCGAGGTCCTCGTCCCCGAGGCGTACGAGCACACGACCGCGTTGGGCGGGATGCTCGCCGACGGGATCGACGCGGCGTTGCGCGATGCCGGCCTGCCCTGGACCTCCTACCGGTTCGGGCCCCGAGCGGGACAGTGGTACGGCCCGCATCCGCGCACCGGGGCCGACGCGCATGCGATGACCGACCCGGAGCTCACGCGCCTCCTCCGGATCTGGATGGCCAACCGGGGCATCTGGGAGGCCCTCCCCGGAGCGGGGCCGACCGTGTCGGTGCCCGCCAGCTCCGCCGAGGTCGATCGGTACCTGACGGCGTACACGCAGCTGCTGGTCGCGCTCACGTCCTGAAGCGATACTCCATCGATGACCCCACCGACGATCGAGCTCGTCCGCGTCGCGGGGACGCACCGCGAGGTCGGCCTCCAGCTAGGCGAGGCCGGGCGCGAGCAGATCCGGAGGACCGTCGAGACGTCCTGGGACGAACTTCCCTGCGGGCGGTCGAAGGCCGACCAGCTCGCGCTCGCCGACGAGTACCGCGCCTTCACCGCCCCGCGTCTCCCCTGGCTCCTCGAGGAGCTCGACGCCTGCGCCGAAGGCGCAGGCGTCGACCCCCTCGAGTTCTTCGCGGTCTCGATGGAAGAGATCTGGTACGAGCCGTACGGTCCGCGCATCGAGGGCAGGTGCTCGGACCTGGTGGCGGGGCCCTCAGCGACGAGCCACGGTCATCTCCTGGTGGCGCACAACAACGATCTGCGTCCGGAGACGGAGCAGGACATCACCGCACTCGAGATCAGCGTGCCGGGCGACCCGGTGTTCTTCCAGCTCGGCGGGATCCCCTGGCTCTCCGTAGGGTGGAACGCCGCGGGCCTGTCGCTCACCGGCAACGAGCTGGCTCCCAACGATGAGCGTGTGGGGATCAGCCGGAGCCATCAGGTGTTGGAGATGATGCGAGCGAGCTCCCTCGACCAGATGGTCGCGATGGCTCTGCGCACCGATCGCGCGTCGAGCTACAACAACGTCCTCGCGTCGTTCGACGGCGGCGTTGCGGATGTCGAGGGCAGCGCCAGCGACGCGGAGATCACCGGCCTCGACGAGGCAGGGCACCTGGCGCACACGAACAACTACGTCTGCGATCGGATGCTCCCGTTCGAGGGCGACACGGAGTATGCGCCGCTCTCCCAGATCCGCTACGATCGGGCACGCGAGCTCCTCGCCGCCGAACCACCGGGGTCGCTGACGATGGACCGGCTCCGAGAGCTCCTCTCGGACCACGAGACGAAGCCGCAATCGCTCTGCAAGCACCCCGAGTTCGGCACGCCCACATCCAAGACGGTGTTCTGGTGCGTGGCCGACGTCACCGACGGCCGCATCCGGTACGGGCGGGGGAACCCGTGCGATTCGATCGCTCAGGAGTACGAGTTCGAGTCGTACGCGGGTCGCGAAGCGGCCGCCTGATCCCCGACCGTACTCCTCATCTCCGCGACCCGTCGATCGCCGCGATGGTCGCGTCGTCACCGCTTTCCGCCGCCATGTCGGCTATCGACCGGCCCTCGTCGTCGATCGCTCCCGGGTCGGCGCCGTGCGTGAGCAAGAACTCGACCGTGCGCACGTCGCCGTTGTGCGCCGCCGAGTGCAAGGGCGTCCACCCGCCCCGCTGTACAGCGTCCGGGTCCGCTCCGGCCTCGAGGAGAAGGTCAACGGTGGCCGCGTGCCCAGCGCTCGCCGCCGAGCTCAGCGGTGTTCCCGTCATCCATCCCGTGCCGTGGGCGTCCGGGTCGGCGCCGCGCGCGAGCAGCAGTCGAACGGCGTCGTCCTGCCCGAAGAACGCGGCGAGGTGCAACGCCGTGAACCCGTCGCCGCTCCGGCGGTCCGTCAAGCCGGGATCGGCCTCGAGGAGCACGGCGAGCCGGTCGAGATCGCCGAACGTCGCCGCCTCGAAGACATCGAGGGCCGCGACCCGGGCCCTGACCGCCTCGGCGAGCGCGCGATCGAGGCGGTACCGGGCGCGGAGCAAGGCCGACACGCCCTCGTGATCGCGAGCCATCGCGAGGGAAGGATCGACGTCCAGCATGGCGCCGACGCGATCCACGTCTCCGGCGTCGATCGCCGCGAACAGATCGTCGGATGCGCTTGCCATCGCGACACCTTCTCACTATCGTCTCTATTTGCTTAGGCTAAGCAAATATCAAAGGGATCCGAACAGCGGCATGGCGGCGAGGCGAACTTCCCCAGCGCGAGAGGTGGAGGCCGTCGCCGAGAAGCTCCACTCGGCGGCCCAGCTCCTGTTGCGACGCCTGCGCACGGAGGGTGACGCCCTTGGCATCTCCCCTCCCCGCCTGTCGGCGCTCTCGGCCGTCGTCGACGCCGGTCCGATCGGGATCGGCGCCCTGGCGGCGACCGAGGGCGTGTCGGCTCCTACGATGTCGCGGCTCGTCGACGGCCTTGAGCGGGACGCCCTGGTCGAACGGGCGCCCGACCCCGACGATGCTCGCGGCGTGCTGGTCCGTGCGACGGTCCGAGGGCGACGCATCCGCACGGAGCGACGGCGGCAACGGACCCGGGTCCTCGCCGCCGATCTGCAGCGGCTCTCGCGCGACGAGTTGGACGCGATCCGCGCCGGCGCCGAGCTGATCGAACAGCTCGGCGCCGGTCGTGAGGCTCACGGGAGGTCCGGGCGCTCCGGATAGGCCGGGAACGACGGTGGCAGCGCTGCGGGACGCCGCCGGCCCCGGAGGAACAGCAACGCGATCACCACGCCGAAGCCGAAGCCACCGACGTGCGCCCAGTACGCAACCCCGCTGTTCACATCGGCCGCCAGACCCGAGACACCCTGGAAGAGCTGGAGCACGAACCACAAGCCGAGGACGACGGTCGCGGGCAACTCGATCACGGTGATCAGGAAGAAGAACACTGCCGTCAGGATGCGCGCCCTTGGGTAGAGCACGATGTATGCCCCGAGCACGGCCGCGATCGCTCCCGACGCGCCGACGTTGGGGATCGTCGAGTTCGGCGCCAGAACGAACTGGAGCGCGCCGGCTGCGACCCCGCCGACCAGGTAGAACGCGAGGTACCCGAGCTTCCCGAGTGCGTCCTCGACGTTGTCCCCGAAGATCCAGAGGAACAGCATGTTGCCGCCCAGGTGCAACCAACCCGCGTGCAGGAACATCGCGGTGACGATCGAGAGCCAGATGTTCTTCCGGGGACACGCGCGGCCGAGGTAGTCCTGGAGCTGCGCCGCATCGGCGGTCGTGACGTCGTAGTCCTTCGCGATCTCGGTACGACCGTTCGCCCCGCTCCGCGCCAGCGGAACCAGGTGCGCGAGCTCGTACGGGATCTGTCCGTGGCACCAGAAGAAGGTCTGCTGCGCCAGCTCGGCATCCTTCACGTGCCGCAGCGTGGGCTGCCAGAAGAGGAACGCGATCACGTTGGCCGCGATCAGCGCGACCGTGACGAGCGGGATGCGTTGGCGCCGCGTCGAGTCACGGATCGGCAACATCGCTCAGAGGCGGACGCGCGCGCCGTCTTTCCAGACGGCGCGCGCCTCCCGCAGGCAGGTGGGATCCTCGACCGGATCCACGTCGTAGAGCACCAGGTCCGCGCGCATCCCGGGGGCGATGCGCCCGACGTCGTGGATCCGGAGCGCCTCCGCCCCGTTCGCGGTCGCCGCGACCATCGCCGCGAGCGGCGCCATGCCCCACTCGATCATCGCGATCACCTCGTTGGGCGCGTTGCCGTGCGGGTTGAACGGCGTTCCGGCATCGGTCGAGCAGATGTGGCGGACGCCTGCACGGATCGATCGCGCGTGACCCGCCTTCGCTTCCTCGACCAGCGCCTGCGCCTTGGCGACCGCGTACGCCGGTGCCCTGCCCTCGTTGCCCGCGATCCCCATGAGCGCGCTGATCGTCGGACCGCGGAACGTGCCGCGGGCGGCCATCTCCTTGGCGATGCGGGGCGTGACCTGGACGCAATGCTCGACCGTGTCGACCCCGGCGAGGACCGCTTGCAGGATCCCGTCGGCGCCGATCGCGTGCGCGGCGACCCCCCGGTCCCTCGAATGCGCCTCCTCGATCGCGGCCGTGAGCTCTTCGGGGGTGAACGCGGCGAACGTCGCCCCGATCCCCGGCGTGAGCACCCCGCCCGTCGCGATGAGCTTGATCGTGAGGGCGCCGGCGCGGATCTCCTCGCGGACGGCGCGGCGGATCGCGTCGGCGCCGTCGACCTGTCGTGCGATCCCGATGTTGTGGCCATGCCCTCCGGTGATCGTGAGCGCCGAACCGGCCGGGATCACCGTGGGGCCGGGCACGATACCCGCCTCGATCGCCCCGGCGAGCTCGACGATGCCGATACCCCCGAGGTCCCGGACGGTCGTGACGCCGTTGACGAGATGCTTGCGCGCGTTGACCGTCCCCTTGATCGCACCGAGCGCCGGCGTCAGCCCGGCTGCCTCGGCGGCGAAGTCGGCGCCGCCGTCGAAGCACAGATGAACGTGGCAATCGATCAATCCCGGTGTCAACGCCCGGCCGGGACCGCCCACCTCCCGAGCGGCGCGCGCCTCGCGCGGGGCCCGTGCATGCGGACCGGTCCACGCGATCCGGTCGCGGTCGACGAGGACCCCCTGGTGCGCTCGCACCCTCGCCCCGTCGAACACGGTGATATCGGCGAAGTAGGAGCTCGCCATCTCACCGCACCCACGGGGGAACGATCTCGGATCCGTCCTCGCGGATCAGCTTCGTGCCGCCCGGCATCGCCACGGTGATCGTCGCGCCGTCGCCGCCGGCCTCCAGATGATGCCAGGCGCCGACCGGCACCACGACGGAGTCCCCCACACCGAGTGCAGACCGTTCGTCGCCGACCTGGACGATCCCGCCACCCCGTTCGACCGTGAACACGTCGATATGGTCGTGGCGGTGTCGTGGGAGCGCACCTCCCGGTGGCAGCTCCGTCCGGAAGAGAGCGACCTCGCTCGCGCCGCGCGCCGGCGCCGCCAAACTCGTGATCGTGTTGCCGCTCGACTCGTGGGTGGGATGGTCGTCCGCGCGCTCGATCGACATGGACCGGCTCCTTCGGAGGGGTTGCGGCGCATCATCCCACTGCCGGCCGGCCCGTGCTTGCGTGTAGGCTTGCGTTCCCGAGAGGCCAGGAGGTAGCGCGATGTTGGTCGGCGACATCATGCGGTCGGACGTGAAGACGGCCGAAGCCGAGGATACGTTCGCCGATGTGGCCAAGATCATGCGCTCCCATGGGATCTCGTCGGTCATCGTCCTCGAGAAGGGCAACAAGCTGGGCGGGATCCTGACCGAGCGCGACGTGGTGAATCTCGTCGCCGCCGGTGGGGATCCGGGATCCGTGAAGGTCGCACAGGGGATGACGCGTCGACACCTCGAGACGATCGGGCCGAAGGCGGACATCGGCGAGGCGGCCGACCGGATGGTGTCCCTCAACATCCGGCACCTGCCGGTGGTCGATCGCGGCAAGGTCATCGGCATCATCTCGATCCGCGACCTGACGAAGTGGGCGGCGGAAGAGCTCTCGACCGGCCACGAGCTGCCGGACATCGCCCGTTCGCAGAAGGCCCTGCGGGCGGCAAGCGAGCTGCAGCGGCAACGCCAGCTGGGCTGAGCCGGTCGTCACGATCCCGCGGAGCGTCGGAAGGCGTCCCGAGGATGTTCGAGCGATCCGAGCTGCGCGATATCCCGAGGGAAGAGCAGGGCCACGGTCCAGTCGAGCGCGATCCGCACTTTCCTGCCCACGGTGGGCATGTACACGAGGTGATACGTGCGGTGCAGGAACCACGCGGGGAAGCCTCGGATAGGCACCCCGAGCGGGTCGGCGACGCCCCGGTAGTGGCCGAGCGAGCAAAGCATCCCCTTGTTCCGGTATCGGAAGGGGCGCGGCGGACGACCGTCGAGGAGCGCCGCGACGTTCTCCGCGAGCGTCTTCGCTTGACGGAGGGCATGCTGCGCCGTCGGCGGTGAGTATCCGGACGGGGCGTGCGGATCGGGGACCGCGGCGACATCGCCGGCCGCCCAGAGCCCGTCGATGCCTTCGACGCGAAGCGTACGGTCGACGCGGACCCGTCCGCGGTCGTCGACGGGGAGCCCGCTCGCCGAGGCCAGCGGCGACGGCCGCACCCCCGCGGTCCACACCACGGTCGCAGCGGCGATCGAGGAGCCGTCGCTGAGACGGACGGTGCCGTCCTCGATCGAGACGAGTCTCGTGTCCGTGCGGATCTGGATGCCGCGTTCGAGGAGCCGGTCGGCCGCGTACGTCGCGAGCGTAGGATCGAGCTCCGGCAGGATCCTGTGCGTGGCTTCGACCACGACCCAACGCATCTCTCTCGCCATCCCCGGCGGATACGTGGCAAGGGCGGCACGCGCGAAGTCCTCGAGCTCGCCGATCGCCTCGATCCCGGCGAACCCCGCCCCCACGAACACGAACCCCAGCGCCGTGCGCCGTTCCTCGACGTCCTCGGCCTCTGAGGCCGTGTCGAGCTGCGCGAGGACCCGGTTCCGCAGCCAGATCGCCTCCGGCAGCGTCTTGAACCCGACGGCGTGCTCGGCGAGCCCTGGTATCGGCAGGGTCCGCGACCACGAGCCGGCACCGATGACTGCCACGTCGAACGGCTCCTCCCGCCGGCGCCCGTCGGACAGATGGATCCGCGCCGTGCGGCTCTCCGCGTCGATCCGCTCCACCTCGCCCAGGATGAGCCGCGTGCGACGGAGCGCGCTGCGCAGTGGGACGACGACGGCGCGCGGGTCGATCAGCCCGCTCGCCACCTCGGGCAGGAACGGCTGATACGTCATGTGGTTCTCCGGGCTCACCATGACCAGCTCATGCGCACCCGTGGGCAACCGCCGCTCGAGGTGGCGGGCCGCGTACAGACCGATGTAACCGCCACCGACGATCAGGATCCGAGCCATCGCCTCACCTCCTCGCCAGGTCCTCGATGACTTCGGGGAGCCCGCGAAGATCGGCAACGGCGGCGTCGGGCTCCGCGAGCTGCTCGGGGGTCGGCAGGTCGGGGGCCTCGCCGCGCAGGACCCAGACCGTTCGGAGCCCGGCCTCCTTCGCGGGCCGGACGTCGTAGTCGAGCCGGTCGCCCACCATCACCGCGCGAGCGGGCTCGACCCCGGCCGTGCGGACGGCATGCGCGAACAGCGCCGGGTCAGGCTTCTGCAGGCCGAGGTCGTCGGAGACCCCCCACACCTCGAAGAACGGTATGAGCCCGTCCCGCTCGAGCGCCGCACGGACCTGGGTCGGTTGGTTCGCGATCACGCCCAGCCGGAACCCCGCGTCACGGAGCGCCTCCAGGCTCTGCAGGACGTCGGGGTGCAGGGCGCTCGGCGGATAGTGCCAGTGGCGGGACGCGAGGTGCTCGAGTGAGCCGAGGTCGGCGTTCGGACCGATGAACCGGTCGGCGAGGCGACGGCGGAACGAACCGTCCTGTGCGGCCCGGCACGCCGCGTACGCCTCGTCGAAGTCCTCGTCGGTGAACCGCCCACCCCCCTCACGGAGCGCGCGGCGCCACGCCTCCGCGTAGATCCGGTCGTCGTACAGGACGCCGCCGATGTCCAGGAACACGAAGTCGATCGAGCCCGGCACGCGCCGAGCTTAGGGGCTCGCGCGCCGTCGAAGCTCGTCGACCAGCACCGATGGCGTTGTCTCGGACCCCAGGCGGAAGTCGTATCGCGCGCCATGGCAGTCCGACGCGCCCGTCGCGACCAGACCCAGGCGCTCGGCCAGGACCCGGTACCTCGCGCGCTGGTCCTCGTCCTGATCGGGATAGAGCGTTCACGGGCGCGAGAGCATGCTTCGGTACGTAGGCGGGGCCGTCGTCGGAGATGTAGGAGTCGAAGGCGTCCCGCTCCGTGGCCACGATCCCGGTCTCGACCATGGCTTGGGCGATGTGCGGGCGCGCGATCAGATCGTCGCCGGCGATCCGCCGGACCCGTTCGAAGGAGATGTCGTGGCCGAGGGCGTGGAGCTTCTCGACGATCATCTCGCCGCGGCGGAAGCGAGTGTCGTGCAGGCGGCGGAGCTCCGACCGCAGCCCCTCGTGCGCGGGGTCCACCCAGTAGCCAAGGACGTGGAGCGAAGCTCCGTCGTGTTCGGCGGAGAGCTCGACACCGGGGACGATCCGAAGATCCGAGTCCGACGCCGCGGCGAGCGCCTCCCCCCAGCCGTCCATCGTGTCATGGTCGGTGACCGCGATCCCCTCCAACCCGCGCTCGCGCGCGAGCGCGACGTTCTCCGCAGGTGTCGCGGTCCCGTCCGAGAAAGTCGAATGCGTGTGGAGGTCGTAACCTGGCACGGCCGACAAGGGTGGCAGATGAGGGAGCCGACCGTCATCCGTCAGGCGCCGGGGCCACGTGCTCGCGGGTGATGTCCCCCACCGTGGCGCATCCACAGAGGGTCATCGCGTTCTCGAGCTCCTCGCGGAGGATCTGCAGGACGTCGACCACCCCATCCTCGCCGCCCGCGGCCAGCCCCCAGGCCGCCGGTCGTCCGATCATGACCGAGGACGCGCCGAGCGCGAGCGCCTTCACGATGTCGGTCCCGCGCCGAACCCCGCCGTCGACGAGGACGGGGATCCGCCCGCCGACCATCTCGAGCACCTCCGGGAGCACGTCGAGCGACGCGGGGCTGCCGTCCAGCTGTCTGCCGCCGTGGTTCGACACCACGATCCCGTCGGCACCGGCCGCCACCGCCAGCTCGGCATCGTCCGCCGTCAAGATCCCTTTGAGCAGCAGCGGCAGCCCGGGCGCCTGTTCGCGGATCCAGCCGAGGTCATCCCAGTCGATCGACGGGTCATAGGCGAGGTCCTGGGTCGTGAGCGAGATCGGCGGCTCGTACCCGACGCGGGTCTCGCGGTGCCGGAGGCCGTACGCGTTCAGATCGATCGTCCACACGAGGGCCGCGTAACCGGCCGAGGACACCCGCCGGAGCATCTCGGCGGTGAACCCGCGGTCAGCGAACACGTAGAGCTGCCACCACTTCGGCGATCCCGATGCCGCCGCGATGTCCTCGAGGAGGTCCAGGGCGGTCGTCGACACGCACATGATCGTCCCCGCCCGGGCGGCGGCTCTGGCCGTCGCGCGTTCGCCCTCGGGGTGCGCCGTGCGCTGGTACGCCCACGGCGCGATCAGCACGGGGAGCGCAAGCGGAGAGCCGAAGAGCTCCGTCGACGGATCGGCTGCGGCCACTCCGCGCAGGAACCTCGGGCGGAGCACCCACCGGTCGAACGCCCGCCGGTTCGAAGCGAGCGTGCGCTCATCGCCCGCCCCGCCCGCCAAGAACTCGGTCACCGCCGGCGTCAGCACCTCTCGCGCGAGCGCCTCGTAGTCGTCGACCGTGACGAAGCGCGGTGGGTCCGGCATGGTTGCCGACGCTACTCGACCGCCACGACGTCGGCCGCCCGGGTCTCGGCAGCGATCGCGAGATAGACCCCGGCGAGGACGATCGCCCCACCCACCACGGTCGCGGGCCCGGGGGCCTCGCCGAGGATCGCCCACGCGAGGATCGTCGCCCCGACCGGCTCCGCGAGCAGCGCGACGGCGACGACCGAGGCCCGCACGTGCCCGAGCAGGTAGTTGAACGTCGTATGCCCGAGGAACTGCGGGCCTGCCGTGATGAGCGCGAACACCAGCCACGTCTTCGCGGGATACCCCACGAACGCCGTGCCGCTCGCGACCATGACGGCGGCGAGCGCGACCGCCGAGGTCGCGTAGACGATGCTCGAATACGTGACCAACGAGAGCTGTTGCCGGAGACTCCGACCCAGCAAGACGTAGATCGCGGCGAACACGGCGCCCGCGAGCGCCAGGAGGTCGCCGAGCAGCGCGCGGGATCCTCCGTCGAACCCCCCGCCCGCGATCACCAGCGTGCCGGCGAGCGCGATCGCCATGCCGAGGAGGGCGCGACGCGCCGGTCGTTCGCCGATGAACCGGCCGAACGCCGCCACCCAGAGGGGCAACGTCTGGACGAGCACGGCGCTCGCCGCGACGGTCGTGAACGACAGCGAAGAGATCCATGTCGCGAAGTGCGCCGACAGCACGACGCCCGAGGCGAGCGCGAGCTGCCATTGCCGTTTCGACAGCCGAACGTACTCCTCGCGATGCCGGGCGAGCCCGAGCGGGACGAGCACGACCGAGGCCATCGCGCATCGATAGAACGCGATCGTCAGCGACGGGGCGTCGGCCTCCCGTACCAACACGGCCGAGAACGACACCGCGGTGACGCCGACGATCAGCAGGACGACCGAACGCCGCTCCACGGAACTACCCGCCCACGCCCGCCCGAGGACCGGGGTGGAGGACGGTCCCGGGGCGTCCTCGTCGCGCCCCCATCTCCCAGGAGAGCCGCTTGGCGGTGTCGGTCAGGGCGACGACGAGCTCGGCCGACGGGCCGGCGGGGAGGACCCGTTCGACGGGGCCCACGACGCCGATCGCTCCGACGGGGTGCCCCCGGTGATCGAAGACGGCCGCGGCAACCTCGCCCTCGCCGATCACGGCCTCGTGGGCTTCGGTGGCGAAGCCGGCCGCCGCAACCTCTTCGAGGGCGAGCGCCAGCGCATGCGGCTCGACGATCGTCCTTCCGGTGAGCCGTTGGAGCGGCCCCGACACCAGCGTCCGTCTCCGGTCGGCGGGCAGGTAGGCGGCGTGGACCTTCCCGAGCGCGGACGCGTGCCAGGGAACGGACGCGCCGACCTCGAGGATCTGGACCGAATCGTCCGGGCGGAAGACATGGTGGACCACCAGCACCCTCCGTCCGTAGAGCACCCCGACCCGGACCGCTTCTCCGACCCGCTCCGCCAGCGTGTCCGCCCAGACGAGGGAGCGCCCCCGCAGCTCATGATGGTCCAGGAACGCGTTGCCGAGCTGGAGCAGCTCGGGGCCGAGCCGGTACTTCCCCGTCTCCGGATCCTGTTCCACCAGATCTTGCCGCTCGAGGGTCCGCAGCAATCCGTGGACGGTCGTCTTGGCGAGGCCGAGGCGCTCGCCGAGCTCGCTGACCCCGAGGCGGGGCGAGCCCGCGGCGAGCGCCTTCAGGATCCGTGCGGCTCGGTCGACCGACTGGATCGTGTCCCGGCGGTCGCCCATCAGCGATCCGGCGGGACCTCCGCCGCTGCGCGCTCCAGCGCACCGAACAGCAGCGAGGTCGACGTCGCTCCGGGATCCTGGTGGCCCACGCTCCGTGCCCCGAGGTACGACGCCCGTCCCTTCCGGGCCTCCATCGGGGTCGTGAGAGCCGCGCCTTCATCCGCGGCGACCCGCGCAGCGTGGAGCGCCGCGACCGCACCGGCCGAGCGGGCATCGCGAAGCGCCCGGAGCGCGGGCGTCCAGGCATCGACGATGGTCTTGTCACCTTCCTCCGCGGCGCCGAGCTTGACGATGCCCGCCAACGCGTCTTCAAGGGCGCTCGTGAGCTCGGGAAGCCCGAAGGCCGATGCCTCGCCGAGAGAGCGACCCGCCTCCCGCAGGGCGGAGCCGTACAGGGGTCCCGCCGCCCCGCCCACCCGAAGCACCAGCGTCGCACCGGCTTGCGTGAGGAGCTCGCCGGGAGACAGACCGTCTGCTGCGGCGACGACGGAGACGACCGCCGCGAATCCTCGATCCATGTTGACGCCGTGATCGGCATCGCCGATCGCGGCGTCGAGCTGGGTGAGGAAATCGCGGTGTGCCGCGATCTCGGCGGCGGAGCCCCGGAGCCACCGCGCGACGAATGCCGCGTCGAACGGAGGCGGAGCTCCGCGGCGCCCGCGTCGACCGGCACTCACCCCGGTGGTCACCGCGGTCACCTTCGCGAGCCGCACGGCTCGTGTCAAACCTGCACACAGACGTGCCACTCGACGTGCGATGTCCGGCGATGCCGAACATCTTTCGGGTTCCTCAGGTCGTGGGTGCCGATCCCGCCGGTTGCTGTTCGGCATGGCGAGCGGTCCCATTGCGCGACCGGGATCGGCTCCGTCGGGGCCACCGCGCGGAATCAGAGGGGGGTGGTCGGCAACATGACGATTCCGAATCCGTACCTCGGAGAGGTCGTCGGCACAGCGACGCTGATCCTGTTGGGCGACGGCGTCGTTGCGGGCGTCTTGCTGAACAAGTCCAAGGCCCAGAACTCGGGGTGGATCGTGATCACCTGGGCGTGGGGGTTGGCGGTCTTCATGGGCGTCATCACGAGTCTCGCCGTCACCGGTGGCCAGGCGCACCTCAACCCTGCGGTCACCATCGGCCTCTGGGCCGCGGGCTTCTTGAAGGACTGGACCACGACGCAGATCCTGCTCACGATCTTCTTCGAGTTCGTCGGGGCGATGCTCGGGGCGCTCCTGGTGTGGCTGTCGTACCTGCCGCACTGGCCCGAGACGGAGGACCCGGGCCTGAAGCTCGCGGTCTTCTGCACGGGACCGGCGATCCGTAACACCGGTGCCAACCTCATCACCGAGATCGTCGGCACCTTCATGCTGGTCTTCGGCGTCGTCGCCATCGCGATCAAGTTCTCGGGCGGCTTGCTGATCAATGTCCAGGGCATGACCGGCTCTATGACGATCGGTGGCGTCCTCTCGACGGGAGCGTTCCCGGTGGCGCTCCTCGTCCTCGTGATCGGGTTGGCCCTGGGTGGCCCGACCGGGTACGCGATCAACCCGGCTCGCGACCTCGGTCCGCGGATCATGCACTTCGTGCTTCCGATCGCGGGCAAGGGCGGCTCGGACTGGGCCTACGCGTGGATCCCCGTGGTCGGACCGGTCCTGGGGGGCATCGTGGGCGCGGTCGCGGCTAAGGCGCTCTTCGATCTTCATCCGTAGCTCTGGCACGCGGCAGAGCAGAAGGAGTTGCCGAGACGAAAGGGTGAGACCCACCGATGAAGAAGCTGATCAACGATCCGGAGAACGTGGTCCGCGAGGAACTGAGCGGGATCACGCGGGCGCACGGCGATCTCGTCGAGGTCCACATCGATCCGCACTACATCGTTCGGAAGGACGCACCCGTCCAGGGCAAGGTCGCCCTGGTATCGGGCGGCGGGTCGGGACACGAGCCGATGCATGGGGGATTCGTCGGCATGGGCATGCTCGACGCGGCATGTCCCGGCGAAGTGTTCACCTCGCCAACGCCCGATCAGATGGAAGCCGCGACGAAGGCGGTCGATGGCGGTGCCGGCGTCGTGCACATCGTCAAGAACTACACGGGCGACGTCATGAACTTCGAGATGGCGGCCGAGCTCGTCCGATCCGAGGGATCCGAGGTGGAGTCCGTGCTCGTCGACGATGACGTGGCCGTGCAGGACTCGCTCTACACCGCGGGTCGCCGGGGCGTCGGCGCGACGGTGCTGATGGAGAAGATCGCGGGCGCCGCGGCCGAGCAACGGCGGCCGTTGAAGGAGGTCGCCGACCTCTGCCGGAAGGTGAACGACAACGCACGTTCGATGGGGATGGCCCTGACGTCGTGCACGGTCCCGGCGGCTGGGAAACCGACGTTCGAGCTGGGCGACGACGAGATGGAGATCGGGATCGGCATCCACGGTGAACCGGGTCGCCAGCGCATGAAGGCGGCGCCGGCCCACGACATCGTCGAGATGATGGCGACGCCCATCGTCGACGACCTTCCCTTCAAGAGCGGCGACCAGGTCCTCGCGTTCGTGAACGGGATGGGCGGCACCCCGCTGATCGAGCTCTACATCGTCTTCAACGAGCTGGCGTCGTTCCTCGACGGGCGGGGCATCGGCATCGGTCGCAACCTGATCGGCCCCTACATCACCTCGCTCGAGATGCAGGGCTGCTCGATCACGCTCCTGAAGCTCGATGACGAGCTGACGGAGCTGTGGGATGCACCGGTCAAGACGCCGGGGCTACGCTGGGGGGTCTGAAGAGGGAGCAGGAGGGAGGCGGCGACCTCGGGCACTGCCTCCTTCCCGTCTGGAGGTGGTCGTGACCGTCACGCACGACGACGTGGTGCGATGGATCCGGGCGTTCGCGGATGCGATCGCAGAGAACAAGGACTCCTTGACGGATCTCGACTCCGCGATCGGAGACGCCGACCACGGCATCAACATGCACCGCGGGATGACCGCGGTCCTGGGGAAGCTGGACGGTGACGGATCCGCCGACATCGGCACGCTCCTGAAGACGGTCGGCATGACCCTCGTCTCGAGCGTCGGTGGCGCCGGCGGTCCGTTGTACGGGACGCTCTTCCTCCGCCTGGGGGCCGCGGCCGCCGGGAAGGAGGAGCTCACCGACGAGGACTGGGTGGCGATGGTGACGGCGGGAGTCGAAGGGGTGCAGTCGCGAGGGAAGGCGGAGCCCGAGGACAAGACCATGGTGGATGCCCTCATCCCCGCGCGGGACGCGCTCGCGACCGCCGTGGCCGCGGGAGAGCCCTTCGCGGGCGCGCTGCGCTCAGCGGCCGCCGCCGCGGAGGAAGGGATGAAAGCGACGATCCCGCTCGTTGCGCGCAAGGGCCGCGCGAGCTATCTCGGCGAAAGGAGCGCCGGCCATCAGGACCCTGGGGCCACCTCGTCGTGGCTCCTGATGAGAACCGCAGCGGAGACCTTCGGCGATCACACGGAGTGAAGGGAGGACACGATGGCGGACTACGCAGCAGCCATCGACCAGGGAACGACCAGCACGCGCTTCATGATCTTCGACCACGCCGGGCAGGTCGTGGCCGTGGATCAGAGGGAGCACGAGCAGATCTTCCCGAAGCCGGGCTGGGTCGAACACGACCCGATGGAGATCATCGAGCGCACCCATGAGGTCGTCACGGGGGCGCTGAAGAAGGCCGGGATCTCGGCGAGCGACCTCGCGGCCGTCGGGGTGACGAACCAGCGCGAGACCACCGTCGTCTGGGAGCGATCGAGCGACGTACTTCTCCGGGCCGAAGATCCGGTGGATCCTCGACAACGTCGAGGGTGCCCGGGCGCGTGCCGAGGCCGGGGAGCTGCTCTTCGGCAACATCGACACCTGGGTGATCTGGAACATCACCGGCGGTCCTGATGGCGGAGCGCACGTCACGGACGTCACGAACGCCAGCCGCACGATGCTGATGGACCTGAAGACCCTCGACTGGGACGACGCGATCCTGGATGCGATCGGGGTCCCGCGCGCCGTCCTGCCCGAGATCCGGTCGTCCAGCCAGACGTACGGGGAAGCGACGGGCGATCTGGCCGGCATCCCGGTGGCCGGTGACCTGGGCGACCAGCAGGCCGCCCTCTTCGGCCAGACCTGCTTCGCGGTCGGCGAGGCGAAGAACACCTACGGAACCGGCAACTTCCTGTTGCTCAACACGGGTACCAAGGCCGTGCCCTCGAAGAGCGGGCTGATCACGGGACTCGGCTACAAGATCGGGGATCAGCCCGCGGTGTACATGCTCGAGGGTTCGATCGCCATCACCGGGGCGCTGGTGCAGTGGCTCCGAGACAACATCGGGCTGATCTCCTCCTCGGGCGAAGTCGAAGATCTGGCCAAGACGGTCGAGGACAACGGCGGCGTGTACTTCGTGCCCGCGTTCTCGGGTCTCTTCGCGCCGTACTGGCGGGGCGAAGCGCGCGGCGTGATCGCAGGACTCACCCGGTACGTGAACAAGGGTCACATCGCACGCGCGGTCCTCGAGGCGACCGCATGGCAGACGAAAGAGGTCGTCGAGGCCATGAACGCCGACTCCGGGGTCGCGCTCACGTCGCTCAAGGTCGACGGCGGCATGGTCTACAACGAAACCCTGATGCAGTTCCAGGCCGACGTGCTGGACGTCCCGGTGATCCGTCCGACCGTTGCGGAGACCACCTCGCTCGGTGCGGCGTACGCCGCGGGGCTGGCGGTCGGGTTCTGGAAGGAGGTCGAAGACCTCCGCGCCAACTGGGGCAAGGACAAGGAGTGGCAGCCCCGGATGGACGCGGCCGAGCGCGACAAGGAGTACGCGCTCTGGAAGAAGGCCGTGACGCGGACGTTCGACTGGGTGGAGTGACCGGCGCACCCGGGTGCCCACCTTCCTGCGTGAGCCCCGATGGAGGAGGACACCATGGAAGACAGGGAGCACGGCGACTTCGCCGAGGGACAGGAGGCGAACAAGGAGCACGAGAAGGAGGAAGGCTCGTTCGCGGAGGGGCAGGAAGAGGAGGAGCACCCCAGCGGCGGGGAGCACGGCGACTTCGCCGAGAGACAGGAGACCGAGGAGGACGAGCGCGACGAAGGCTCGTTCGCGGAGGGTCAGGAAGAGGAGCACGAGCCTTAGGGCGTCGCGGGATCCACGCGGTGCGATACTCGCGTCGATGACGCGATCCGCACCGCGGGCATCCCGCGACGCTCCCCACGTCCTCATCGTCGGTGGTGGCGGCACCGGGGGAGCGCTCGCCCACGACCTGACGTTGCGCGGCGTCCGGATCACGCTGGTCGAGCGGGGCGAATTCACCTCCGGGACCACGGGTCGTCACCACGGACTCCTCCACTCCGGCGCTCGCTACGCGGTGAGCGACCGCGAGTCCGCGATCGAATGCATCGAGGAGAACGCGATCCTGCGCTCGATCTGCCCGGGATCGTTCGAAGAGAACGATGGGCTGTTCGTCGCCATCACCGACGAAGACATGGACTACTACGACGACTTCGTCGAAGGGTGCAAGGCATGCGGGATCCCGATCGAGGAGCTCGCCCCGCAGGAGGCCCTCCGGATGGAGCCGCTGCTCAACCCGGGGCTGAAAGCTGCGGTCCGGGTCCCCGACGCAACGATGGACGCGATGCGGATGCCGCTGCGGTTCTTCGCCACCGCCAAACACCGCGGCGCGACGCTCTACAACTTCATGGAGGTGCTCGACCTCGTCATCGACGGCGGTGCCGTCACGGGCGCGACGGTCCGTGACCTCGTGACCGGCTCCGAAGGCGACCTCCACGCGGATCTCGTGGTGAACGCGACGGGTCCCTGGTCGGAGAAGATCGCCCGCATGGCGGGGGTCGACGTCCCGATCAGTCCATCGCCGGGCGTGATGCTCGCCCTGCGAGGTCGCCTCTGCAACATGGTGATCAACCGGATGCATCGATCCGGTGACGGTGACATCGTCGTCCCGCAACGAGGCCTGTCGGTCGTCGGGACCAGCTCGTGGACGGTCGAGGACCCGGACGAACTCGACGTCCCGGAGGATCACGTGGCCCGGATGCGGGAGGAAGGATCGAAGCTGATCCCGGCCATCGCCCAGGCTGTGTCGCGGGCCGCGTGGTCGGCCGCTCGCCCATTGATCGGCGCGAAGGACGCGGACTCCGGGCGCGAGCTCTCCAGGACGTTCAAGACGATCGATCACGTCGAGGACGGCGTCGAGGGGTTCGTGACGATCACCGGCGGCAAGGCGACGACCCTCCGCGGGATGGCCGAGCTATGCGGCGACGTGATCTGCCGGAAGCTCGGCATCGACCGCCCCTGCAGCACGCGGAGCGTCACCACGCTCCCCCACACGGCGTTCTACGCGGAGACCGAGCGGAGACTGGCGTGAGCGCGGCCGACCCCCTCCCGACGACCCGGAGGTTCCGCGTCTACCGCTACAAGCGGGGGGACCCGGGATGGCGATTCGACCCCTTCGAGGTACCGGTCGGCCCCCGGACGACGGTGCTCGATGCGCTGCGGTGGATCCAGCTGCACCGCGACCGGACGCTCGCGCTCCGGCATTCGTGCTTCCACGCCTCGTGCGGCACGTGCGGGATGCAGGTGAACGGTCGTGAGGCCCTCGCGTGCGTCACGCTCGCCGACCCCCTCGGGTCGACGATCACCGTGGAACCGCTCGCCAACATCCCCGTCCTCACCGACCTCGTCGTGGACATGGGTCAGGTGTTCGCACGGTTCCCGGACGAGATCGGCACGGTCCGGATGAGCGAGAAGCCCTCACGTGCCTCCCCGCCCGACGGGATCGATACGTACGAACGGTTCGAGGATTGCATCGAATGCGGGCTCTGCCTGTCGGCGTGCCCCGTCTCCGCCACCTCCGACGCGTACGTGGGGCCGGCAGCACTGGCGGCGGCTCAGCGTCTGCTCGAGGAACCGCGCGGCGTGGATCCGGAACGGATCTTGGACTGGGCGGGCGATCCGGCGGGCGCCTGGCGCTGTCATGTCGCGTTCGAATGCACCGAGGCCTGTCCCTCCAACGTCCGCCCCGCCGAGCGGATCATGGCGCTCCGCGGCGCGCTCGCGGCCGGCCGCCGGACCGTGGCGACGGTGACCCCGGGATGAGCGGTCAGGAGCTCCCGGGAACGGAGCGCCGAGATGACCAGGGACCGGTGTTGCGCAAGGGCGTGGGGATCCCGACGTCCGGCTGGTTCGATCCGCGCGGACGGGCGCTCGGTGGGTTCGCGTTCGCGGTCAACCGGGTGACGGGGCTCGGGCTCGTCGCGTACCTGTACCTGCACCTCGCTGTGTTGTCGATGCTGCTTCGCGGCGGATCGGCGTGGAGCGGGTTCCTCCGGCTCGCGACCAGCTGGCTCTTCCTGTCGCTCGACGTCCTGCTGATCTTCGGGATCCTGTATCACGGTCTGAACGGGATCCGCGTCGCGCTCGTCGGAAGCGGCATCGTCGCTGACCGGCAGAAGGCGCTGTGGTGGGCGCTCGGCGTGATCGGCACGCTCGCACTGGCGTTCAGCGCGATCCATATCTACGGGAGCCGCTGAGATGGCCACCATCCGCACGCGTGGGACCGCTCGGCGACGCTCGGCGCGTGCGCCGAGATCCGCCGGCGAGTGGCGGATCACGACGCTCACCGGCCTCGGGCTCCTGGTCCTCCTCGCTGTCCACATGGTTGCGAACCATTTCGTGGTGAAGTCGATCGGCGGTCTCCGCGACTATCGGCAGGTGCTCGCGTACATCGCGAACCCGGTGATCTTCACGATCGAGTCCCTGTTCCTGCTGTTCGTCACGGTCCACGCGATGCTGGGCCTCCGGAGCGTCCTGCTCGACCTCGATCCCTCACCGCGTCTGCATCGATGGATCGACCGCGGGCTCGCCGTGCTCGGACTGGTGACGCTCGCGTACGGATACTTCCTGATCGGGACGCTCGCGTCCCGGGCCTGAGGATCTGAGAGCCGTGGTCGGACTCGTCCTGGTCTCGCACAGCCACGAGGTGGCCGAGGGCGTCGCGGCGCTCGCGCGTCAGATGGGAGGTGCGGACCTGCCGGTCGCGACGGCCGGCGGCCTGGAGGCGACGGGCGAGGAACACCCTGTCGGGACCGACGCAGCCCGGATCGTCGCTGCGCTGGAGCAGGCGTGGTCTGAGGACGGCGTCCTCGTGCTGATGGATCTGGGGAGCGCGGTCCTGTCCGCGGAGATGGCGCTCGAGTTCCTCGATCCGGATCGTCGCGGGAAGGTGCGACTCTCGGGCGCGCCGTTCGTCGAAGGCGCGGTTTCGGCCGCCGTCGCCGCGAAGCTCGGCCGCCCGTTGGACGACGTGGCCGAGGAAGCGCTCGGCGGACTGGCGGGCAAGGAAGCGCACCTCGGCGCGGGTCCGGCTGCAGCGGACGAGTCCGGCTCGCTGGCCGAGCAACCCGCCGGGCCCGAGGTGAGGCTCCCGATCGTGATCGACCTCCCCCACGGGCTCCATGCCCGTCCTGCCGCGAGGCTGGTGCAGACCGCCGGCGCCTTCGATGCCGACATCCGCGTGACGAACGTCACGGCCGGCCGAGGTCCCGTGAGCGCGCGCAGCCTCAACGCGGTCGCCACGCTCGGGGTCACGGTCGGGCAGAGGATCGAGGTCGTCGCCCGGGGGCCGCAGGCGACGCTCGCGATCGATGCCGTCCGGGCGCTCGCGGATCGCCGCTTCGACGAGGCCCCGGAGGACCTGGCGATCACCGAACCGACGCCACCCGAGAGCGCCCCGGCCGTCGAGGGAGCGATCGTCGGCATCCCGGCCTCCCCCGGGATAGCCGTCGGACCCGTGCGTCATCTCCACGTTCCCGAGCTCGCCGTCCCGGATGGGGCCGCCGGCACGCCGGAGGAGGAGCGCACGCGTCTGGACACGGCGATCGCCGCGGTTCGCGCCGACATCACCCACCAGCGGGAGGCCGCGATCATGCGCGTCGGCGCGGGCGAGGCGGCGATCTTCGAGGCTCACCTGCTCTTCCTGCAGGATGAGGCGCTCCTCGGCCCTGCGCGGGACGGCATCCCGGATCGCGGCGCGGCGGCAGCGTGGAGAGATGCCGTCACGGAGCTGGCGACCATCTGGGACGAGCTGGACGATCCCTACCTGCGGGAGCGAGCCGGCGATCTCAGGAGCGTCGGGCGGCAGGTCCTCGCGAAACTCCTCGGCGTCGAGGCGCCGCACGGCCGGCTCCCCGCCCCCGGGATCCTGGCGATCGGCGACCTCGAACCGGCCGACACGATCGCGCTGGACCCCGCCTCCTGTCTCGGCATCGCCGTGGCGCATGGCGGTCCGACCTCGCACGCGGCGGTGCTGGCCCGCGCGCTGGGGATCCCGGCCGTGGTCGGTCTCGGCGACCGGATCACCGAGCTCGACGAGGAGGTCACGATCGGGCTCGACGGAAGGACTGGGGTCGTTCACATCGACCCCCCCTCGTCCACGATCGCCGACCTGGAGGCCGAGCGAGCGGAGCAGCTCGACCGCGAACGCTCGGCACGGGCTCGCGCGAGCGAGCCCGCCGTGATGAAGGACGGACGGCACGTTTCGATCATGGCCAACGTCGGCGGCTCCTCCGACGTCGCGGCCGCACTCGCCGCGGGGTGTGACGGCGTGGGCTTGTTCCGGAGCGAGTTCCTGTTCCTCGGGCGCGACACGATGCCGAGCGAAGCCGAACAGGAGGAGGCGTATCGAGCTGCGGCCGTCGCACTCAACGGTCGTCCGCTCACGGTGCGGACGCTCGACGCGGGCGCCGACAAGCCGATCCCCTACCTCGAGCTGCGACCCGAGGCGAACCCGTTCCTCGGCGTGCGAGGGTTCCGGTTGACGTCTGCGCGGCCCGAGATCTTGCTCGCTCAGCTGCGCGCGCTCGTGCGCGTCGCCGCCGATCACCCGGTCCGGATCATGTTCCCGATGGTGGCGACGCTCGAGGAGCTCCGGGAGGGGCTCGCGACGGTCGGCGAGGTGGCCGCGAAGTCCGGGACGGCTCCCCCTGAGGTCGGGGTCATGATCGAGATCCCCGCAGCGGCCCTCGCCGCCCCACATCTGGCACGCGTCGCCGCCTTCTTCTCGGTCGGGACGAACGACCTTACGCAATACACCCTCGCCGCGGATCGCGGCAACGAGCACCTGGGTGACCTCGCCAACGCCCTCCACCCGAGCGTGCTCCGGTTGATCGCGATGACCGCGGAGGCCGGAGTCGCATCGGGGATCCCGACGGCGGTGTGCGGTGAGCTGGCGGCCGACCCTGCCGCGACGTCGTTGCTGCTCGGTCTCGGGGTGGAAGAGCTCTCGGTGAGCCCGCCTGCCATCCCCGCGGTCAAGGACGCCGTTCGCGTGGTCGACATGGACGGCGCGAACGCGCTCGCGGCGAAGGCGCTCGCCTGCGCGACGGCAGCCGAGGTGCGCGAGCTCCTGACGGCCTGAACGGCGCGCGTTGGTACGCTTCAAACGTGTGAGCAGCGCCGACGAACGAGCTGGACGATTCCTCGAGGGCGTCACGTGGTTGCGCGTCATCCTCACGCCGATCGTGATGGCCCTGGTGCTCCACGGCGGAGACCGGGCCGACGCGACCGCCGCCGGGCTGTTCGCGCTCGCGGCCATCACCGACTTCGTCGACGGGCGACTCGCGCGCCGATGGAAGCGGACCTCGCAGCTCGGCGCCTTCCTCGACACCACCGCGGACAAGGTGCTCGTGACGGGCGTCCTGATCGCGCTCGTCGCGGTCGGCCGGGCATCGGCCTGGGTGGGCTTCGTGATCATCGCGCGCGAGATCGTCGTGTTCGGTCTCAAGGGGGTCGCGAGCTCGGCGGAGGGCTCGATCGTGAACCCGTCGCGGCTCGGCAAGGCGAAGGCGAACCTCCAGTTCCTCGCGATCTTCGTCGCGATCTGGCGTCCCGACATCCTGGTAGGGGGACGCTTCGTGGACGAGTGGCTGATGTGGGTGGCTGCGATCATCACCGTCTGGTCCGGCATCGATTACGTCGGCCGGTACGCCGGCGCGTTCACGCGTGTGCGTGAACGATGACGGCGTTCGTTACCGGAGGAAGTGGGTTCGTCGGCGGGGCCGTGATCCGGGCGCTGATCGCGCAGGGCGAGCCCGTCCGGGCCCTCGCGCGCAGCCCCGTCGCGAAGTCGACGGTCATCGATCTGGGAGCCGAGCCCGTCGCCGGTGACCTGATCGATCGATCGGCGCTCGCGGACGCGATGAACGGGTGCGACGTCGTGTTCCACGTGGCGGGCGTGAACCGCATGTGCCCGCGCGACCCGACCGAGCTCGACGCGATCAACATCGCCGGCGCCGTTACCGCCGTGCACGCAGCGGCCGACGCCCGGATCGCCCGGCTCGTGCTGACCTCGTCTTCCGCCGCGATCGGCGAGCGGCCCGGCACGCTCGGCACCGAGGACTCGGTGCACCGAGGACGCTTCCTCTCGCGCTACGAGCGGTCGAAGTACCTCGGCGAGCGGCAGGCGCGTGCGGCGGGCCGGGAGCGAGGGATCGAGGTCGTCACGGTCAATCCGTCGTCGGTCCAGGGGCCCGGTCGCACGACGGGGTCCGCGAAGCTGCTGCTGTACGCGGCGCGGGCACGAACCGCGGCCTTGCTCGACACGTCCTTCTCGATCGTGGACGTCGACGACTGCGCGATCGGACACCTGCTGGCGGCCCGCAACGGGGTCGCCGATCGCCGCTACCTGTTGTCGGGAGCCACGCTCACGATGCGCTCGGCTGCCTCGCTGCTTCGGCGGCAGATCGGCCGGCCGCAGCGTGTCGTCTGGATCCCGCGGAGCCTCGTGCGCGCGGTCACCCCGCTCACCGGGTTCGTCACGCGTTTCCGCGAGGATCCAGCGGTCTGCCCGGCGACGATCCGCTCGCTCCTCCACGGGCACCGGTACGACGGCTCCCGCGCGACGCGCGAGCTGGGCCTCGTGTACCGATCGCTCGAGGAAACGCTCGAGCGCGTACTCACTTGGTACCGGACGCACGGGATGCTCCCGAAAGCCCACGGCGTAGGATTCCGGAGCGTCGAACGTCCGGCGGGGCCCGTCGATGGGAGGAACCGAGGATGACCGAGCGACCCGACCGAAACCTCGCGATGGAGCTGGTCCGCGTGACCGAGGCGGCGGCGCTCGCCGCCGGCCGATGGATCGGACACGGTGACAAGAACGCCGCCGACCAGGCCGCGGTGGATGCGATGCGGCTGATGATCGACACGGTGTCGATGGACGGCGTGGTGGTGATCGGCGAGGGAGAGAAGGACGAGGCGCCGATGCTGTTCAACGGTGAGCACGTCGGCGACGGCGCCGGTCCCGGCACCGACGTCGCCGTCGACCCGATCGACGGGACGCGGCTCACGGCGGTCGGACAGCCCAACGCGCTCGCGGTGATCGCCCTCGCCCCACGAGGCACCATGTTCTTCCCCGGTGCGGCCCTCTACATGGAGAAGATCGCGACGGGTCCCGACGCGGCGGAGATGATCGACATCGAGGCACCCGTCGCCGAGAACATCCGGCAGGTCGCGAAGGCCAAGGGCAAGCGGCCAGAGGAGGTGACGGTCACGGTCCTGGATCGGGACCGCCACGCCGGGTTGATCGCCGAGATCCGGGAGGTCGGAGCCCGCGTGTTCCTGATCACGGACGGCGACGTCGCCGGCGCGATCGTCGCGGCCGCCCCGCGCACCGAGGTGGACCTGCTGATGGGGATCGGGGGCACACCCGAGGGCGTGATCGCGGCCGCCGCCCTGCGATGCCTCGGCGGCGCGATGCAGGGGCGTCTCTATCCGCGAAACGACGACGAACGCCGGTCGCTGATCGACGGAGGGTACGACCTCGACCGTGTCCTCCGGACGGAGGACCTGATCGCGAGCGACGACTGCTTCTTCGCGGCCACCGGCATCACGGACGGCTACCTGCTGCAGGGCGTGAAGTACTGGCCGGACGGGGCGAGCACGCACTCGATGGTGATGCGGTCGCGCTCGGGAACGGTCAGATCGATCGAGTCGCAGCACTCCTTCGAGAAGCTCGAGCGGTTCTCGCCGATCCAGTATCGACCGTGACCCCTGGGTCGCAGTTCAGGCGAGCGCGTACACCCCGGTCTCGATCTTCACGACGAGGCCCTCGGTGACGAGCGCGCGGAGCGCGCGCAGGACGGCCCCGCGGACGTCGGGCTGCTCGAACGGATCGAGGTAACCGGCCCGGAGCGCCCGGTCCTGGATCACGGTCCAGTGGATCGGCTCACCCGCATCGCGCAGCACGGCGAGGACGGCCTCGCGTGACGACATCATCGGCACGTGGGCATCACGTGCTCGGCGAACACCTCCACGATCTCGGGCTCGAGCACCGCGAAGGGAAGGGCCCACGGGGACAGGATCAACTCCTCGACGCCGAGCGCTTCGAACGCTCGCACGCGATCGACCACCTGCTGCGGCGATCCGCTGAGCGTGTCCGCTCGCCACGTCTCCCACGTCTCGTCGCGCATCGCCTGACCGGGGAACGATGCGCGTGCGCGCTCGAAGCGCGCCCGCGCATCGTCCTCCGTGAGCCCGATCGTCCCGTAGAGACCCACGGTCCTTCGGAACGTGGCCGGGTCGCGGCCCTCGCGGCCGCACGCGGCCGCGACGTCCGCGACCCGGCCGGCGTGTTCCTCCGGCGAGACCCGCCACACCACGTTCCACCCCGCCGCGTCCCGAGCGGCGAGCCGCAGCAAGCGGGGACCCCCCTTCCCGCCGAGCCAGATCGGCAGGGGTTCTTGCACGGGGGACGGACCGGGAGACCCGGGATCGGTGAGCGACCGCGTCAACTCGTGCAGCGTTCGCTCGAGGACGCCGAACCGTTGGCCGATCGTGCCGAACCCATACCCGAAGGCCACGAACTCCTCCTCCAGCCAGCCGGCGCCCAGACCGAGATCCAGTCGCCCTGCGCTCAGCCGGTCGATCGTGGCGGCCGCTTTGGCGACGAGCTTCGGCGGCCGGAACCCGGCTGCGAGGACCAGGACGCCGAGCCGCACCCGCACGGTGCCGGTCGCGATCGCGGCGAGGGCGGTCAGCGGCTCGAGCGCCGCGATCGGCGACGGGTCCCCGCCGTAGCGAGCGAACGAATAGAAGAAGTGATCGGACAGCCAGACGGAATCGAACCCGAGGTCTTCGGCGCGGCGGGCCCACCCAACGGCATCGTCGAGCCCGATCCGTCCGGTCGGGAGCGAGAAGCCGTACTGCGGGAGCGCGAGTCCGAAGCGCATCGCGCCGAGCATACGGAAGCGGTGGAGCGGTCCGGGATCAGCCGGTGGGAGGCGCTGGGTCGAGCACGCCGGTCAGCACGGTCCGTCCTCCTGCGTCGGTGACGACCACGCGGACGTATTCCGTCAGATCCCGCGCGATCACGCGGCCCTTCATGGCCCCGCCCTCCTTGTCCAGGCGACGGATGACGCCGACCGGCACCGCATGCCCGTGCCCGTCGGTGATCGCGATCCGGTAGGGACCCCGAGCGCGCGGCAGACCGTCGACGGTCACGACGACCTGGTCGTCGCCGCTCGGCGACACGATCACCAGGGCCGCCCCCCGCCACGGCACCTTGCCGGACGGGGTCAGCAACCCGACCGCCGCCTTGGTGTCCGGACCCGCGCTCTGGATGATCCGTCGGAACCTCTCGAACGCGGCGTCCTGCTGCTGCGCTTGCGTACTCGGCTTGTCGGCTGGAGGAGCGTCGCGGCGTCCCAACACGGCGCCCGCGCCCAGGCCGGCGATCATCAGGGCTGCGGCGACGAGCACGACGCCGACCCGCCGCCCGCGCCGCCGGCCCAGCTTGGTGATGGGCGGGGAGGGATGGTCTCGCCGGACCGCGGCGACGATGCGCTCCTCCAGCTCCCGCGGCGGAGCCGCGGGAGCTGGAGCGAACGCCAGCGTCGCGGCGGCGCGCTCAAGATCGCGCGCTTCCTTCCGGCACGCCGCGCACCAAGCCAGGTGCCGCTCGATCGCGTCGACGTCGTGAAGGTCGGCAACGCCGAGCGTATGCTCGGGGAGCCGATCGCGAACGGCGGGGCAATTCACGACGGCTCCTTGAGCTCGTTCGACTTGCGGATCTTGATGAGAGCCGATCGCAGCCGGGTCTTCACGGTTCCGAGCGGGATCGCGTCGGCCTCCGCGATCTCGCGCGCGGTCATCCCTCGGAAGTAAGCGCGAGCGATGAGGCGCTTCTCCGCATCGGAGAGGGAGGCAAGCGCCCGGAGCGCCTCGTCACGCTCGATCAACACGTACTCCTCGTCGCCCGCAGGTCGGTCGGGCACCTGATCGACCAGGACGAGGTGCGGTCGCGAAACGCCGGTGTCCCGGCGGAGCCTGTCCACGGCGAGGTTGTGCGCGATCGTCATGAGCCACGTCGAGAGCCGGCCGCGTTGCGGGTCGAAGCGGGCCGCCTTGCGCCAGGCGGTGAGGAAGACGTCTTGGGTGAGCTCCTCGGCGGCCTCGCGGGAGCCCAGCAGCCGGAGCCCCACGAGGGACCTCCTTCCCATTCCTACGTCGGCTCCGGGGTGCGAAGCTTGCCGTTCCGTCGATGGTCCCACGCCCTTCGCCGTGGCGCCATCGGGGCACCGGTCCTCTCTTCCCTTCGTTGCCGCAACGGATGGGCGTAGGCTCGCAACACGAACGCAACAACCGCCGAACCGGGTGGCGAGGCGCACAGAAGGACCTGTTGATGGAAGGGGCAACCACGAGCGTGACCCGCATCGCTTCGACGAGCGCGAGGCTGCTACTCGGGGCAACCTTGATCTGGGTCGCGGCCTCGGGACAGGTCGCCGCGCACGCCGGAACCTCGGGGCCTGTCATCGTGTCCCTGACCCTCAACGGCGTGGTCGACCCCTTCACCGCCGACTACATCACCTCGAACGTCGCTCGGGCACGTGCCGACGGCGCCGAGGCCGTCCTGCTGACGATCGACACGCCCGGGGGCCTCGGATCGTCGATGAACGAGATCACCCAGTCGTTCCTCACCTCCACGATCCCGGTGATCGCGTACGTGGCCCCGAGCGGGGCGCGAGCCGCCTCGGCCGGCGCGTTCATCCTCCTGTCCGCCCCCGTGGCGGCGATGGCGCCTGCGACCAACGTCGGAGCGTCGACCCCGATCGGCTTGTCGGGGGGGGACATCTCGGGGACGCTCGGCGAGAAGGTCAGGAACGACGCCGCCGCCTCCATGCGAACGATCCAACAGACCTACGGGCGCAACGCCGACCTGGCCGAGACCTTCGTGACCGACGCGGCGAGCATCACCGCCGAGGAGGCCCTCCAGCAGAAGGTGATCGACCTGATCGCACGGTCCACCCAGGATCTCGTTGCCCAGCTCGATGGGAAGGACGTGCGGCTCGGGAACGGAACCCACGTGACCCTGCACACGGCCGGCGCGGTGCTGCAGGATCATTCGATGGGCGGGTTCGTGGACTTCCTGCACAACCTGCTGGATCCCAACCTCGCGTTCATCTTCTTCTGGATCGGCCTTGGCCTGATCGTCCTGGAGTTGATCATCCCCGGGCACATCTTCAGCGGGACGATCGGCACGATCCTGCTGATCCTCTCGATCGCATCCTTCGGGCTGTTGCCCGTTCGGTTCATCGGCATCCTGTTCTTGATCGCGTCGGTCGTGTGCTTCGTTATCGAGCTCAAAGCGCCGGGCCTGGGGATCTGGGGTGCGCTCGGTCTGCTCTTCCTACTGCTCGGCGGTTGGTTCCTCTACGACCGCTCGGGCGGCGTCTCCGTGTCCCCGTGGGCGTTGGTGGGCGTCGCGGCGTTCGCGGGTGTGTTCTTCGGCATCGTCGTCGCGGCCGCCCTCAGGTTGCGACATCAGCCTTCGATCTGGAGTCGAAGCGTCGTCGGGCAGGAGGGGGTGGCGCTCGCCGCCGGCGTCGGGCCCAAGGGCGGAGTCGTTCGGGTCGCGTCCGAAGAGTGGCGAGCGGTCGCTCCCTCGGGGCCGATCCAGGGCGGCGCTCGGGTACGTGTCATCGCGCTCGACGGCCTCGTGCTCACGGTCGAACCATCCGCCGAGCACGCGGAGCCGGAAGCATCCACGGCCGCCTCGTCGAGCACCACGTCATCGTCAACCGCGCCATCGACAGATCCAGAAGGGGGCTCCAACTGATGCCGATCGTGTGGATCATCCTCGGGCTGCTCGTGCTCTTCGTGCTGCTCCTGCTCGCGAAGGCGATCAAGATCGTCCCGGAGTATCAGCGTCTGGTCGTGTTCCGCCTCGGACGACTGCACGCCACCCGGGGACCCGGCCTCGTCGTCCTGATCCCGTTCATCGACCGCGGGGTCCTGGTCGACCTCCGTGAGTTCTTCCTGGAGATCCCGCGGCAGGACTCGATCACCAAAGACAACGCCGCGATCGCGATCGATTTCATCATGTACTACAAGGTGTTCGACGCCGCGACGTCCGTGATCGGCGTCTCGAACTTCGCCGGAGCGGCGACGAACATCGCGGCGACCACGTTGCGCGCGGTGGTGGGGGACATCTCACTCGATGACGTGCTGGCCAAGCGCGACGAGATCAACAGCCTGCTCCGCGTGAAGTTGGACGAGGTCACCGAGCGCTGGGGCGTGAAGGTCACCAACGTGGAGAT
>VAXZ01000108.1 GCA_005885035.1 Actinomycetota bacterium
CGTCGACTACGTCGTCGTGACGGAACCGATCCCCGACAAGCTCGAGGAGATCGGCTGGACGTCCCAGGTGGGGATCGCGGACGCGCGGGAGTGGCTCTACTACCTCCGTCCGACCGACGACGGCAGGATCGCGATCGGGGGTGGCACCGGGGCCGTCGTGTACGGGGGGCGAGCGAGCGGCCGGGCCGTGACGCACGATCGCCGCGTCGCCGAGGTGGCGGCGCGCGGGCTGCTCCGGATGTTCCCGCAGCTGGAGGGGACCAGGTTCACCCACGCGTGGGGCGGCCCGATCGACCAGACACCGGCGTTCGTCCCCTTCTATCGGACGCTCGAACCGGGCACGATCCACGCCGGGCTGGGCTACAGCGGCCATGGCCTGTCGCAGGCCTACGTTGGCGGGAAGATCCTGGCGTCCACCGTCCTCGGCGCCGAGGACGAGTGGATCTCCCTCTCGGTCAACCGGCCGGAGACGATGAAGGCGCCCCCCGAGCCGTTCCGCTGGCCGGCGGTCAAGGTGATCGCGTCCGCGTTGGAGCGCGGCGATGCCCGCGAGGAGGCCGGCAAGCGCCGCGGCGTCGTGAACGAACTGCTCGGGTCGGGTGCGATCGGGTTGCGCGAGCGCTACGTGACGAAACGTCAGTAGCGGTCGTCGTGCGACCCAGGGAGGTCGCGGCTGGGGCGACCGACGTCGATCGTCGTCCGGCCGAGCCGCCCCGCGCCTGCACGCTGGAACTTGCGCCACTGATGGCGCCATGCGAGCCACCCGATCGCGATCAACGTCGCGACGGACAGCATCGCGGTCAGCACGATCACGAGCGTGATCTTCAGGACGAGGCCGAGCACGCCCGCGAGCGCCGCGAGCAGCAGGAGGAACAGCAGCACGATCATGCACCTATCGTACGGCCGAGGCGGCGAAACGCGCGATCCGACGCACGAGCAGCTCCGGCTGCTGGAGGGGAAGGTCGTGGATCCCCTCCACCCAGACGAACGTCGCCGGGGATCCGGCCGCCTTCAGCCGCTGCACCGTCTCACGTTTCGCGGCGTCGAACATGGCTCCCTCCGCGGACCCGTGGGCGAGGATCGCGAGCGTGGGAACCCGGAGCTGCGAGTGCAAGGCCACCGAGTCCCGGTCCCAGATGGCCCGGAGGATCCGGAAATGGTTCGCGCGCGCGAGGCGCGGATGGATGCGACCCTGTCCGTCGACCCGCATGAGCGACAGGAAGATCCCCTCCACCTCGGGCGTCAGCGGGACGGGGGACCAACGGGCGAGCTCGGCGCGGAACGCCACCAACGGCGTCCCGGCAAGCTGAGGCGGTGCGAGCTGACGCTTCGCCTCTACCCATGTCGCGAACGAGCTCCGCATCCGGAAGACGCCGCCGTCGACGAGCACGGCGCCGCCGACCGCGTGAGGCCGGTCGGCCGCGAGCGCGAGCGCGACATCGGCGCCCCAGGAGTGCCCCACGACGACCGGCCGGCGCAGGCGCGCGGCCCTGATCACCGCCAGGGCATCGCCGGTGACGTGATCGAACCCGTATCCGGACGAGGGCTTCGCCGAAAGCCCGTGGCCGCGCGCGTCGTAGGTGATGACGCGGAACCGCCGGGCGAGTCCGGGGAGCATCAGGTCCCAGATCCGCTGGGAAGAGGCCAGGCCATGGTGGAGGAGGATCGCGGGCGCGTCGTTCGACGCGCCCGCGATCTGGCGGGCGCGGAGGCGCACGCCTCCGTCGCCCGCCACGTCGAACCAGCGCTCTTCCATGCGTCGGCCATGGTAGAGGGCAGGCCGTGGAGGGTGCCGCCTTCGGTGCGTGCGGCGTAGGCTCTGGTTCTGCCGACGAAGGGGGAACGATGTACGGAACGTGCGCACGGATGGTCGTCAAGCCCGAGAACCGGGAGAAGTTGCAAGCGATCTTCGACGGGGAGCCTACCGACACGAAGGGCTACATCGCCTCACACGTGTTGATGGAGAACGACAGCGACAACGTCTGGCTGCTCGCGATCTTCGAGGACCGCGCGACGTACGACGCCAACGCGGACGACCCGAAGCAGCACGAGATGTACCTGAAGTACCGCGCCCTCCTCGAGGAGGAGCCGGAGTGGCACGACGGCGAGATCCGGTCGTTCCCCTAGGTCGTCGGGAGGGTCCGATGGCGGACGCGCTGCAGAACTTCATCGACGGGAAGTGGGTCGACGCGCAGGACGGTGAGCGCTTCGACGTGTTCAACCCCGCGACCGGCGCCGTGATCGCGACGGCGCCGCATTCGAAGCCCGGCGACGTCGATGCCGCGGTCGCCGCGGCGCGACGGACCTTCGACGAGGGCACGTGGTGGCCGGGGACGACCGCCCGCCGGCGCGGCCGGATCCTCCTCAACGCCGCCGACATCGTTCGCCGGGAGCAGGAACGCCTGGCCCGGCTCGAATCGCTCGATGCCGGGAAGCCGATCGGCGAGGCACGTGAGGACATCGCCGAGGTCGCCTTCATGTTCGAGTACTACGGCGGCTGGGCGACGAAGATCGCCGGCGAGTCGCAGCACGTGGACGCGGACGCGATGTTCATGGTGTGGAAGGAGCCGGTCGGGGTCGCGGTCGGGATCACCCCGTGGAACTACCCGATGATGATGGCGACCCAGAAGGTCGCGCCCGCGATCGCGGCCGGCTGCACCTTCATCCTCAAGCCGCCCGAGCAGACCCCGCTCACGTGTCTCGAGCTACCGAAGATCCTTGAGGAAGCGGGGTTGCCCACCGGCGTCTTCCACGTGCTGACGGGGTTCGGCGAGACGGCCGGTGCGCCCTTGGTCGCCCACCCGGGCGTGGACAAGATCGGGTTCACGGGCTCGCGCGAGGTGGGGAAGCTCATCATGCGCAGCGGCGCCGACACGTTGAAGCGGGTCACGCTTGAGCTCGGGGGCAAGTCCCCCAACATCGTGTTCGCGGATGCGGACTTCGACGCCGCGGTCGAGGGGTCGGCGAACGGCGTGTTCTGGAACCAGGGCGAGATCTGTTCGGCGGGAACGCGCGTCTTCGTCGAGCGCGGGATCTACGACGACGCCGTGAACGCGATGGGTGAGCGGGCGACCGGGATCGTGCTCGGCGACCCGTCCGACGACGGCACCACGATGGGACCGTTGGTTTCGCGTGAGCAGCAGGAGCGGGTCCAGCACTACCTCGAGGTCGGAGCGGGCGAGGCGCGGATGGCCGCGCAGGGCTCGACCCCCCAGGACCCGTCGCTCGCCAACGGCTACTTCGTCCCGCCCACGATCTTCGCGGACGTCACGAACGACGCGACGATCGCGCGCGAGGAGATCTTCGGCCCCGTGATGTCCGTGATCCCCTTCCGTTCCGTCGACGACGTCATCGCGATGGCGAACGACAACGACTACGGGCTGGCCGCCGCCGTGTGGACGAACGACATCAAGAAGGCGATGCGGACCGCGCAAGCGCTCCGGTCAGGGATCGTGTGGATCAACGACACGCAGCCGGCCCCGACCGAGATGCCTTGGGGCGGCTACAAGCAGTCGGGCGTCGGGCGGGAGCTCGGCAAGCAGGGGCTGGACGACTACCTCGAGGAGAAGGCCGTCTACCTCAATCTGTCGTGACGTCGCGTCCGGCTCGAGGAGCGAGCCATCCCGCGACCACGATCCCCGCGGTGGTGCTCACGATCACGACCATGGCCGCCCGGAGGTCGAACGCCTGCGCGATCCACCCGAAGATCGGCGGGCTCCAGACGAACCCGGAGTACCCGACGGTCGTTACGGCGGCGACGCCGTTCGCTTGATCCCCCGGCGCGGCCTCGTCCACCAACCCGAACGCGGCGGGGGCCGAGGCGGAGATGGCGAACCCGAGGATCAGGAACGCCACCGCCACGACGGCCGGACTGCTCGTGGCGGCCGCGACGCCGCCGCCGATGGCCGCCCCGATCCCCGAGAGCACGATCGTGATGCGCCGGCCGAAGCCGAACAGCACGCGTCCCGCGAAGAGGCGTCCGATGCAGAGCGACGCGGAGAACGCGGCGAACGCGACGGCCGCCTTCGACGCCGACGCCCCGAGCTCATCCTGGAGATAGAGGCCCGACCACGTGTCCATCGACCCCTCGACCAGGAACGCGAACAGGATCACCAGCGCAGGTACCCACAGCGTCGGATGCCGGCGGAACGCCGACAGCGAGAACGTCGACGGGTCGCCGGCCTGCGCCCTGGTGTTCGCGCCACGTCGCGCGTTCCACGCCGCGGTCAGGAACAGGAGGAGCCCCGCGATCGCGAGCGCGGCCGGGTAGTTGGCGCCCGCCGCCACGATCGCGCCGCCCACGATGGCTCCGGTGACCCCGCCCGCCGCGTAGCTGGCGTGCAGCCATTGCAGGACCGGGCGGCCGGTGGCGACCTCGACCCGCTGCGCCTCGACGTTCAAGAAGACGTCGATCAGCCCGTTGCCGGCTCCGACCAGGATGAAGGCGATCCAGAGCGTGCCGGTCGACAGCACCGCCATGGCCACGGCACCCACGCCGAGCGTCGTCAGGGACCCCGCGATGAGCCCACTGATGGGGAAGCGGGTCAGGCGTGGAGCGCCGAACGTCATCACCAGGACGGCGACGATCGACAGCAGGGCGAGGAGCAGCCCGTTCCGTCCGTACGACAAGCCGCGGTGACGGTTGAGCTCGACAACGACGATCACCCAGGTCCCCCAGTACTGCCCGAACGACCAGTAGCCGGCCAGCAACGGAGGTATGCGACGCGCCTCGTCCTCCGCGATCGGAGACGAGCGAGGGGGCTGCAACGGCGGTACCTCCATGGTCCGCGCATGATTGCACGCCGACGTCGGCGCGCGGTTGCTCCGCGACGCGGCCGGAGCGATAGACTCGCGCACCATGGCGGGAGGAGAGGTTCAGCTCGTCGACCTCGTGAAGCGTTTCGGTGAGTTCGCGGCGGTCGACGGCATCAACCTCCAGATGCCATCCGGCGAGTTCTTCTCGCTGCTCGGGCCCTCCGGGTGCGGCAAGACCACGTCGCTCCGGATGATCGCCGGGTTCGAGCGCCCCACCGAAGGGCAGATCCTGTTGGACGGCGTCGACATGGCGCAGACGCCGCCCCACAAGCGGGACGTGAACACCGTCTTCCAGAACTACGCGTTGTTCCCCCATCTGACGGTCGAGGAGAACGTCGCGTTCGGCCTGAAGTATCAGAAGGCATCCAAGCAGGAGATCCGTGAGCGCGTGGGTCGCGCGCTCGAGCTCGTGCAGATGAGTCAGTTCCTCCGACGCCGCCCCAATCAGCTGTCCGGTGGACAGCAGCAACGCGTCGCGCTCGCGAGGGCGTTGATCCTCAACCCGAAGGTCCTCCTGCTGGACGAGCCGCTCGGTGCGCTGGACGCCAAACTCCGCAAGCGTCTCCAGATCGAGCTGAAGGCGTTGCAGGAGGAGGTCGGGATCACGTTCATCTACGTGACGCACGACCAGGAAGAGGCCCTGACCATGTCCGACCGGATCGCGGTGATGTCGCAGGGTCGCGTCGAACAGGTAGGCAAGCCGAAGGAGATCTACGAGAACCCGGCCACGGCCTACGTTGCAGACTTCCTCGGTGTCTCGAACCTGATGGATGCTGAGGCGGCCGGCCCGGCGCCGGAGGGATGCAAGGTGAAGCTCGGGGAGTTCGAGCTCGTCGCGGGGCAGGGAGAGTCCGACGTCGCCCTCGGGCCGTGCAAGGTGACGATCCGCCCGGAGCGGATCGACATCGAGCCGCAGGGGACGTCTGGTGAGAACCGGATCCCGGGGATGGTCGAACGCGTCGTCTACGTCGGCGCGACGCTTCAGGTCTTCCTGCGCCTGGCCTCTGGCCAGACGATCCAAGCCTGGATCCCGAACGACGGCGATGCGCAGTCGCGCGCCTCCGGCGATGCGATCGTCGCGTACCTCCCGACCGACGCCCTCCGCGTGCTCCCGGGCGGGGGAACGGCCATCCTCGCCGCGGCCGAGCTGGACGTCGCCAGCGGCTGAGGCGTGCACTTAGAGCTGTGTGGCGAAGTCACCCACCCCACCGATGCGCTGACCCTTCGTGAAGACGCGGTACAGCAGGTACGCCACGAGAGCCACCACGATCGTGGAGCCCAGCATGAACGTCGCAGCCGCGTTGATGGCGGGGCTCGGTTGTCCACGCGCGAAGTTGTAGATCTTGACCGACAGCGGCTCGCTGCTCACCGGTCCCGAGAGGTAGCGGACCGTGACGAAGTCATCGATCGTGTCGGCGAACACGATCGCAGCGCTTGCGAAGATCGCCGGGTAAAGCAATGGGAGCAGGACGGCACGGATCGATTGCCTCGGGGTAGCGCCCAGGTCCATCGCGGCCTCCTCGTACTCCTTCCCGATAGAAAGCAGTCGGGCACGCACGATGATGACCGGATAGGAGACCTGGAAGGTGACGAGCCCGAGGATCTGCGCCGTCGATCCGAGGGGGACGAACTTGAGCAGGAAAGAGAACACGAAGAAGACCGATAACCCCAGGATGATCTCGGGCATCACGAAGGACAGAAGCATCACGAAGTTCACCCCGGTTGCCAAGCGGCCGTGCCATCGATCGATCCCCAGCGCGAAGGCGACGCCCAAAGGCACCGCGATCACCATCGTGGTCAGCGACAGCCTGAGGCTCTGGATCACGGCCGAGTGCAGCTCGGGATCGTGCAGGAGAGAGTCGGAAGGGTCGGTCCACCACCACTGGAGGCTGAAGAGGTGCACCGAGCTGCTCGACCGGCTCGCGTTGAACGACACCGCGATCGCGATCACGAGCGGGATCAGAGACCACGCGAGGTACCCCCACGTGATCGTCGCGAGGATCGTCGGTCGGCGCCAGGGGTTCCGGACCCATCGGCGGACGAACCCACCCCGCGCGCGCGGAAGGGCATGCGTCTGCGGACCGGTGAGCACGCTCTCGCTCATCGATTCACCAACGATCTCGACGTGCTCCGCATGTAGTACAGCATCGGGATGAGGACCAGCACCATCAGGATCAGTACGAAGGCAGCCGCCTTGTTCCCCTGGCCG
This sequence comes from Actinomycetota bacterium, assembly GCA_005885035.1. Taxonomy (GTDB): domain Bacteria; phylum Actinomycetota; class UBA4738; order UBA4738; family HRBIN12; genus AC-51. Next base: position 7,025 of record VAXZ01000108.1, read on the forward strand.
GTGGAACCCACCGCATCGTCGATCAGGTTGCCGAGCATCGTGGTCTTCGGCGACCCTGACAGGAGGTTATTCGTGTAGTAATCACCGAACATGGGGAGCGACACGATCACGAGCGCGGCGAGGATGGGGCAGGATCATGTACGGGATGTAGCCGTACATCAGCCCCATGATCACGGTCGATGGTCGTCCGCTCAGCCAGTCGATCCGATGGGGCACCAGGTGGAGGAACGTCAGGATCTTGTTGATGTAGCCCTCGGTGTCCAAAAGGTTGATCCACGCGAGCATGCGCATGAGGTAGCTGATGAAGAACGGCGCGATCAGAAGGACCAGGAGGAGGGTCTTCCGCTTCCCGCCGTAACGGGCAACGTAGTACGCCACGGTGTACGCGAGGACCAGACAGAGGGCGCTCGCGATGATGACGTACTCGAACGTGTGGATGTAGACGATGCGATAGAAGCTGAACGAATCACCGAGGACCCTGCCGAACTGCTCACCGCTCCACCACCAGGGCTCGTAGACGGGCAGGGGTCCGCGGAAGATCGGATCGACCGTGCCGAACGCGATCGAGATGACCGTGTACAGAGGCAGGATGAACAGGATCGCGAGCCAGATCGAAGCGGGGATCGTGAGCGAGGGCCAGAACCAGCGGGAGTAGTGGATCCCCTCGTCGGCCGCTCGGTGCGAGCGCTGCGGCCTGCGACGGACGGGCTCGGCCTCGCTAGGAGCCGACACCGGCGGTGAACTCGGACCAGATCTGGTGCCAGTGGTCGTCGACATCGGCCGGAAGGGGGCCCTCGCGATACCCGATGCCGAAGTCGCTCTCGCGCACGACCGCGTCCGGCATCCACGGAGAGACGTAGTCGGCGGGAGCAGCCCAACTCGAGGACTGCTTGTTGTAGAGACCTTGCGTGTGCGTGAGCGCGTTCACGTCCGCTTTGGTCTGGGGCGGCTGGTAGCCGTTCCAGGAGAAGTTGTCCATCGCGTGCCGGAACGAGATCCAGAAGTTGATGAACTCGTGCGCCAGCCGGGGGTGCTCAGCGTTCTTCGGGATCGCGATCAGGTCGTTGTCGATCGGACCCTTGCGGTCGGCGGGGAACCAGTAACCGAAGCCCTTGTACGCGGCCTCGGTATAGGGGGCGGCATAGCTCCAGCCTGCGACGACGTCGCCCGACCACGCGGTGGTGACCGAGAACTTATCGTTCTGCAGCTTGTTGTAGGAAGCGTCGTAGGCGATCCGCGGGCTCACCGCGTCGATCATGGCCAGGAGGTCGGTGCGCACCTTCTCGAGGTCGGCGTCGTTCCCCGTATTGAGGTCCGTGATCCCGTTCTTCATCAAGACGATCGCCATCACGTCACGGTAGCTGGGGTAGACACCGACCATGCCCTTGTACGTCGGGTCCCACAGGATCGACCACGGGTTGTCCATCCCGTGGATCTGTTCGTCGGGGATCTGGTCGCGCCGGTAGCCGATGCCCGTCGTGTAGATCGTGTAGGGCACCGAGTAGCGCCACCCCTGGTCGTAATACGGGTTCTGGAACACCGCCCAGTTGTCCTGTTGGAGGGCCGGG
>VAXZ01000159.1 GCA_005885035.1 Actinomycetota bacterium
CCCCCGCGCTGAAGGCGAACCCCCAGCGGCGTGGCGTCTGCACCCGTGTCTGGACCATCACACCCCGCAAGCCCAATTCTGCCCTGCGCAAGGTGGCCCGCGTCCGACTCACGACGGGCGTTGAGGTCACGTGCTACATCCCAGGGGAGGGGCACAACCTCCAGGAACACTCGATCGTGCTCGTGCACGGCGGCGGCCCGAAGGACCTCGGTGGTGTTCGGTACACGATCGTCCGAGGGACGCTCGACACGGCCGGCGTCAAGAACCGGAAGCAGGCTCGCTCGCGCTACGGAGCGAAGAAGGGTGGCGAGTAAGGATGCCACGGAAGGGCCCCGCCGTACGGCGTCCGATCCAGCCGGACCCCGGCTCAACGACCCGGCGATCACGCTCAAGCGAGCGGTCGAGAACGTCCGGCCGCTCCTCGAGGTGAAGTCTCGGCGGGTCGGCGGCGCCTCCTATCAGGTGCCGGTCGAGGTGAAGCCGCAGCGCGGCACAACGTTGGCCATGCGCTGGCTCGTCAACTTCAGCCGCGCGCGACGTGAGAACTCCATGTCCGAACGGCTCGTCGCCGAGATCATGGATGCCTCCAACGGGGCCGGCGCCGCGGTGAAGCGGCGCGAGGACATGCACAAGATGGCCGAGGCCAACAAGGCGTTCGCGCACTACCGCTGGTGATGGAAGAGAACCTCACGGCCCGCCTCCCGGGGCGGGTTTCCGCTGACCAGGGGTCCCGCTGATGGCGGCGAACCCCACGGAGATGATGCACGTGACGACGACCGAGCAGGACGTCAAGAAGGGTGGGAAGGGACTCGCGATCCGCGAATACCCTCTCGCTCGCACGCGCAACATCGGGATCATGGCCCACATCGACGCGGGCAAGACCACCACCACGGAGCGGATCCTTTACTACACGGGGCGCGCCTACAAGATCGGCGAGGTCCACGAGGGGACCGCCGTGATGGACTGGATGGCGCAGGAGCGCGAGCGCGGGATCACGATCACCTCGGCCGCCACCACGTGCCAGTGGAAGGGCCATTGGATCAACATCATCGATACGCCCGGACACGTCGACTTCACCGTGGAGGTCGAACGCTCGCTCCGCGTGCTGGACGGCGCCGTGGCCGTGTTCGACTCCGTCGCGGGCGTCGAACCGCAATCCGAGACCGTCTGGAGGCAGGCCGACCGCTACGGCGTGCCGCGCATCGCCTTCGTCAACAAGATGGATCGAACCGGCGCCAACTTCGACCGCACCGTCGAGATGATGGTCGACCGGTTGAACGCCAACCCCCTGGTCCTCCAGCTCCCGTGGGGGAGCGAGGCGGAGTTCCACGGCTGCATCGACCTCGTCCAGATGAACGCCCATTACTGGGAGGGCGACATGGGCGAGGAGTGGAAGGACACGGAGATCCCCTCGGAGTACCTGGATGCCGCGCGCGAGGCCCGTCATCGGCTGTTCGAGAAGGTCGCGGACCACGACGAGGCCCTGTTCGAGAAGTTCGTCCACGAACAGGAGCCCACGGTCGAGGAGTTGAAGCGCGGGATCCGCGCGGCGACGCTCGGCGGTCTCGGGGTTCCGGTCCTGTGCGGCTCCGCGTTCAAGAACAAGGGCGTCCAGCTGCTCCTGGATTCGATCGTCGATTTCCTGCCGAGCCCGGTCGACGTTCCGCCCGTGGAGGGCCATCTTCCCTTCAAGGAGAACGACCGCGTCGAGCGGAAGCCCGATGACGCGGACCCCTTCGCTGCGCTCGCGTTCAAGATCATGTCCGACCCGTACGTCGGACGGCTGACCTACCTCCGGCTCTACTCAGGCGTGCTCCACAGCGGCTCGCACGTGCTCAACGCCACGAAGGATCGCAAGGAACGCATCGGGCGGGTCCTGCAGATGCACGCCAACCACCGGGAGGACATGGAAGCCGCCTACACGGGCGACATCGTCGCCGTGGTGGGTCTCAAGCACACCACCACCGGGGACACCATCTGCGACCCCGATCATCCGGTGGTGCTCGAGCAGATCAGCTTCCCCACTCCCGTGATCAGCGTGGCCGTGGAACCGAAGACCAAGGCCGACCAGGACAAGCTCGGTGGCGGTCTCGGCAAGCTGGCGGATGAGGATCCCACGTTCGTCGTCCGCTTCGACGAGGAGACCGGGCAGACCGTCATCTCGGGGATGGGCGAGCTGCACCTCGACATCATCGTCGACCGGCTCCGGCGCGAGTTCAACGTCGACGCGAACGTCGGGAAGCCGCAGGTCGCCTATCGCGAGACCATCACCCGGCCCGTCCACAAGGTGGACATGCGCTTCATCCGGCAGACGGGCGGTCGCGGCCAGTACGGCCACGTGGTCATCGACCTCGAGCCGACGGGTCCCGGCGGTGGGTACGAGTTCATCAACAAGATCACCGGCGGCGCGATCCCTCGGGAGTACATCCCGTCGGTGGACCAGGGCATCCAGGAGGCCATGGACAACGGCGTCCTCGCGGGGTATCCGCTCGTCGACCTTCGCGCCACCTTGACCGATGGGACGTACCACGAGGTCGACTCGTCCGAGATGGCGTTCAAGATCGCCGGGTCGATGGCGCTCAAGGAGGCCGCGAAGAAGGCGTCCCCGGCGCTCCTCGAGCCCGTGATGGAGTTCGAGGTCACCACGCCTGAGGAGTTCCTCGGCGAGGTGATGGGCGACGTCACCGCGCGCCGGGGCCGCATCGAGAACATCGACGACCGCGCCGGTCAGAAGATCATCCGCGTGGTCGTGCCGCTGGCGGAGCTCTTCGGCTACGCGACCGATCTCCGTTCGAAGACGCAGGGTCGGGCCTCACACAGCCCGATGCAGCTGCACGCCTACAACCAGGTCCCGGCGCAGATCTCCAAGGAGATCATCGCCCGGGTGACCGGCGAATAGACCGAGGAGCTACCGCAGATGGGAAAGCAGAGGTTCGAGCGCACGAAGCCCCACGTGAACATCGGCACGATCGGGCACATCGACCACGGCAAGACCACCCTCACGGCCGCGATCACCAAGCGCCAGGCCGCCAAGGGACTGGCCGACTACACCCCGTTCGACCAGATCGACAAGGCGCCGGAGGAGCGGGAGCGGGGGATCACGATCGCGATCGCCCACGTCGAGTACCAGACCGATGCCCGCCACTACGCCCACGTCGACTGCCCCGGGCACGCCGACTACGTGAAGAACATGATCACCGGGGCCGCCCAGAT
>VAXZ01000109.1 GCA_005885035.1 Actinomycetota bacterium
CCTCGGCGATCCGGCGCAGCGCCTCGCCGAGGTTCCGGCAGCCGCACACGAACGGCACCGTGAACGCCCACTTGTCGATGTGGTACTGCTCGTCGGCCGGCGTGAGCACCTCGGACTCGTCGATGTAGTCGACCCCGAGCGCCTGCAAGACCTGCGCCTCGACGAAGTGGCCGATGCGAGCCTTCGCCATCACCGGGACCGACACGGCGGCCTTGATCTCCTCGATCTTCGTCGGGTCCGCCATGCGGGCGACCCCGCCTTCCTTCCGGATGTCGGCGGGGACGCGCTCGAGGGCCATCACGGCGCACGCACCGGCATCTTCGGCGATCTTCGCCTGCTCCGCGGTGGTGACGTCCATGATGACGCCGCCCTTGAGCATCTCCGCCAGCCCAGATTTCACGGTGAAGGTGCCCGTTTCGCGCTGCACCGCGATCGCCTCCTCGTCGATGGACCCGAACTCAGTGTAGCCGAGGCCCGAACCGCCGATCGCGGACGACCACGACGATCGGACCACGCGAACTACGATGTTTGTCTCAGTTCCGATGGCTCTACCGTGAGGTACGGTTGTCCCAGAGAACGACTCATCCGGGCCTGGGGGCTGCCGATGCACACGAGAAGCTCGTCCTATCGCGCTGGCTTGATAGGCGCTGTGCTCTCGGTGGCTGTGCTCTGGGTCGCAGGTCCGGCGGGCGCGGCCACGTCGAGTCCCAGTCTCCAACTGGCCCGCACGATCCGCACGTCGCCGTTCGTGAACTCGACGATATCGATGAAGGACGCCGAGGGAAGCGCCTACGTACCGAAGGACAATTCCATCTGGCTCGCCGATGACAACGGCAGGGCGATCTACGAGGTCGATCCGACCAACGGCAACCTCAAGAGGATGATCGGCAGCGCGACCTTCGAGGCGACACCGAAGTTCGGGGGCGGGCAGGTCGCGGGCAGCACCCGCGATCGGGATATCGAGAGCATGGCGTACGACACCGCGAGGGACGCGCTCTACGTGTTCTCCGGGATCTGCTGCAGCGGCTCGTCGCAGCCGACCGCGTTCCGGATGCTCCGCGACCCATCGGGCGGGTTCCAGGTCGAGTCGTATCAGCCGCTTCCGACCGGGAGCGACTTCACGGCATCGGGGTGGAACCCCGCGGATGGCAAGCTCTACGTCGGGGTTCACAAGGACTTCCGGAGCTACGACTACGCGACGAACTCGCCCGGGCCGACCTTCCAGGTGCCGACCCTGCGCGCGATCCTGGGGATGAGCTTCTCGGCCGATGGCCAGCAGCTGTACGTCGCACATCACGACAGCTCCGGGGCCGCCCAGCTCTCCGTCGTCGACTGGGGGACGAAGACGCTCGTCCCTGGCTGGACGTTCACCCTGACCTCGTTCGGTATCCGCGATAGCCGAGCCGTCGAGATGATCAACGGCCAGTTCTACATCCTCGACGGGTACGACGGCCGGGCCAAGGGGGATCCGCTGCGTCACGCGCTGTACGTCTTCAACGTGCAGGACTAGCTTCACATCTCCTTGAGACGCTGGATCCGCTCTTCGATCGGCGGGTGCGTCGAGAAGAGCTTCTCCATCGTGCTGGTCTCCTGGCCGGGGACGCGTGAGGGCTGCTCGAGCCACAGATGCGCGGTGGCGTTGTTCGCCGATCGCATCGCGTGGGGCGCGTCGCGGATCTTCTCGAGGGCACTGATCAAACCCGGTGGGTACCGCGTCAACAGCACCCCCTGCGCATCGGCGAGGTACTCACGATTCCTGGACACCGACAGCTTGATCAGCTGTCCCGCGAGCGGCGCCAGGATCAACAGCACGATGCCGACGGCGAACAGGACGAGCGTGATGATGCCGCCGCCGTCGCCGCCGTCACGGCGCCCGCCCATCCGTCCGCCGCTCCAGAACCACGACCGCATGAAGAACTCGGACATCAGCACGGCCGCGCCGACCACGGTCGCGACCACCGTCCCGACGAGGATGTCGCGATCGAGCACGTGAGACATCTCGTGGCCGATCACGCCCTCCAGCTCGACGCGGTTCATGATGTCGAGGAGGCCCTGCGTCACCGCGATCGAGGAGTGCTGCGGGTCCCGGCCGGTCGCGAACGCGTTCGGCGCTTGCTCGGGCACCACGTAGACGCGCGGCTTGGGGATCCCCGCGGCGATCGCGATCCCCTCAACGATGTTGTGCAACCTCGGTTCCTGCTCCGCGGTCACCTCGCGCGCGCCGGTCGAGGCCAGCACGATCCGATCGCCGGCGAAGTAGGACCCGAGGGACAGAGCCACCGCCAGGACGGTCGCGATCACGACCCCCGCGACACCGCCACGGAAGAACAGGAAGCCGATCGCGTAGCCGATCAACGCGGTGAACGCGATCGCGACGACGAACAGCAGCACCGTCTTGCGCTTGTTCGCCGCGATCTGCTCGTGCACTACGGCTCCGTGGTTGTGCTCCCGAGGTCGACGCGCACCGGGCCTCGGGCCGAGTCCTCGATGTCGAAGAACTCGCGACGCTCGAAGTGGAAGAGCGTGGCGATAACGCTCGACGGGAAGGACTGGATCCGCGTGTTCAGCAAGCGCACCTGCTCGTTGTAGTACTGGCGCGCATAGGCGATCTTCGACTCGGTCCCGGTGAGCTCCTCCTGCAATGCCAGGAAGTTCGCCGAGGCCTTCAGATCCGGGTAGTTCTCCGCCACGGCCAGGAGCTTGCGGAGTCCGGACGTGATCGCGTTCTCGGCCGAGGCCTGCTCGGCGGCTCCGGTGGCCCCGATCGCGGCCGAGCGAGCCCGGGCTACCTCCTCGAACAGCTCGCGTTCGTGCGCCGCGTATCCCTTCACGGTCTCGACGAGGTTCGGGATCAGGTCGTACCGCCGGCGGAGCTGAACGTCAATCTCCGACCATCCCTCCTCCGCGCGGTTCCGATACGTGACCAAGCGGTTGAAGGCGATCACCGCCCACAGGACCACCAGGACGACCACCCCGAGGACTATCCACAGCCCGAGCACGGGACTAGCGTAGCGAAGGCGGACCGGCATGCAGGGCTCGGCCGTATGCATCTTCGACGGCCTCCACCACGACGGACCAGTCGAACGTCGCCGCGCGGTCGCGGCCGGCCGCGGTCAGGCGCCCGGCCAGCGCCGGATCATCCAGGACGCGGGCGGCCCCGACGGCGAGGGCGGCCGGGTTCCGAGGCTGGACGAGCAGCCCGTCGACCCCGTCGCGGACGACCTCGTCGTAGCCCGGGATGTCGCTCGCGACCACCGGCAGCCCGGCCGCCATCGCCTCGACCAGGACCACGCCGAACGATTCGCCGCCGGTCGCCGGGCCGACGTAGAGGTCGCACGCCGCGGCCACCCCCGGAAGCTCGGCGTGCGGGACCGTCCCGAGCATCCGCACCCGTCCGCGATCCCCGTCGCCGAGACGATCGACCTCCACGCGTTGCGGCCCGTCTCCGGCGACCACCAGGCGCAGGTCGTCACGCCGCGCGGCCAGCCGTCGGAACGCATCCACCGCGACCGGGAACCCCTTGCGGGCATCCAGCCGGCCGATGAACAGGAGCTTGGTCCCCGGGCCCAGGTCGTCGGGGGTCGCGTCGGCGAACGCGGCCGTCTCGACGCCGTTCGGGATGATCTGGAAGGTTCCACCGATCCGCGAGCGCTCGAACGCCGCCGCACGTTCGGAGACGGCGATCCGGACCGCGAGCCGGCGGGCCACCCGGCGGATCAGCGGCGCGGTCAGGTCGTAGAGGCGCGCGCGCGTGGCGCCCGAATGGAACGTGCCCACCACGGGCGCGCGCGCCTCGAGCGTCGCCCACATGCCGGTGGACGGGACGGTCGGCTGATGGGCATGGACGAGATCGGGTTCGAACGCGCGAAGGAGACCCCGGATCCGGCCACGGGACCAGGGCCGAGGGTCGATCGGTGCGTTGGAGGCGTTGTACGGGACGTCGACGGGCCGGCCCACCCCGACCACGTATCGCTCAGGCGGCGGACGCCGTGCCGGGGTCAGGACGATGACCTCATGACCCCGCGAGAGCAACCGCTCCGCGAGCTCGCGCACCTGGACCTGCACGCCGCCAGCGTCGTCCCATGCATACGGGCATGCGAGCGCGATCCTCACGTTCGGTCCTGGTCGGACCAGCCGGGCTGGAACAGGTGCCAGTCCGGCGGAGATGCGGAGATCGCCCGCTCGAACGCGCGGGCGATCTCGCGGGTGATCGCCGTCGCGTCCTCGCGACGGCTCCCGGTCCTCGGCACCTCCGCGAGCGGGTGCAGGACGCAGCGCCAGCCGGTCGGCGTTTCGTAGATCGAAGCGACGACGATCGGCGCGTCGCTCGAAAGCGCGAGCAGCGCCGGACCGGCCGGCAGCTTGCGACGCCCGCCGAACATCTCGACCTCGACGCCGCGTCCGGTCAGATCGCGGTCGGCGACCAGCGCGACCACTCGGCTCTCCCCGAGCGCCGCGGTCAACGCTCGGCCCACGCGACCGTTCTGGTCGAGACCGATGATGGTCATCCCGAGCGCCTCGCGGTGTTCCAGGAACAGTCGGAACAGCTCTTCCGGTCGGAGTCGCTCGGCCACGGAGACGACCGGCAGACCGCGCTGGAGCATCGCTCGACCGGCCGCGTCCCAGTTCCCCATATGCGGCAGAACGGCGATCACGCCCGTCCCCGCGGCGACCGGTTCGCTCAGGTGCTCGATCCCGTTCCATGCGAACGCGGCGTCGATCCGATCGTCAGGCCAGTCGACGACGTCGAACGCGTCGAACCAGTAGCGCGCGTACCGGCGGAAGGCCTCCTTCGTCACCGCTCGGACCAGCGGATCGTCCACCGGTCTGCCCAGGACCATCGCCTGGTTGCCGGCGACGATGGACCGGGCGCGGGGCGCCACGTGATACGCGAGCGACCCGGCCCAGCGGAAGAGCATCCGGCCGGTCCGGGTGGGGAGCGTCCGACCGAGCCAGCCGACCGTCGCGAAGGCGCGGTACGCGATCCGTTCGCGAGGACTCGGGGGGGCCGTCTCGCTCACGATCGGCCTTCGCGGGCGACCTGACCCGTGCGGAGCGCAGCCGCGAGGACCGACGTCGCCGCCGCGGCCCAGACGGCCCAGCCAAGGCTGTCGGTCAGGAGCCCCGCCGCCACGAGCGCGTACCGGAGGCCGCGCGTGACGTGGCTCTCCTCGAGGGAGTAGCCGAGCGCCGCGCCGCGGGCCCGGACGTAGGAGGACAGGAAGCTGGCGCATAGCGCGACGATCGCGCCGATCGCCACCCCGGGTGATGCGCTCCGCGAGACCCACGCGATCGGCCCCAAGACGGCCGCGTCCCATCCGCGATCGAGCAGCTCGGTCAGCATGCGGTCGACCGGACCGCCCTCGCCGTGGTTCGCCCGGTGCCCCCCGAACAGCAAGAGCGCTGCCCCGGCTCCCGCGAAGACCCCTGCCCGCGTGAGCTGGTCGACGACGACGAACCAGCCGGCGCCGGCCGCGAACCCGGCGCCCGACAAGAGGGAGGCCCGCGTGAGCGCCGTCCCCGGCGGCTGTCGCTGGAAGCGCACCATCGGAACGGGCGCGAGCGTAGCAACTCGATAGGATGCCGGAACCCGCGACCAGGTCCGCGCACATCCGGTCAGCTATCGGAAGGAGCCGCGTTGAAGACGTACGACGCGAAGGACATCCGAAACGTCCTGCTGATCGGCCATGGAGGAGCGGGCAAGACGACGCTCCTCGAAGCATTGCTCTTCGCGTCCGGTGCCATCACACGCATGGGGACCGTGGAAGACGGCAATACCGTTTCCGACCACGATCCCGATGAGCAGCGGCGCGGGATCTCCGTTTCGCTCGCCATGGCGCCGATCGAGTGGAAGGGCGTCAAGATCAACGCGTTGGATGCGCCCGGGACCGCGGACTTCGTCGGCGACCTCCGGAACGCGATCCGTGCGGTGGACGCCGTGATCGTCGTCGTCAGCGCGGTCGACGGTGTCGAGGTCCAGACCGAGTACGCGTGGGAGCTGGCCGTGGACGAGGGCCTGCCGCGCGCGATCTTCGTGAACAAGCTCGACCGCGAGCGCGCCGATTTCCAGAGCACCCTCGACCAGCTGGTGTCGTCGTTCGGCACCCAGGTCGCGCCCTTCGAGCTGCCCATCGGTCAGGAGCACGAGTTCGGCGGGATCGCCGACCTGCTTCACGAGAAGGCCGATCTCTATCCCAGCGGACCGATGGCCGAGGAGTCCGAGTGGCCCGACGACATCCACGCGATGGCGGATCCCGCGCGCGAGAAGCTCATGGAGGCGGTCGCGGAGTCCGACGACGCGTTGATCGAGGAGTACCTGGAGCAGGGGACGCTCCCCGAGGAGCACATCGTGAACGGTGCGAAGGCGGGGTTCGCAGCCGCTCGTCTCGCGCCGGTGCTCGTCGGGTCTGCCTCGAGGGCGATCGGGATCGATCGGCTCCTCGACTTCATCGTCGAGGAGTTCCCCTCACCGCTCGATCGCGGCCCGATCACGGTGATCGGGAAGGGCGGTGAGACGAAGGAGCGTCCGTGCGATCCGGCCGGCCCCACCACCGCGTTCGTGTTCAAGACCGTCTCGGATCCGTTCGTCGGTCACGTCACGATGTTCCGGGTCTTCAGCGGTCGCGTTCGCCCGGACAGCTCCATCTCCAACGCTACGCAGAACGCGGAGGAACGGCTCGGCCAGCTCTTCACGCAGAAGGGGAAGGAGCACGAGTCGATCGCCGAGGTACCCGCCGGCGACATCGGCGCGGTGGCCAAGCTGCAGGCCTCCCACACGGGAGATACGTGGTCGACGAAAGACGACCCGGTCCAGCTCCAGCCCGTCGAGCTCCCCGAGCCGCTGCTCGCGTACGCGATCACCCCGGCCACCAAGGGCGACGAGGACAAGCTCGCGACCGGACTCGCGCGGCTCCGCGAGGAGGACCCCTCGTTCCACGTCGCGCGCAACGAAGAGACCCACGAGATGGTGATCTACGGC
>VAXZ01000160.1 GCA_005885035.1 Actinomycetota bacterium
TGCGAGCCGTCTCGGCGTCGCGCATCTCGCCGACGAGGATGATGTCCGGGTCCTGACGGAGGATCCCCTTCAGTCCGCCGGCGAACGTGACGCCCGACTGGTCGTGGATCTGGATCTGGTTGATCGACGGGAGGACGTACTCGACCGGGTCCTCGACCGTCATGATGTTGCTCTCGCTGTTGTTGATCTCGGTGAGGGCCGCGTACAGGGTGGTCGTCTTGCCGCTCCCCGTCGGTCCGGAGCAGATCACCATGCCGAACGGAGCGCGGATCAAGCGTGAGAATCGATCGTGCGTCGCGTCGGGCATCCCGAGGTCGCCCAGCCGGAACAGGGACCTGTTCTTGTCGAGGAGGCGCATCACGCACTTCTCGCCCCAGATCGTCGCGGTCGTCGCGACCCGGATGTCCAGGGGCCGTCCTTCGACCTCCATCGCGATCTGTCCGTCCTGGGGTTTGCGGCGCTCGACGATGTCCATGCTCGCCAGGACCTTGACCCGGCTGATCGCGGACGGGCCCATGTTCGCCGGGAGGGCGAGGACATCGTGCAGCGCGCCGTCGATCCGGTAGCGGACGCGGACGTGCGACTCCTGCGGCTCGATGTGGATGTCCGAGGCCCGGTCGCGGACGCCCTGCGTGATGATGAGATTCACGACCTGAACGACCGGTGCGTCGGCGGCAGAGTCAGACGTCTCCACGGTCCGCGCCGTGATGGCTTCGGCGGCCAAGAAGGCGTCGACGTGGCGTCCGACGCCGGCGAGGGCTCGGTACGACTTGTCGATCGCGCGCCGGATGTCCGACGGTGGCGCGACCATCGGGATCACCGAGACGCCGGCCGAATCCTTCATCTGCTGGACTGCCGCGGCATCTTGCGGAACCGCCATCGCGACCTCGAGCCCTTCGTCCGTCTTCCGGACCGGGATCGCGGCGTGGGCTCGCGCGATCGATTCAGATACGAGAGCGATCGCCTGGTCTTCGGGAGCATCCTGCCGCAGATCGGCCAGCGGAAGACCGAGGTGACCCGACAGGACCCGGGCGAGATCGAAGTCGTCGATCGCCCCCAGCTCGACCTCGTTGGGCACGGCCCAACGGACCCCGTCCGGATCGCCGGCTTCCGCCATCACAGCGGATGCCGCCGCCTCGGGTTCGTCTTTGCTGACGCGCAAAACGACGTTCCTCTCCGAGCCCTTTGGGAGTCCTATCCCCTAGGCGGGGGGCCGGGGAAGGTCACCCTGTTGGGGGCGGTTACCCCCAACGTCCGATATGCGGGGGCTATCCTTGCGCGCCATCGGCTCGCAGCGCAACCCCCTATCGGCTACGTCCTTTGACGTACCTGCAGGTGGCAAAGGGTTTAGGGTCGGTCAGGGGTCGGTGCCTCTGGTGCTCTCTCTGTAGCCTGCAAGGCATGCCGAGCCGGGACGACATCCGAAACGTGGCCATCGTGGCCCATGTGGACCACGGGAAAACCACACTCGTCGACGCGATGCTCTGGCAATCCGGGGCCTTCCGGGCGAACCAGGAGGTCGCGGAGCGGGTGATGGACTCCATGGACCTCGAGCGCGAGAAGGGCATCACGATCCTGGCCAAGAACACCGCGGTCAGGTGGCAGGGCGTCAAGGTCAACATCGTCGACACCCCGGGGCACGCCGATTTCGGCGGCGAGGTCGAACGCGCGCTCACGATGGTCGACGGGGTTTTGCTGCTGGTGGATGCCTCGGAGGGCCCCTTACCCCAGACCCGCTTCGTGCTCCGGAAGGCGCTCGAGGCGCGTCTGCCGGTGGTCCTGGTCGTGAACAAGGTCGACCGCGGCGACGCTCGGCCGGCCGAGGTCGTGCACGAGGTCGAGGAGCTCTTCCTGGATCTGGACGCGGACGAGGACCAGGTCGGCTTCCCCATCCTGTTCGCGAACGCGCGGACGGGGGAGTGCGGGCGCACGCCCGACGCCCTGGAGGCGACGCTCGCGCCGCTGTTCCAGACGTTGCTGGAGCACGTGCCCGCGCCCTGGTTCGACGAGGGGGCGCCGCTCCAGGCACTCGTGACCAACCTCGACGCCTCTCCGTACGTCGGGCGGCTGGCCCTCTGCCGCGTCCGCAACGGCGAGCTCCGCCGGGGCGACGCCGTTGCGTGGTGCCGCTCCGACGGCTCGATCGAACGGGCCAAGATCGCCGAGCTCTACGTGACCGAGGCGTTGGACCGCATGGAGGCCGACCTGGCCGGGCCCGGCGAGATCTGCGCGGTGGCCGGCATCCCCGAGATCACGATCGGCGAGACCCTCGCGGACCTGGACGATCCGCGTCCGCTTCCAGTCACCCGGGTGGACGAGCCGTCGCTCAGCGTCACGGTTGCGATCAACACAGCGCCCCTGTCCGGGCAGGACGGCACCAAGGTCACGGCCCGGCTGTTGAAGTCGCGCCTTGATCAGGAGGTCATCGGGAACGTCTCGATCCGGGTGCTGGACACCGAGCGGCCCGAGATGTGGGAGGTGCAAGGCCGCGGTGAGCTCCAGCTCGCGATCCTGGTGGAGGTGATGCGGCGAGAGGGGTTCGAGCTCACGGTCGGCAAGCCGCAGGTCGTGATCCGAACGATCGACGGGAAGACGCACGAGCCCATGGAGCGCGTGGCGATCGACGCTCCGGAGGAGTACCTGGGGGTCGTCTCGCAGCTGCTCGCGCTTCGGAAGGGGCGGATGGAGCAGATGGTCAACCATGGCACCGGCTGGGTCCGGATGGAATACGTCGTCCCGGCGCGTGGGCTGATCGGGTTCCGGACCGAGTTCATGACCGGCCAGACCACGCAGTTCGCGTTGCTGAACCTCCAGGAGCGCGGCCTGCTGTTCGTCGGTCCCGGCGAGGAGGTCTACGAGGGCATGATCGTCGGCGAGAACGTCCGCGCCGACGACATGGACGTCAACCCGACGAGGGAGAAGAAGCTCTCGAACGTTCGGCAGTCCACCGCCGAGGAGCTCGTTCGCCTGATCCCGAAGACGCAGCTCTCGCTGGAGCAGGCGCTCGAGTTCCTCCGCGAGGACGAGTGCGTCGAGGTCACGCCGAAGAACGTGCGGCTCCGGAAGGTGCTGCTCTCGCAACAGGAGCGGGTGAGGGCGGGGAGGCGGGCGCGGACGCCGGGCTGAGGCGTGTTTACAGCCGGCGGCGTTGCATCGCCATGAAGCCGCCCAGCAGGACGAGGATGGTCCCAGCGATCACGGCCCAGAAGCCGATCCCGAGGGACGCCGTGACGCGCGGGACCGAGCGCAGATCGTCCAGCGCCTTCTGGAGGTCGCTCCAGCGCAGCGCGACGAGGACCGCCAGGATCACGCCGCCGATCAACGGGGTTCCCAGCTGGAAGCGGAAGAGCCCGGGTCTGGCCATCGAGAGCCCGCGCACGGTGGCGAAGCCGCCGAGGATCAGGAACGCCCACTCGTTCGCGTCCTTCCCGCTCGCCGAGAACGTGCCGGTCGGGCCGGTCGCCGTGATCCAAGGCAGGAAGACACCGACGATGACGAGGACGCCTCCCGTGAGCACCAGCCACCCGGCGTTGGCGTTCCCGTCGCGCGCCGGTGCCGGGCGCGAGGTCGGTGTGGAGCCGAGGCCGGGGGGAGGCTGGTAGCCGAGACCCTGCGGCGGCGGCTGCGGAAGCTGGTGCGCCGGATCGGGCTGCGGTGCCGGATCGGGCTGCTGCCCCTCGTCGTCCATGCGCGGATGGTCGTGCACGCCGAGGAAGGGTGCAAGCGCCCGGCGGCCGTTGCGGCCTACCATCTCGACGTGCCCCGCCGGACGATCGCAGGAGACCTCCCCGCGCCGATGCTCGCGACGTCCCAGTCGGAGATCCCGCGCGGCGAAGGATGGACCTACGAGCCGAAGTGGGACGGGTTCCGGACGATCGTCGCGGTCGGCGAGGACGGGGGCGTCCAGCTGGTCAGTCGCGACGGGCGGCCGCTCGGCCGCTATTTCCCCGAGATCGTGGAGCTGGTGGCCGAGCAGCCCCCCGGACCCTTCGTCGCG
>VAXZ01000110.1:0-6775 GCA_005885035.1 Actinomycetota bacterium
ACATCGACAAGTACGACATCATCGGCTTCGGCTCGATGACGATCCAGCACGTCTACGGTTCGACGGATCCACAGGTGCAGGGCACACCCGCCCAGGACTACGTGTGCACCGGCAAGGTGAAGAACAACACGACGATCCTGCCGGGTGTCTACTCCTGGTTCGATCTGGCGGCCCTGCTCACCGGGGGACCGTGCCAGCTCCCGCCGTCCCTGCCGGTGGACAAGGTCAACAGCGTGAGCCTGCAGGGTCTGAACACGCCCGCCGACTACACGTACGACACGAACGGCGTGACGCTCACGACCCCCTTGTCCCAGCAGTCGAACGTGAACTTCTCGCTGCACATGAACGCGACGTTCGGGGCGTGCGGCGACACGACGCTTCACGACAAGAGTGCCGTGTGCGTCATCACGACGTGGGAGGGCTCCACGCTGGACGGTGATTTCCCGCCGGGCACGGACAAGAACACGGTGGTGCGGCTCTGCGACCTGGCCTACGCCGGCTCGTGCCTGGACCAGCGCCCGCGCTGAGCTCCGTCGATCAGCGCGCGTGAACGGCCACGAACTCCCGCAGATCCGGATGGTGCGCGGCGTCGTGACGGAAGGGCCCCGTGGGTCCGCCGAGGATCCCCCCGATGCTCCGCCCCAGCGGCCGGCGGGCCCGTCGCGTGGCGGGAGCGAGCCAGCGCTCCTCGGGGAGGAAGCGGATCGCGGCGACGATCCGCCGGTGGGTGTCCGTCGCCTCTTCCAGGGACTTCGCCGCCGACCGGCGCGACTTGCGCTCCACCTCGGCCCGGTTGAGCGCGTTGAGGCCGACGCTCCGGAGCGCCACGTCGCTTGGCGCCGGTTCTCCCCGAGCCCAGGCGTCGAGCGCGGCGAGCGCGTGCTGCTCCCAGCTCTCCAGATGCCCGATCAGGTCCTTCGGTGACCAGTCGCCGCCGCCGAGACCGCGCGTGGTGATCGCGCGATCCGAGAGCCGGTGGATCAGCTCGAGCGTCGTTCGACGATCCCGCTCGAGGATCCGGATCGCTTCCGTTCGTGTCGGAACGGGCTGAGGCATGAGGCCGGATGCTACCCCGTGCCCCAGACATCGGCCGCGACCAGCTCCGGAACCAGGACCTCGGTGAGCAGCGCGACCTCCGGGTCGTCGTCGCCCGGGTATCGGATCGTCGCCTTCGCGTCGGCGACATCGTCGCCCACCGCCACCACGGTCGCTCCCCGGTCGCGCATCCAGCCCATCGCCTCGTCGTCGAACCGGGACCCGGCGAAGAGCAGGGCGCGATAGTCGAGCGACTTCGTCAGGTAGACGCCGACGTGGAGCCAATCGGCCGTCTCGCACGCGTGGGCGGGGAGCCGCGGCCCCTGCCGGAGGACGAGCGCTCCTTGTTCCGCCGACGACAGCCGCTCGTGCGGAGCCAGGAGGAAGGGTTGACCGCTCGCGGTGAGGAGGTCGTCCGTCGCCGAGAGCCAGGTGTCCCGGCGCGTCAGGAGGTCCTCCGTCGCGTCGGCGGCGCGACGGAGGACCGACGGGATGCGGCTGATGTGGCGGCCCAGCAGTCGGTCCTCCAGCGCCAGGAGCAGCGCCAGCGTGTGCTGGAAGGTCCGGCACGCGACGCCGCCCTCCTCTGGGCCGGCCATCAGGTCCAGCACTCCGGTCCCCGCGACGGCGATCGCTGACGCGGGGGCGTTCGTCAGGGCGATCGCGGCGCTCCCGGCGTCGCGATGACGCCGGAGTGCCGCGGTCGTCTCCTCGGTCTTGCCGGTCGCCGAGATGCCGATCGCGACCGTCCCCGCGCCGCCGGGCGTGGCCGCCTTGGCGCTCGCGTACTCGGCGACCGCATGGACGCCGGACGCGCGGAGCCGCGCGGCGATCACGGCCGCCGCGTACCGCGACGACCCCATCCCGATCAGGACCACGCGCCGGGTTCCCGGGGGGACCGCGCCCCACACGGGCGCGGCGTCCAGCCCGTCCGCGAGCGACCGGAGCCGCCCGGGCTTGGCTTCCAGGTCGCGGAGGAACAGCTCGGCGTCCATCTCGACCCGGCAGTGTACGGAGCGCCCTCGGATCCGCGGCGCTGCGTGGTATCCCTTACGCCCACATGAGCGACCGGCTGACGATCGTCTTCATGCCCGAGAGCGCGTACGGGCCCACGAACAACTGCATCGGGATCGGCAAGGTCCTCGAGCGGCGAGGGCATCGCGTGATCTTCGCGGCGGAGGCCTCGTGGAAGGGCCGCCTGGAGCCGCTCGGGTTCGAGGAGGATCTGGTGGACCTGGCTCCCCCGCCGGACGACGGCGCCGAGCAGGACGCGGGCCAGTTCTGGACCGACTTCGTGATCGAGACCGCGCCCGAGTTCCGCAAGCCGACGATCGAACAGCTCGCGACCTTCATCGAGCCCGTGTGGTCCTCGCTGATGGACGGCGCGATGTTCTGCGAGCCGCAGCTGCGCGCGATCCTCGATCGCGCGCAGCCCGACGTGATCGTGGAGGACAACGTCAACGCGTTCCCAGCGCTCCTCACCCACGGCACGCCGTGGGTGAGGATCATGAGCTGCAACCCGCTCGAGATGAAGGACCCGGACCTCCCGCCCACCTTCAGCGGCTACCCGCTGGACGACCCCAGCGGATGGGACGGGTTCCGCGCCGAATACGAACGGACGCATCGCGCGACGTGGGAGCGCTACGACGCGTTCATGACCGGCAACGGCGCGCCCCCGCTTCCGGATCTCGAGTTCATCCACGAGTCCGACCACCTGAACCTCTTCGTGTATCCGGAGGTCGCCGACTACCCGCGTTCCCGCCCGCTCTCGCCCACGTGGCACCGGCTCGACTCGTCGGTCCGCGGGACCGAGGATCCTTGGGAGATCCCCGACGAGCTCCGCAGGCGGGGCGGCGGGCTCGTCTACCTGTCGCTCGGGTCGCTGGGCTCGGCCGATGTCGACCTGATGAAGCGCCTGGTGTCGGTGCTGGCCGAGACGCCCCACCGCTACGTCGTCAGCAAAGGCCCGCGAGCGGCCGAGTTCGATCTGCCCGACAACATGTGGGGCGAGGCCCGGCTGCCGCAGACGTCGATCATCCCCGCGTGCGACCTGGTGATCACGCACGGCGGGAACAACACGACGACGGAGGCGCTCCATTTCGGCAAACCCATGATCGTGCTTCCGCTGTTCTGGGACCAGTTCGACAACGCGCAGCGCATGGCGGAGCTGGGACTCGGGGTGCGGCTCCCGACCTACGACTTCGAGGACGACGAGCTGCGCGATGCGGTCGGGCAGCTGCTCGCCGACGGGGACCTCCGGCGCCGGATGGCGGTCGAAGGGGAACGGATCCGAGCACGCGACGGCAAGACGAGGGCGGCCGACCTGATCGAAGAGACGGCCGTTCGCCATCGGATCCACGACTGACCACCGAGCCCGAAAACGCTGGCTCCGTTCGCCGGAGTAGCCTTGACAGATGGCGCGGGACCATCGGATCAGCATCAAAGATGTCGCGCGCGAGGCGGATGTCTCGGTCACGACGGTCTCACACGCGCTGAACGACAAGGGGCGCCTCAACCCGGATACACGCCAGCGCGTCCGCGACGTGGCGAAGCGCCTCGGATACAAACCGAACCCCGCCGCTCGGAGCCTCGTGTCGGGGAAGACCGGGTTGATCGCGGTCATCCCGTCGCTCCCGAAGCAGACCCGCGTCAGCTTCAGCGATCTCGGCTACTTCACGGAGCTGATCGGCGCGGCGACCGACGTGGCCGTCTCGAGGGATCGCGCGCTCGTCATCGCGCCGCCCCACTCGAGCGATCTCGTCTGGGACCGCGTCCCCCTCGACGGCGTGATCGTGATCGACCCGTTCGTCGGCGATACCGCGTTACCCGTCCTGCGCGAGCGCGGGATCCCGTTCGTCACCGTCTCGGCGGATCCGGATCACCCGGGCGAGGATGCCACCGTGGAGTGCGAGGATCGCGAGAGCACGCGCAGCGTGTTCGATCACTTCGTCGAGCGAGGAGCGCGACGCGTGGGGTTCCTCTCGATGCCGCCCATGACCGCCTTCCTCCGATCCTCCGCCGAGGCCTACGCGAGCTGGTGCGCAGCGAACGGCCAGGAGTCCCTGGCCGAGGTGATCGACCCCGCCGAGATGGACCGTGACGAGGCCGGCGCCATGACGCGCAGCGTCGAGCGGCTGTTCGACCGGGCCGAGGCGCCGGACGCGGTCTACGTCCCCTTGGAGGTCGTCGGCGTCGAGGTGCATCGCGCGATGCTCGGCATGCGGCTCGCCATCCCCGACGACGTACTGCTCGCGACCACCCACGACCGCGGACAGGCCCGGACCGCCAACCCACCGATCACGACGATCGAGTGGGACTACCGGGAGGTCGGGCGGCGCGCCGCGTCGCTCCTGATCGACCTCGTCGAGGGGGCGCGCTCGGCGCCGCATCTGGAGGTCATCCCCGGGCGCCTTGTGGCTCGGGCCTCGACCGCCCGGTGAGCTCCGAACGAAGGGCGTAGGTCGGGCCGAGAGCAGAACCACTCTTCGGCGGGATTCCCACGCATCCTTCGCGAGCGCACAGTCGCGGGAGCGTCTGGCCGATGCCACGAGGGGGATCTCGATGAGCAAGGGTGTCAGGTCGCTGTTGGCGTGCGGGATGCTCACCGCGCTCGTGTTGGTGCCGGGCTCGCCCGCGACCGCCACGAGCAACGTGCACGCGATGAAGGTGTTCGTCGGCTACGCGGACGGGATCCGAGGCGATTCCACCGTGCCGAGCCCGTGGGACGGCGACGCTGGGGTTCGGTTCATCGGCGGCGGCACCCAGTTCGACGCCGGCGCGATCAGGATCGTCAACCCGTCGCGCCGGCCGCTCACGATCGACGACGTGTCGGTCGAGATCGGGTCGGCGACCTACGACCTGTGGGGGTCGTACCCGATCGTCGTGGACGGCAAGTCCAGCGTGATCCTGACGCAGACCGTGGAGTTCGACTTCGACACGTCCGAGCCGGCCGTGGCGACCTGTGACCCGACCGGGGACATCCCGCTCGTGCACATCGTCGTCGGCTCGAGGAACCCGAAGACCCGGACGTTCACGGATGCCGGCCAGGTGCTGAACACCGGTGGGGTCGATCCGGGCGCATGCACGCTCGCGAACGAGGGGCACGACTGGGTTCGGGTCCACGGGCACGACTGAGGCCCCCGCCCGGGAGCCCGCTACGCGCCCGCGGAGTGGAACAGCCGACCGATCAGGAACCCGATCCCGGCCGCTCCCAGACCGATCACCAGGAACGTCATGCCACTCTTGCGCCAGTCGCCGGTGAGGGTGACCGCGGAATAGACGCCGACGCCGAACAGCACCAGCGCGCTGAGCACGATCGCGAGCACCAGCGCCGGCGTCCGGTCCAGCCAGAGGAACGGCAGCAGCGGGATCAGGTGACCGATCAGCGTTGCGATCGTGATCACGATGGCGCTGCGGAAGATGTCGGCCCGCTCGACCGGCTGCAGGTGCAGCTCTTCGTCCATCATCGTGGCGACCCACCGGTCGCGATTGGCGGTGATCGTGTCGACGACCTGGTCGAGCAGCTCCCCCGAGAACCCCTTCGCGGCGTAGATCTCGCGGATCTCCTGGCGCTCCGCCTGGGGCATCGTGTCGACCTCGGTTTCCTCTCGCTCGCGCTCGGCGCGGTAGTAGTCGCGCTGCGAGACGGATGAGGTGTAGCCCACCGCGCCCATCGAGATCGATTCGGTGATCGCGGCCGCGAACCCGGCCGCGACGAGGACCGTGTTCGACCCTCCCCCCGCGATCACGCCGAGGATGATGCCGAGGATGTTGACCAATCCGTCCTGGCCGCCCAGGATCACGTCGCGCAGCCAGTTCGTCTGGCGATGGCGCTCGCGATGCGGTGCCACGCCCAGGGCGGCGCCCTCCGTGGTGGTCCGGACGGCGCGGGCCAGGCGGGTCGCGTCGACGCCCTCACGGTCCGGGTCGCTGCTCATCAGGTCATCCGAGCACATCTTCCTCGTGCGGCCAACCGGCGCGACCAGGCCGGGTTGCGACCCGTCGCCTGCTGCGTAAGAGTGGATGGCCGCTACGAGGGGAGGCTCTGTGGGTACCGAGGAGCGGGACGACTACGCCTACACGGGGTTGCATGCGTACGTGCTCGTGCACGATGTGAGCGCAACGACGCAAGATCCGGATCGCAACGCCTCGAAGTTCATCCGGCAGCTGCAGGATATGTCCCGGCCGGAAGGGCCCGTGACGGCCGCGGTGGAGCTGGCCGGAACCTTCAAGGGTCTCGTGCACCTCCGGCTCGATGACGGAGATGTGAATGGGATCCAGGATCAGCTCGCGGACGCCCTCTGGGATGGCGTGACCCACGAGCTCGCCTACGAGGGCCCGGTCTACATGGGGCCCACCCAAGAGCTGATCGGGCTGAAGAGGCATACGTGCGACATCGTCGCCTTCGTCCGCGTCTGGGTGGAGAAGGGACGAGCGCGCGAGGTGCTCGGACGCCTCGGAGACGAGCTCGGCGACCGGTTCCACGGTGCGTCGATCGTGTACGGCGGATGTGACATCCTCCTCGCGCTCGAGGGCCCGACCTTCAAGGAGGTCGCGTCGGCAGTCTTCACCAAGCTCCAACAGATCGAAGGCATCGTTCGCACGGAGACGTCATTCACCGACTACCGGCGGGTCCCAGGTCACGAGCCAGCCGGTTGACGCACGGATCAAGCGATAGCGGCTTCGATCGAAGCGGCACGACGAGCCCCGACCAGGTTGCCTTTCCGGCGGTAGAGCTCGA
>VAXZ01000110.1:7050-13852 GCA_005885035.1 Actinomycetota bacterium
CATCGTCATAGCGTCCCTTGAGACGCGCGATGAGTCCGGACTTCGATGCCGTATCGGCGAGCCACCGGCTCTGTCCGAGCCCGGAGAACACGTCCCTCGACGCCGCGACGCGTGCACTCGCCTCATCGAACCGTCCGACCATCCCGAGCAGGAGTCCGAGATGCAGTCCCACGGCCGCCGCCGCCACGGGGTCGTCCGCGATCTCGCGCATGAAGGCCTGGAGTCTGGCTAACGCGACCGAACACGATGTCTCCCCTGCGAGGAGCGCGGTAGCGACGTACGACGCTGCACCAGCTACGTACCTGCGGTTGCCCACCTTGCGGGCCAGCGCCAGCGAACGTTCGGACTGACGCATCATCGCTCCTGCGTCGCCCGAACACCACTGAACCGTCGCCAGCAGCTCGAGCGCCGTGGCCAGGTTCCGCTCATCACCGCGCTGCTCGAGCTTCGTGACCACCGCTTCGAGGGCCTCGCCCAACTGCTCCACCGTCGAGCCGAGTGCGGAGGTCGTGAATTCCAGCCAGAGCCGATCCAGCTCCACCCGAGACTTGAGCTCCTCGTCCTCGGCATGCGAGGCACGTTCGATCAGATCGTCCAAGAGGACGGTCGCTTCCTCGATCGAGCCGGACATGAACATGCAATCGTGGAGGTCGGCGAGCGTCTCGAGATACGCGGGATGATCCTTCGGAAGGAGGTCCGCGGCCCTGCGAAGGAGGTGTGTGGCAGCGGGAACATCCCCCCGCTCGAATGCCCGTCGACCGCTGGTCGCCAGATACTCCCCGGCCCTGCGGCCCAGCTCGCCGACGTGAGCGCCGGTTGGCCCCACGTCCCGGAGCAATCGGTGCGCCTCCTCGAGGTGATACCCGATGATCTCCTCTCCCTCATCGATCCGCTGACTCCGGCGATCCACGAGCCAACCGGCGTATCGCTCATGCAACCCAGCTCGAGTCGTCTTCGCCATCTGGTTGTAGGCGGCGTCGCGGATCAGCAGGTGCCTGAAGCGGTAGGCGTCGGGGACCGATCGTTCCGAAGCGGGACGGATGAGCTCCTTCCGCATCAGCGACCGCAGCAGCTCCGGAACGTGCGATCGCTCCGAGGCAACCGTGAGCGCCGACACCTCGCCTGTGGAGAAATCTCGCCCGATCACCGAGGCGCGCTCGAGCACGGTGCGTTCCTCCCCACTGAGACGGCCGAGTCGCGCCGCCAGCAGTCCCGCGATGGTCTGCGGGAGCGAGATCTCGGAGAGATCACGGGCGGACACCCACGTGTCCCCTTCACGGATCAGGAGCTTGTCGTCGATCAGCATCGAGACGATCTCCTCGGCGAACAGGGGATAGCCCCCGGCCGTCTCGACGATCTTCCCGCTGACGCCCGGGGGGAGCTCGGTCGCCCCCAAGAGATTCAGCACGAGCGTGTCGGTCTCCTCGGGCTGCAGCGTGTCGAGCAGGATGGTCGTGGCGTTCACCATCCCCCCACCCCATCCGGGCCGGGTCTCCAGCAGCTCGGGGCGGGCGAGGCACAGCAGCATGATCGGTGCATCGCGGGACCAGTCAGCGATCTGTTCGATGAGTTCGAGGAACTTCGACTCGCCCCAATGGATGTCGTCGAACACGAGGACGAGCGGCTGGCGGGTCGCCTGCGCCTCGAAGAAGAGTCGGATGGCCCAGAGCGTCTCTTCCGGAGCGGCGCTCCCGGTCGATAGACCGATGGCCTCCACCACCCTGTCGGCGACGAATCGCGCCTGGTCGACGCCCGCGAGCACCGCGGCGATCCTCCCGCGAGCGATCTCCTGCGGATCGGCCTCGGTGAGCCCGGCCGCTTGTCCCACGACCTCTGCGACAGGCCAGAACGTGATTCCCTCGCCGTACGAGAGACACCGTCCCTGCAGCACCAGGGAGCGCTCCTCCGCGGTGCGACGGAACTCCTCGACGAGACGCGATTTCCCGATCCCCGGCGGACCGAGGACCGTGAAGAGCTGGCACCGACGGTCGGCGACCACGCGATCGAAGGTCTGCTGGAGCAGGACGCTCTCGCGTTCGCGATCGACGAGCGGCGAATCGAACCGTCGCACGTGGCCCGACGCCGATGGCGAGACGCTCAACAGACGGTGGCCAACGACCGGGCCGATACCCTTCAGCGAGAGCGAGCCCGCTTCCTCCACCGCGACGGCATCGCGCACCAGTCTGTAGGTCTCGTCTGCGAGGAGGATCTGGCCGGGACCCGCCGACTGCTCCAGACGGGCCGCCAGGTTCATGACGCTTCCGGTGACGAAGGCATGGCCGGCTGAAGGGTCTCCAGCAACCACCTCGCCCGAGGCGATGCCCGTTCGGGTTGCGAGGGTGAGTCCCCGATCGCGGGCCAGCTCCTCGTTGAGCTGGGCGAGAGACTCACGCATCTCGGTCGCAGCGCGCACGGCCCGAAGGGCATCGTCCTCGTGGACCTGCGGTACGCCGAACACGGCCAGCGCCGCGTCCCCGACGAACTTCTCGATGATGCCGCCATGCCGCTCGACGATCGTCCGGATGGCCCCGAGATGGCGCGCCAGCAGGGCCCGAACGGATTCGGGATCGAGACGCTCGGTCAGGGCCGTCGATCCCACGAGGTCACAGAACAGGACCGTGACCGGCCGGCGAGACTCGCCTTGCGGGGGGTTCGAGGAGAGCGCAGCTCCGCACGCGTTGCAGTACCGAGCTCGGTCGGGGTTCTTTGCCCCGCAGCTCGAACACTCTTGCACGGTCACGAGCCTAGGCCGCCTTCCCCGGCAGCGCCAGCCGACCAGGGCTCGGAGAGCGCCTGTCGCCGGAAGGTGCCCGGGGTGGGATTCGAACCCACATGCCCTTTCGGGCCGGCGTGTTTAAGACGCCTCCGTATACCGTTCCGGCACCCGGGCCTGCACTGGTCGGGATGCTACCGCCGGTACGATGCCGTCGATGTCCGGCCGTGCCCGCCGCCTCGCGTTCAGCGTGGTCGCCTCCGTCGTGATCCTCGCCGGCGTCGCCCGGCCGGGACCGGTGCTCGCCTTGCAGGCCGCCTCGGCACCGTTCAGCTGGAACCCCGGGAAGTCGCTCGCCACGGCGGGGGGACGACTCCTGTCGGCGTGGGCGAGCGACTGCCCGCCGCCCTCGGGCGCCTGCGCGACCGATCGCTCGCCGAAGATGGGCGTGTTCGTCCAGCGCTCGCCGTCAGGCGCCGTTCCCGCGGCATGGGGCAAACCGAAGCGCGTGAGCCCCGGCGACGTGCAGGCCGAACGTCC
This sequence comes from Actinomycetota bacterium, assembly GCA_005885035.1. GTDB lineage: Bacteria > Actinomycetota > UBA4738 > UBA4738 > HRBIN12 > AC-51. The sequence goes on from VAXZ01000110.1 coordinate 10,304, forward strand.
CTCGATCGCGGCCGATGGGAACCTCGCCGTGGTCGGGTGGGTCAGCCAGACCAGCTACCTGCACTACAGCCCGATCGCCCGGCGGTCGTTCTGGATCCGCATCAGCACCGATCACGGGGCGACCTGGCGAGCTCGGCGCCGGCTGAGCGCCTTCGATGGGCGGGTCGACTATCCGAGGCTCGCGGTGGACGGGCACGAGATCTTCGCCGTGTGGACGAACGCGAACACGGGCGCGATCCGGTTCGCCACCACGAAGGACCTCGGAGCGACCTGGTCGAAGCGAACCGTCGCCACGACCTCCTCGGTGTCCGATGGGTCCCGCGAGGGGTTCGCGGGGCTCCCCGACATCGGCGTGAGCGGCACGAACGTCGCGGTGGTGTGGTTCGCCGACGAGAGGGGCGCCCAGCAGGTGGCCCTGTCGTCAGCCGGCGGAACGGATCTCACGAGCTCGACGCCGCCGACGACGCTCGTGGGCTCGAGTCCGAACGACGGGCAGCGTTACGCCGCCGCCACGGGATCCGCGATCGCGGGTGACCCTCGGGTCGCGGTCGCGTTCACGACGCAGAGCAAGGTGCTCGTCCGTGTCTGGGACGGCGTCACGCTCGGTCCGGAGCTGGCCGTCGCGTCGTTCCCCGCGACGGCCGGCGGCGTGCTGTACGCGGCGGGTTACGGACCGGCCGTTCTCCCGACGGGTTCCGACGGGCTCTCCGTCGCCTTCGCGGCGTGCCGCCGGCGATCCGTTGCCGATCCGTGCGACCCGACCGACCCCCGCGCACGGATCGACGTGCTCTCCCGTGAGTCGCCCAACGGCGGCGCGACCTGGGGGCCCTTCCGGCGGCTCACCGACGCGAGCAAGGCGCCCTACCGGATCAACGACGAACCGTCGATCGCACTCACGACCGGCACGAGACGGATCGCGTTCGACAGCTACGAGACTTCGTTCGTGGCGTACCTCGTGCGGATGGGCTCGCTCAGGTGATCGGCCGTCAGACCATCCTAAGCCCGCCCCGATGAGCGCCGAGCAGATACGGAACGTGTCCGATACTGCGCTGGCAACCGCAGGGTGGCGCGCGATGGAGTCCGAGCGGCCAGACGCGTTATTCCACGACCCGCTCGCTGTGACGCTCGCCGGCGCTCGCGGTCTCCAGATCGCGAGGAGCCGACCGGACGGAGCGTGGGTCGTCGCGATGCGAACCCCGCTCATCGACGACTTCCTCCGCGAGGCGGTCTCCACCGGTATCGACACGATCCTCGACCTCGGAGCCGGTCTGGATGCCCGTCCCTATCGGATGGATCTTCCATCGTCGCTCCGGTGGATCGAGATCGATGACCCGAGCGTCATCGCCGCGAAGACCGAACTGCTTCGCGGTGAAGCACCGGTGTGTTCGGTCGAGCGGTTCGGCCTCGATCTGACCGACCCCGACGCCTACCGGGAAGTCTTCGACGTCATCAGCAGGTCGTCAGGAAGGTCGATGGCGCTAACCGAGGGTCTCATCGGATACCTCAGCGAGGACGAGGTCGCAACCCTCGCGAACGAGCTCCACGCGCTTTCCTCGTGCGAGCTGTGGGTGACCGAGTACTTCTCGACGCGGCTGCTTCGCGCGTACCAGAAGCATCAGCCCCTGCCGGAAGCCCCCGTGCGCTTCAACCCCAACGATTGGACGGACTTCTTCGCCGAACACGGGTGGGTCGTGGCCGAGATCAGCTACCTTGGCGAGCGGTCGCAGCAACTCCACCGACCCGCTCCGATCCCGCTCCGGGACAGGGTGGTTCGCATGTTCACATCCCGGCCGCTCCGGGACACGGGCTACGCCCTCCTGGAGCGGCGCCCGTAACGGAAGCGATCCGGCGATCCCTCGCCAGATCTACGCCTGCGGAGCCGAGATGTTGACCAACCAGCTGATGCCGAACCGGTCGACGCACATGCCGAACGTGTCGCCCCACGTTGCTCTCTCGAGCGGCATCGTCACGTTCCCTCCGTCGGCGAGCTTGTCGAAGTACCCGCGGAGCGCCGCCTCGTCCTCGCCACTGAGCGACATCGAGAAGTTCGTCCCTGGCTTGTATTCCATCCGGTTCGGCGTGTCTGCCGCCATGAACCGGATGCCCTCCGGACCGTGGAGGTCCGCGTGCATCACCAGGTCGTCTTCGCTCGGATCGGTTGACGCGTGGAACTCGGCGAAGGTCGAGATCGTCAGCTTGCCGCCGAAGACGCCTTCGTAGAACTCCATCGCCTCCCGGGCGTTCCCCTTGAAGTTGAGGTACGGGTCCAGCGTTACGCCGGCCATGTCCTCCTCCTCTCGGCTCCTTGCATCCGCCTAGCCTACGTATGAACGATCCGGGCGGTCGGGATGGGCGGCGTTTCGGACGATCAGCACGCTCGCCGCAAGCAGAACCAGCGGAACGGCCGGCCGTCGATGCAGGCGTGGAAGGACGTGCTGCAGCCCGAGCATCGGTAGAGGTTGCCGCCGCACGCGCATCCCGTCCGGCTGATCGGCTCGCAGCGCACACGGCACGGCTTCGGCTTCACGTGGGCGTCGGCGCGGCGGCGGCCTAGGCCGCCCGCCGCGCCGACGCTGGCGAGCGCCACCGCGCTCGCTCGCGTGAGGAACCCGCGGCGCGTGAGCGGATGTCGCTCGGACACGTCAGGCTTCCCCGGCGGCCACGATGCGGACGCCCTCGGCCTCGCGCACGAGCCGAACCACGTCGTCGAGGGTCACCGCGCCGCCGCGAGCGATCACCGAGCCGCCTTCGTCGATCACGAACACGAATGGACTGACGTCGACGCGGTACGCCTCCGACACCTGGTTGCCCCGTTCGCTCCCGATCCGAACGCGAACGTCGGCGGCTCGCCAGGGCCCGGGGGTCGACGCGGCGTCCCCGCGGCCGATCACCGCGAGCGGCGGCACCGTTCCGCGGCTGGCCGCGGCGATCACCGCCGGGACGAGGTCGTCGCACGCGCGGCACGTCGCGTCGGCGAACACGAGCAGATGCCGCCGGCCCTCGAAGGCCGAGGACGACGCGAGGCCACCCCCGGGCGTGGCGATCGTCCATGCGGGGGCCGGCGCGCCCACGGCCAGGCCAGTTCCCAGGTGGGTCGTGGGCGCGTCGGCCGCCTCGAGCGCATCGACCCGGCCGCGCAGCGTTCCGAGCTCCCGCACCGCGCCGACGAGGGCGAGCCCGAGCCACACGACCACGACGGCCAGCGTGCCGACGGCCACCCACGCCGGCTCGCTCATCCGACACCGACCGTGAGCGACCGGAGACTCGCGTTCATCGCGCGGAGGGCGTGCTCGAGCCCCGGACCTTCGCGCGCCATCACGTAGAGGCTGAAGGCCCTGCCGTGGAGCGAGAAGAACCGCTGCACGCCGAGTCGTCCGGGACCCGCGGCCTGGAGCGCGCGCGGGTCCAGATCGCCGACGCGGACGGTGGGAACCCCTTGCGCGGCGTAGAGCCCGCGACCGGCGAGCGCGGGGTCGAGCTCCACGAGCGAGACGAGGATGTCCCCCGGCCGGAGATCGTCGGCCACCTCGGCGGCGTAGGTGTTCTTCG
>VAXZ01000161.1 GCA_005885035.1 Actinomycetota bacterium
TCGAAGCGCCCTTGTCCTTCGCGTGAGCCATAGCGGGTTCCTTCCGTCGAAGCCTGCAGGGCAGCGTACACCGGCTTCACGCGGGGAGTATCGAACGGCGGAGAACTTACCCTCGGGCGGTGATCCGGAGGAGGTCGCGGATCGAGCCGCTCCCGCGAGCCTCCAACGCGTTCGCCGCCACCAGGAACAGCTCCGCTGTCATGAACGCATCGTCGAGCGCGTGATGAGCTTGCTCGATCGGCACCCCGAACCTGGTGGCGGCGGCGGTGAGCGCGTAGTAGCCGGGGCTTCCGTCGCCCTGCGACCGTTCGACGGCCATGATCAGCGTCCGCACGTCGATCGTGCGTCTGCGCCAGGCTCGCCTCCCGCCGCCGAACACCTTCCGCAGGAAGGCGATCTCCACACCCGCCGCCCACGCGAGGACGAACCTGCCCTCGAGCGCTTCGCGCAGGGCTTCGGTGACCTCGTGCATCGCGGGCGCGGTTGCCAGGTCCTGCGCGCGGAGATGATGGATCCGGATCGAGCTGTGGCTTGGACCAACGCCGGGCGCCACTTCCTGATACAGCTGACCCGACAGGTCGATCCGGCCGTCGCGGACGGGGATCAAGCCGAACGAGATCACCTCGTCGCGGTCCAGGTCGAGGCCCGTGGTCTCGAAGTCCAGGGCGATCAGCTCGGCGGCGCGCCAGTCGGCTCGGCGCGATCGACGTCTCGGAGGGGGCGGACGATCCGGGGTCATCCCATCCCCAGCTGGAGATGGAGCGCTCGTTGTTCGGCCGCGATGATCCGGAAGGCCTCCTTGAGTGCGCGGCGCCGGACCGGCCCCAGCTCCTGAGGGTCGACGAAGTCATCGGCCGCCTCGCCGGCCCGGTGTTGCGCGACCTGGTGCTCCAAGCGGATCGCCCAGAGCAGCCGGAACGTCTCCTCGAGCGCTTCACGGGACCCCTCCGAGATCTGGCCGGCGTCGCACGCTGCGCGCAGCCGCTCGAGCGTGCCCTTGTCGCTCCGCCCGGTGCGGATATCGTAAGCGCGGGCGAGGTTGGTGACGATCGTGATGCCGCCGTGCTTGATGTCCAGCCGCCCCGCGTGCTCGCCCTTCGCCTCCACCACCAGGTCTCGGAAGAACCCGGTCGGCGGCTTCAGATCGAGTGCCCGTCGAGAGAGGTGTCGGATGAACATCGGGTACACATGCGAGGCGCTCCGCACGACCTCGTCGAGCGCGGGTTCCGCCTGGAGCGGCCCGGCGATCTGGCGGTAGTCGAAGACGATCGACGAAAGGATGCTGCCCTCAGATCCCGGATCGTGCATCCACCCGCGGAACGCTTCGACCCAGCCATCGACCGAGCGACGGAGCGCGGGATGCTCGGCCATCGCGTTCCCGTGGCACCGATGGATCCCCGCCTCCTCGAGTCCATCCGTGACCGCGCGTGCGAGCTCGGCGAAGTACGGGTCGACGTCCCCATCCGCACGATCGCCGGGCTCCAACGCCAGCGCGTGATCTTGATCGGTGAACATCGCTTGTTCGCGACGTGCTTCGCTTCCCAATGCCAGCCACGCCCAGGGGACCGGTGGCTCGCCGAGCCGAGCGATGCCGAGCTCCAAGAGCCGTCGCGAGAGCGCGTCGATCGTCACCGCGATCACGTGTCCGATGTCGACCGGATCGACGCTCGTACCGACGAGCGTCGCGACCGTCTCCGGGAGGTCGCGCGCCGCTGCCACGGCCGCGTCACGGTCCGGCGCACGTTCGATCGCGCTCTTGAGGGCGAACGGGGACTGCTGCGCCAGGCCGAGCAGGTCGGTGTCGGTGACCATGCCGATCACCGTGCCGGCGCCGTCGGTCACGGGGAGATGGTGGATCCCTCGTTCGAGCATCCCGAGGAGCACCTCCGCGACACGGGTCTCGGCATCAGGAGCGAGGACACGCGCTCTTCGGTCATCAACGAGGCGACCTGGGCGACCGTCGCGTCCGGTGGCGCCGTCACGAGCGGGCGTCGCACCTGGGCGCCGACGCGGGTGAGCAGGTCCGGCATCTCGGTCGGCGAGACCGTCGAGTCCAGGCGTCGGCGAGCCACTGAGGCGAGGAACCGAGCACCGCTGGCGCCCTGGAGGAGCTCCTGCGCCAGACCCCGCGGGATCAGGTAGCAAAGGGTGTCCTCAGCCGAACGAACGCTCGCGACCGGTCCTTGCCCCGAGACGAGCGAGAGCTCGCCGAAGGGTTCCCCCTCACCGATGAGATCGACCAGACGGCCTTGGTCCAGGATCTCGACCGCCCCTTTGCGCACGACGTACAGGTACGCCGCTGGCTCGCCCGAGCGCTCGAGGATCGTGGTACCGGCCGGGAAGAACTCCACCTGCGTCGCGGACGCGATCCGTCGCAGCTGGTCGCCGTCGAGCCCGTCGAAGGGGGGATACCCGGCGAGGAACGCGGCGATGTCCATCGGGCCGGATTATGCGCAGCGTGGCCGACGATCCGCCCTCATCCAGCGCTCGTCATCCGCGGCAATCCCCGCGCAGGTACCGCCGTACACTGACCGCTCCTGGACCGCTCAAGCGCGTGGGGGCATCGGCTGTGACCAAGTACGTCTACGACTTCTCCGAAGGCAACAAGGACATGAAGGATCTCCTGGGCGGCAAGGGAGCCAACCTCGCCGAGATGACGAACATGGGGCTCCCGGTCCCTCCCGGGTTCACGATCACCACCGAGGCCTGCCTGCGGTTCCTCCGCGACGGTGGCCCACCGCCCGAGATGCTGCAGGAGGCCGGTGAGCATCTCACGAGGCTCGAGGAGTCGATGGACAAGCGCCTCGGCGATCCCGAGGACCCGCTCCTCGTCTCCGTCCGGTCCGGAGCGAAGTTCTCGATGCCCGGGATGAT
>VAXZ01000083.1 GCA_005885035.1 Actinomycetota bacterium
CGTCGCACCCGGCGGTCACAGCGCGGCCCGGCAACACGCCGTACGACCTCGTGCACTACGCGTGCTCGATCGAGGAGGCCGTGGCCACCGAGTACACGGGTGAGGAGATGCCGGTCTACCGGCGGTGGCGGGCGTAACGGCTCAGGCTACGCGGCCGGCTGAGCCGTCGGGGGCTTCGAACGGGAGACCGGCGGCCTCCCACGCCTCCATGCCCCCCTCGACGTTGTGCGCCTCGAACCCTCGCGCCTGCAGCATCATCGTCGCGAGCTCGCTGCGGTTGCCGGAGCGGCAGATCACGGCGACCGGCTTCGACGGATCGAGCGCGGGGCCGGCTCCCGCCATCAAGGTGTTCAGCGGGACGTGGATCGCGCCGTCAACGCGTCCCGCGTCCCATTCGTACTGCTCGCGGCAGTCGACGAGCTGGATGTCGGTGAGGTGATCGTAGACACCCTTGACGTTGGAGAGGTCGTCGTCCATGTCGAGCCAGGCTACCAGCGCCCCACGGTCAGCTGGTCTCGAGCGCTTCGTCGAACGCGCGATAGGCCCCTCGACCGAGCAGGACGAACCGGACCTCGTCCACCTTCGTCTCGGCATCCCGCACCGCGTCGATCGCGACGGCCGCCGCCTCCCGCACGGGGTAGCCGTAGGCCCCGGTCGAGATCGCAGGGAACGCCACCGTCGCCGCGCCGAGCTCGTCGGCGACGCCCAGACACGCCAGGTGGCACCGAGCGAGGAGCGACGCCGGATCGCGTTCGCGCCGGTAGATCGGGCCGACCGTGTGGATCACCCACCGGGCGGGCAGCTCACCGGCCGTCGTCGCGACCGCCTCACCCACCGGCAGGCCGTCCGGGTAGCGTTCGCGTCGGAGCTCCTGGCACGCTTCGAGGATCGTCTCACCACCCCGACGGTGGATCGCGCCGTCGACGCCGCCGCCGCCCAGCAACGTCGCGTTCGCAGCGTTCACGATGGCGTCTGCGTGCTCTTCCGTGATATCGCCCTCGACGAGCTTGATACGCGGCATCCAGCTATCGTAGGTCGATGTTCACGCTGGGGGCCGCCGCATGATCGTCTGTCTCGCCGCGAACCCGTCGATCGACAAGCTGTTCGAGGTCGATCGCCTCATCAAGGGGGACATCCATCGGCCGCGGGGTCTGGTGGCAACGGCCGGCGGGAAGGGGCTGAACGTGGCGCGCGCCGCGCACGTCCTCGGTGGCGAGGCGACAGCGGTCAGCCTGCTTCGCGGGCATGCGGGGAAATGGCTCGAGGAGCAGCTCTCCGCCGAAGGCGTTCCAGGGGTGTTCGTGTGGACGCACGGAGAGAACCGTTCATCGCTGTCGGTCGCGGACCGCGAGTCGGGTGGGCTGACCGAGTTCTACGAGCACGGATCGGTGGTGCCGAGCGCCGCCTGGGTCGAGCTCGTGCACGCGGCCGCTTCCCTGTTCCCGCGCGCCGGGTGGCTCACGATCAGCGGCTCGCTCCCGCGGGGCGTCGCCGACGAGGGCTACCGCGACCTGGTCGTCGAAGCACGGGCCGCAGGCCTCGTGGTCGCCGTCGACTGCGAGGGAGATCGGCTCCGGCTCGCGCTCGAAGCGAAGCCCGACATCGTCAAGGTGAACTCGACCGAGGCGCGCGAGCTGCTCGGCGTTCCGACCGGCCGGCACGAGGAGGCGCTCACCGCTGCCCGGAAGCTCCGCGGCCTGGCCGGTGGTGACGGCCATGCGGCCCTGGTGACGAGAGGCGCCGAGGGGGTCGTGCTCGCGGCTCCCGACGGCACCCTGTACGAGGGGATGCTCTACGTTCGCGGTCGCTACCCGGTCGGAAGCGGGGATGCCTTCTTGGCCGGTCTCGTCACCGGGATCGAAGGCGGTCTGGGTTGGGACGATGCGCTTTGCCGCGCCCTCGGCGCGGCGACGGCGAACGCCGAGATCCCCGGCGCCGCGCGCCTGGATCCCGCGCGCGCCGCGGAGCTCGGCTCCCAAGCGCAGGTCCGGATCCTCTGAGCCCTACCCCAGGCCCGTGTCCCATTCCAGCAGGACCTTGCCGCTCTCACCCGATCCGGCGACCGCGAAGGCCCGTTCGAACTCGTTCCAGGGGAAGCGATGCGTGATGACCGGCTTCACATCGAGACCCGATTGGAGCATGACGGTCATCTGGTACCAGGTTTCGTACATCTCGCGCCCGTAGATCCCCTTGATCGTGAGCATGTTGAACACGACCTGGTGCCAATCGATCGCGATCTCCGTGTCGGGGATCCCGAGCACCGCGATACGTCCGCCGTGGGCCATGTTGTCCACCATCGCGTGAAGCGCTGCGGCGTTCCCCGACATCTCCAGGCCCACGTCGAAGCCCTCGACCATGCCGAGCTCCTTCTGCACGTCGTGGAGATCTCGTTCGGTCGGGTCGATCACCAGCGTCGCCCCCATCCGCTCGGCGAGGGCCCGCCGGTATGGGTTCGGCTCGCTCACGACGACGAACCGGGCGCCGGCGTGGCGGACGACGGCGGCGGCCATGCAGCCGATCGGCCCCGCCCCGGTGATCAGGATGTCCTCCCCGAGGACCTCCGTGGAGAGCGCGGTGTGGACCGCATTGCCGAACGGATCGAAGATGGCCGCGACCTCGGGGTCGACGTCGTCGGCGTGCTTCCACACGTTGGTCATGGGGATCGCGATCAGCTCGGCGAACGCGCCCGGCCGCTGCACGCCGACGCCCTGGGCGCCAGACAGTGCCGGCATCGGCCGCAGACCACGTGCCCTTCGCCGCTCACGCGATCGCCCGGGAGGAAGTCGTTCACGTTAGAGCCGACCGCGACGATCCGCCCGGCGAACTCGTGCCCGATCACGAGCGGTGTGACGACGGTCTCTTTCGCCCACGCGTTCCAGTCCCAGATGTGGAGGTCGGTCCCGCAGATCCCCGTGCGCTCGACGCCGATCAGCACATCGTTGATCCCGATGGCCGGCTCCGGAACGTCTTCCAGGCGGAGTCCGACCTCGTCCGCATGCTTCACGAGGGCTTTCATCTCGAAGCGAGCGTACTTTGACAGACCGTCGGATCGCTCGGGATGATGGGAAGGTCTGACGCCATCGAGGGGGGTTCGTCATGCGCCGATGGACCGGGCCGGTCACGATGCTCGTGCTGTTCTCCTTCCTGGCGGTGGGTCCGATCACCCACACGCCTCGCGCCGAGGCCGATTGTGGCTCCGCAGGGTGCGCCGCGCCCGTCGCCTGCAACACGCACGCCGGCGCTTGCTGGAAGCCGACGACCAACGCACGCTGGCAGTACCAGCTCCAGGCCGCGAGGGACAAGTCGGGCAACTGCCTCTACACCTCGACCGGCGGGATCAACGTGAACATCAGCGGAACGCCGTTCACCGGCGGGGCTTCCGTCAAGCCGTCCGTGTTCGACATCGACTTCCAGACCGACGGCGCGTGCACCGGGGGCACGATCACGCAAGAGAACGGCGCTGCCGTCGCCGCCATCCATGCGAACGGAGCCAAGGCGATCTGCTACATCGACGCCGGCGGCGCGGAGAGCTTCCGACCCGACTACCCGCAGTACCAAGCGTTCAACGCCAACTGCAACGGGTGCCTCTTCGGCCGGCCGATCGGCGGTTTCCGGAACGAGTTCTGGCTCAACATCAACAACGACATGGGACAGCGGACGTTCATCCTGAGCGAGATCTCGAAGCGACTCGACCGCTGCGCTGCGAACGGGTTCGACGGCGTGGAGATGGACGTGGTCGACGCGTGGTCGAACCGAACGGGGCTGACGATCACGGGGGATACACAGCTCCTGTTCAACACGGCACTCGCGAACCTCGCGCACAGCAAGGGGTTCACGGTGGCCCTGAAGAACGACGTCGAACAGGTGCCCGACCTGGCGCCGTACTTCGACTACGCGATCAACGAGCAGTGCGAGCAGTACTCGGAGTGCGGCAACTACACGACGTACTTCGTGAACGCGGGGAAGGCGGTGTTCCAGGTGGAGTACAAGCTGAAGACATCCACGTTCTGCCCGCCGGCGAACGCCGCGAACCGCAACGCGATCCTCAAGACCTTCGACCTGTTCGATCTTCCCTGGACACCCTGCCGCTGAGCTGCTTCATCCGACGTCGACCGGGGACGTGAACTGCGGGAGCCAGCGCGCCTCGGCCTCGAGCATCCGGTCCACCATCTCGTGGATCTTCGGGAGCGCCTGCACGGCGCCGGTGAGGGGATCCAGCGCGATCGCGGCATGGACGAGGTGAGCGTGGCCGGTCATCGCGGCCTGGACCGCGAGCCGCTGCACCGTGATCTGGATCTCGTTCAGTGCGGCACATGCGGGCGGGAGCGTCCCGTACGGGACCGGGTGCACACCCGTCGCGTCCACGCGGCAGGCCACTTCCACGCAGGCGTCGGCCGGGAGGTTGCCGATCAGGCCGCCGTTCCGCACGTTCCCGTACACGATCCGTTCGGTTCCCGTGACGATGCTGTCGATGATCGGCGCGGCGAACTCACCCCCGTGACGGATCCCGTTCGCTCTGGCGTCCGCCACGATCTCCGCGTTGCTCTCGCTCGCGTCGGAGGACCGCGAGACCTCCAGGTAGTTCCATCGTCGGTCCAGGTACGCCTCGATGAGCTCGGGCGTTCTGCGGAACCATGCCCAGTACTCGCTCGCATGGTGGCTCGATTCGGTATGGAAGTACCCGGTCAGCAGCATCAGCTCGGTGCGGACGCGCTCGATGCTCTCGTAGGCGTCGTCGGATCGCGGGAGCAGCGGCACCGTCCGATCGACGTGTCGCGCCCGCATCACCTCGCGGATCTTCGGGATCAGATCCTCGCCTCCGTGGCGGAACTCCGTGAACCACGCGGTGTGATTGACGCCGGCGCACGCGAACGTCACCTCGTCGTAGGGGACGCCGAGCTCGCGCGCCAGCTGCTCGGACGTTCCCTGCACGCTGTGGCAGAGCCCGACGATACGCGCGTCCAGCAGATCGGTCGCCCAGCAGTTGATCGACATGGGGTTCGCGTAGTTGAGGAGCAACGCATCCGGACAGATCTCGGCCATCGCCTCGGCGACCTCGCGGAGCGCTGGCACGGTCCGTAGGCCCCGGAAGATACCGCCCGGGCCGAGCGTGTCGCCGACCGTCTGGTCGATCCCGTACTCGCGCGGGATCTCGATGTCGAGCGCGAACGCATCCACGCCGCCCACCTGGAAGACGGTGATCGCCACATCGGCCCCACGCAGTGCCTCGCGAAGCGTCGTCGGAACCTCGATGCGAGTCGGGAGGGCCCCGAGCTCGATCAGCTCCCGGGCGGACGCCGCCGTCCGCTCGGCGGACAGGACATCGATGTCGTACAGGACGATCGTCGACGAGCGCAACGCGGGGAACGACAGGATGTCCCGGACGAGCTCCATCGGGAACACCCATCCGCCCGCACCGACGATCACGATCCGCGGGCCATCCGACGTCATCGACCGATCGCCTCGCGGGTGTGCAGGTCGAACAGATGCACCCGGTCGGGAACGATCCCGAGCCGCATATGGTCGCCCGGCGCGGGCTCGTCGGCCGGCGCGAAGACCGCCGTGATCGCCGCTCGTGCCCCTTCGGCCACGAGCGGGATCTCGGCTTCCTCCTCCGCTCCGCTCTCGACGGCCGTCCCCGCCGTCGTCCCGTGGACGACGACCTCGTTCCCGAGTGGCTCCACGACGTCCACGACGAACTCGAGCGAGGGACCACCGTCGCCGGCAGGCCGGAGGTCCTCGGGGCGGAAACCGACGGCGACCTCGGCTGCGTCGGGGCCGGACCACGGCAGGTCGAGGTCGCCGAGCCGGATGCTTCCGTCGGCACAGCGACCGCGCAGCAGGTTCATGGGCGGGCTGCCGATGAATCCCGCGACGAAGAGGTTCTGCGGACGGCGGTAGACCTCCTGCGGCTTCCCGATCTGCTGGACGCGACCGTTCGACATCACGACGATCCGATCGCCGAGGGTCATCGCTTCGACCTGGTCGTGGGTGACGTAGATCGTGGTGATCCCCAGGCGCTGGTGGATCCGCTTCAGCTCCGCGCGCATCTGCACGCGGAGCTTCGCGTCCAGGTTCGACAGCGGCTCGTCCAGCAGGAAGGCCTTGGGCTCGCGAACGAGCGCGCGGCCCATCGCGACCCGCTGGCGCTGACCGCCGGAGAGCTGGGCCGGGCGACGTCCGAGGAGGTCATCCAGGCCGAGGATCGCGCTCGCCTCCCGGACGCGACGTTCGATCTCTGGCTTCGGCGTACGCCGCTCCTTCAGGCCGAACGCGAGGTTCCTGTGGACGGTCATGTGCGGGTAGAGCGCGTAGTTCTGGAAGACCATCGCGATGTCGCGATCGCGCGGTGTCACGTCGTTCACGATCCTGCCGCCGATCGCGATCGCCCCCGACGTGGGCTTCTCGAGACCGGCGACCAGCCGGAGCGCGGTCGTCTTGCCGCAGCCGGACGGGCCCACGAGGATCAGGAACTCACCGTCGGCGACCTCGAGCGTGAGGTCGTCCAGCGCAGCGACGTCCTCCGAGAACCGCTTCGTGACGTGCTCGAGCCGTACCTCGGCCATCCGCTACCCCTTGAGCCCGGTCGTCGCGATGCCGCGGATGAAGTACCGCTGGGCGAAGAAGAAGAGCAGCAGGACGGGCAGCATGCTCATCACGTGGGCTGCCATCCGCAGGTTCGTGTTCGTCTGGTGGGCGCCCTGGAACGTCGCGAGCCCGAGCTGGATCGTCATGTTGTTGGGGTTGTAGATCGTGATGAGCGGCCACAGGAAGTCGTTCCAGGTCCACATGAACGTGATCACCGCGAGCGTCGCCAGGGCGGGGCCCGACAGTGGCAGGACGATCTTGAACAGGATCCCCAGCCGCGAGGCTCCGTCGATCCTGGCCGCTTCCTCCAGCTCCACGGGCAGGGTGCGGAAGAACTGCCGCAGCATGAAGATCCCGAACGCGCCGGCGAGGTTCGGCAGGATCAGCGCTCCGAGCGTGTCGATCAGGTGGAGGCTCCGAACGATCAGGAACGTCGGGATGATGACCACCTGGAACGGGACCATCAGCGTCGCGAGGATCAGGATGAACGCGAGCTCGCGCCCGAAGAACCTGATCCGTGCGAACGCGTACCCGGCAAGGCTGCAGAACAGCAGGTTCCCCGCGACGCACGCGAGCGTGACGACCAGCGTATTGACGAACCACCTCGCGAACGGCGCCTGCTGGAGCACGTCGGTGTAGTTCCGGACCTGCATCGACGTCGGGACGAGCGAAGGCGGGTAGTGGCGCGTCTGATCCAGCGTCTGCAGGGACGTGATGACCATCCAGACGAGTGGGATGACCATCACGACGGCGATCGGGATCAAGACGAGGTGCCACGAGCTGAACAGGAAGCGGCCGCCCTTGGGCTCCGCCGCCGGTCCCTCGGCGGCGCGTTCCGCCAGCTCGATCGTCTGGATCTCGCTCATGGCGCGTAGTGCACCATCCGCTTGCCGACCATCAGCTGGACGATCGTGAGAACCAGGATCACCGCGAACAGGACGTACGCGATCGCCGCCGCGTACCCGGCGATCCCTCCTTGGAAGGCCAGCTTGTAGAGGTAGAAGACCGGGACGTACGTCGCGGTTCCGGGCCCGCCGTTCGTCGCCAGGTAGACCTCGTCGAACAGCTGCAGCGCATTGATCGACGACCAGACGACGAGGAACAGCGTCACCGGGCCCAGGAGGGGGAGCGTGACGTTGCGGAAGATCCCCAAGGCACCGGCGCCGTCGATCTCCGCCGCCTCGACGAGCTCGCGCGGGATACCCTGCAGCGCAGCTAGATAGACGATCACGTTGAACCCGATCCAACCCCAGACCGTCATCGCGACGATCGAATAGAGGGCGCCGTTCGAGCTGGTGAAGAACGCGAACGGCCCGAGGCCGACCTTGCCGAGCAGCCAGTTGGCGAGGCCGAAGTTCGGGTCGAAGACCCACAGGAAGATGATGACGGTGGCGATCGTGGAGACGACCACCGGGACGAACACCGCCGTGCGATAGATGCGGATCCCCCGGAGGGGCCGGTTCAAGGCGACGGCGGTAAGGAGACCACCGGCGACCGAGAACGGCACGAACAGCACGGTGTAGATCGCGCTGTGCACCATCGACTGCTCGAACAGAGGATCCTTCGGCAGCGCGCGGTAGTTCGCAAGCCCGACCCAATGCGCCGGCGAGAGGAGATTGGTCTTCTGGAACGACAAGAGCGCCGACCACACGATCGGGATCAAACCGAACACGACGATCAACAGCACGGCGGGAGAGGCGAACGCCCAACCGACGACGTGGTCGGACGTGACCGCGCGACGGATGTTCGCCCCTCGGACCGCCATGGCTACGTGGGAACCGCGAGGACGCCGTTCGCCTGATCTGCCGCCTGGTTCAGCGCATCCTGGGGCGAGGCCTGTCCCTGCAGGATGCTGACGAGTGCGAGCCCGAGGAAGCTGGACACCTGCGGGTACTGCGTGATCTGGGGTCGCGCCTTCGTCACGTTCGCCAGGTTCTGCGCGAAGGTGCCCACACCCGGGTACTTCGTGTCGAACGCGGAGAAGCCCGGCATCTGCTCGACCGAGGCCCTGATCGGGAGATGGCTCGTCGCGAGCGCGTCCTTGAGGACGTTCTCGGGAGAGGCCATGAACTGCAGGAACTCCCACGAGGCCTCCACCCGATCGGGGCCGTTGTCGAAGATCACCCAGTTGTCGGGTCCGGCGATCGTGATGTGGCTTCCGCCGGGGTCGAACGACGGCATCTGCACGACGCCGTAGTTCACGTCGGGGAACGCGGAGAGGTCCCACGGACCGGTGATCAACATCCCGATCTTGCCCGAGTTGAAGAGGTTGGTGTACTGCCCCGAGTCGGGGTGGAAGTCGAGGTAGAGCGAGCCGTCCTGCTGCATCTGCTGGAGCATCGTCGCGGCCCGGACGCCGGCCGGGGAGTTGAACGCGGCCTGGGTGTTGTCCGCGTTCAGGATGTCGCCGCCCGCCTCCCAGAGCATCGCCTCGAACTGCCACACCATCGTTTCGCTCGCGTCGGCGGGGAACACCAGCCCGAACACCTTGTTCGCGGCGTCGGTCGTCGCCTTCGCGGCGGCACGCAGGTCGTCCCAGGTCCAGTCCGGGCTCGGCGTCGGGACCCCCGCCTTCGCGAACAGGTCCTTGTTGTAGACGACCGCCAGGTTGTCCACGAGCGCCGGGATGCCCAGCACGCGGCCGTCCACGGTCGCGACGGCGCGTTCACCCTCGAAGAAGTCGCTCCAATCGAACGACGGGTCCTGCACGCGCTGGGTCAGGTCGACGAGCTTCGGCGCCGTGGCGAGCTGGGGCATGTTCGTCCCGTACTGGTAGGAGATGTCCGGTTGCTTCCCGCCCTGCAGCGCGACGGTCGCCTTCTGCAGCGCGTTGTCGCTGTTGACGTACTGCAGGTCGATGTGGATGTTCGGGTGCGCCGCTTCGAACCGGGTCACCATGTCCTGGATCGATAGGTACTCCTGCGATTGATCCACGGGCGGCGGCGGGGTGTAGCCCATCCACATCGTGAGGGTGACCTGCCCCGTGACGGAGCCGCTCGACGTGGCGGTGCTGCTGCC
>VAXZ01000084.1 GCA_005885035.1 Actinomycetota bacterium
CCGGCTGATCCCTTCCTGCCACGATCCGGCTCGAACCCCCATCGCCCCCTCGAGATGGAACCAACAGTCGATCCCGTGGATCGCGCAGAACTCCCTTGCCTCCGCGACCGAGTCCGCGATCGCCAGCGCGTAGCGCAGACCCTCCTGCTCGCCGTACAACCCGGTCAGCGCCGGCAGATCCCACCACGACGACGAGAAGAACCCACCGTTGCGTCCGCTCGCGCCACCGCCGACGATGTCCTGCTCCAGCAGCGCGATCCGAAGACCAGGCTCGCGCTCGCTGAGACGGACGGCGGTCCACAGCCCGGCGAAGCCGCCGCCCACGATGCACACGTCGGCGACGACGTTCGCCTCCAGCGGCGGGCACGGCTCGCCCGGGTCGTCCCGCAGGGCCTCTTCCAGCCAGAAGCTGCGCGCCGCACCCGGGTCGGGCATGTCGATCGCGGTCACGACGCCCGCCGGTCGAAGAGCCTGGCGCCGAGCACCGCCGAGATCGCGCGGCCCAACCCGATCAGCATCGTCGCGAAGACGAGCGCGACGAGCGCGAACGTCAGGACCTCGCCGGCGCTCCAGCTGCGGACCCAGACCGCCCGAAGGAGCACGCCGATCGGGATGGCGATCAGCAGCGTCGCGATCAGGCCGATCGGCGTCGGCGGGCGGTAGGTCCCGACGAGCCAGGCAACCACGAGCCACGCGCCGGTGAACGGCACGAAGTTCCGAAGGAAGATCGACACCGCCGCGGCGTCCGAGTGCGACCGCATCCCGATGAGGACGAACGCAGCGATCGCGAGCACGTCGACCGCGAGCGTGAGCCGTGTGTGCGGCGAGCCGTCCGTCATCCGACGCATCGCTCCATCATGGCAGCCACCCGCTCGCCCGGGGACGACGGAAGGGGGAGGCGCGGGCAGCCTCCCCCTTCCGGGTTTCGATCGGTTCCCGCTCAGTCGCTCGAGTCGCGCGCCTCCACGAGCTCGGCAGGTGTGTCCGGGATCGTGATCCGCTCGGCGGCGGCGTGTCCCTCGACATCGACCTTGGGCAGCCACTGGAGCCAGCCGGGCAGGTACCAGTTGCGGTCGCCAAGCAGCTTCATGGCCGACGGCACCAGGATCGACCGCACGATCGTCGCGTCGAGGAAGACCGCGACGGCAAGGCCGAAGCCCATCTCCTGCAGCGCGGCGATCCGGCCGCTCGCGAACGCCGCGAACACGGCCACCATGATCACCGCGGCGCCGGTGATGATCCCACCGGTCGTGCGCAGACCGTACGCAACAGCTTCGGAGTTGTCCCCGCTCTTGTCGTACTCCTCGCGGATCCGGCTCAACAGGAACACCTGGTAGTCCATCGACAAGCCGAACAGGATCGAGAACAGGAACAGCGGCAGCCACGACTCGATCGCGTCGACCTGGGTGAAGTTGAGGGCGTTCGCGATCGAATGCGCCCACGCCGGTCCACCTTGCTGGAAGATCAGCGTGATGAGCCCGTACGCGGCCCCGACCGAGAGCAGGTTCATCACGATCGCCTTCGCCGGCACGACGATCGATCGGAAGACGACCGTGAGCAGGATGAAGGACAGGCCGAGCACCAGCAGGATGATGATCGGGGTGTAGAAGTTGGAGATGTCGAAGAAGTCCTTGGTCATCGCGGTGTCGCCGCCCACGAGGACCCCGGAGTCCTGGCCGAACGCCTGCGGCACGTACTCATCGCGGAGACGGGTGATCGCGTCGACCGCAGCCGCGCTCTGTGAGTCCGTCGCCTCCCCCGCGAACGGGATCGACACCAACGTGACGGTTCCGTCTTGGCTCGTCTGAGGCGGCTGGGGCGTCGCGAAGGCGCCGTCGTTCGCGATCGCCGCGTCCAGCGCCTGGATCTTCTGAGCGACGGACGGATCGGTCTTCGAC
Source organism: Actinomycetota bacterium (assembly GCA_005885035.1). Taxonomy (GTDB): domain Bacteria; phylum Actinomycetota; class UBA4738; order UBA4738; family HRBIN12; genus AC-51. The sequence continues at coordinate 1,899 of VAXZ01000084.1, forward strand.
CCGGGGATCACGACCTGCGCGGTCGACTGCGCCCCGCTCTCCGTGGGGAACTTCGCGACGAGGACGTTGAAGGCGTCCTTCGTGGGGATCCCGTCCGGGATCGCCGCGATCCCCGAGAAGCCCTTCTTCATCCCATGGCCGACCCCGTCGGCGCGCGACTGCGTCCAGTACGGCACCGAGAGCAGGATCATGAAGCTCGCGGTGACGATCAGGTACACCCACGGGCGCTTCATCACGGAGCGCGACTCACGATCCCAGAAGCCACCGGCGCGACCCTGCTCGAGGGTCCGCCCGCGGCCGAAGATGAAGCCGGGCTTCACCAGCCGATCAGAGAAGAGCGCCATCAGCGCCGGCAGCAAGGTCATCGAGAGCGCCACCGAGATCAGCACGACGATGATCGCGCCACCGGCGAGTCCGCGGAAGATCGTGGTCGGCACGAGCAGCATCCCGGCGAGCGCGATCACCACCGTGAACCCGCTGAAGAAGACGGCGCGGTTGGCCGTCGCGCCCGACATGCCGATCGCTTCGAGGTTATCGCGGCCGCGACGCCGTTCCTCGCGGTACCTCGACACGATGAAGAGCGAATAGTCGATGCCGACGGCCAACCCCAGCATCGTGATCAGGTTCGGGACGAAGAAGCTCCAGCGCCACACCGCTCCGAGCAGACCGACGATCCCGAACGCAACGCCGATCGCGAAGATACCCATGATGATCGGTGTCACACCGGCGATCAGCGACCCGAAGACGATCAGCAGGACGACGATCGCCACGACGACCCCGATGGTCTCGCCCTTCTTCAGGTCGTCCTCGGAGATCTTCTTGAAGTCCGCGGTCGAGGTCGGCTCGCCGAGCATGTAGAACTGCGTGTCGCCCGTCGTGTACTTCGCCTGGATCGCGTCAAGCGGATCGACGATCGTTGCGGTCTTCTCGCTGTCTTTGGCGAGGATCACGTTGAAGAGGACCGCCGTGCCGTCCTGCGACGGGAACGGGCCGAGCGCGGCGACCTGTGGGTTGGATGCGTCCTGCTTCGAAAGTGGGTACGCCGACGGCACGTGCAGCACCACCGTCTTGTCGAGCGCGCGGAGGTCGTTCAACGCCGCGTTCACCTTCGCCGTGAAGTCCGGGTCCGTCGTCGCGCCCTGCGAGCCGGTCATCACGAACGTCTCCGGCGTCACGTCCTGTTCCAGCTGCTTCTGTTGGAGCAGCGTCTGCGCCCGGATCGCCTCCGGGTTGTTCGTGAAGTCGAAGTCTGTGGTGAGCGCGTTGCTCAACAGGACCCCGGACGCTCCGAAGCCGAGGACCAGGATCACCGCCCAGACCGCGACCGTCCGCCAGGCGTGGCGGCTGCTCGCACGAGCCAGCGTTTCCGGACTGATCTTCATGTGAAACCCCCCCTTGCGGAGATCGCTTGACGTACGGCGTATGCTTACGGTGTACGGAGGATATGCGTACGCTGTAAGTGTGTCAACCCGAACCCTACGGGCAACGGGTAAACGTTCGAAGAACGATGGAGGCCTCTACGACTACCACGAAGGAGCGTGAACATCTCACGCGCGAGCGCGTGATCGACGCCGCTCTCGCCGTGATGGACTCGGAGGGGCTCGACGCGGTCTCGATGCGCCGGGTCGCCCGCGAGGTCGGCGTCGAGGCGATGTCGCTCTACAACCACGTCCGCGACAAGGACGATCTGCTCCAAGGCGTCTGCGAGCGGATCATGTCGAGCTACGAGCTCCCGACCGGTGGCGGCGACTGGCTCGATCGCGCGAAGGCCGGCGCCAGGGAGTGGCGGCGCCTGCTGCAGGCGCATCCCGACGTGATGCGACTGTTCGCGGAGACGCACGGGCCCGCACCCTCGTCCCCCGACTCGCTCCGTCCGACCGAGTACGCCCTGCGCCTGTTCAAGGAGGCGGGACTGTCGGACCGCGACACGGTCCAGGCGTTCCACGCCTTCGGAGGCTACATCCAGGGGTTCGTCATGATGGAGGCCGGGTCGATCAAGGAGCGCCACGAGGAGCACTTCCGGGGCGCCGAGATCCCCGAGGAGGAGTTCCCCGCCCTGGCCGCCGTGAGCCGTCACTGGGCGGACTGCGGCGCCGACCAGCAGTTCGAGTTCGGGCTCGACCTGTTGATCCGCGGACTCCTGGCGAAGGTCGCCGCCGACTCAGCCGAGTAGGCCGAGCTCCTTCCCGACCCGGTCGAACACGGCCAGCGCTTCCTCCAGGTCCTCGGGTGTGTGGTCCGCGGTGACGATCGTTCGCACACGCGCTCTCCCCTTCGCGACCGTCGGGTAGACGATCGCCGGACAGAAGACGCCCTCCTCGAAGAGCCGGCGCGCGAAGGTCTGCGTCGCCGTCTCGTCGCCGGTGATCACGGGCGTGATCGGCGTCTCCGAACCTCCGGTGTCGAAGCCGAGCTCGTGCAGACCGTCCTTCAGGAACCGCGTGTTCGACCACAAGCGCTCCAGCCGGTCCGGCTCGTCGCGGATGATCTCGAGCGCCTCGATGCAGGCCGCGACGACCGGCGGCGGGGGACTCGTCGAGAACAGGTATGGACGGCCCCGGTTCTGCAGCCACTCGATCAGGTGGGGCGGGCCCGCGATGAAGCCCCCGAGCACGCCGATCGCCTTCGAGAGCGTCCCGACCTGGATGTCGACGCGCCCGTGCAGCCCGAAGTGATCCACCGTGCCGGCGCCACCCGTGCCGAGCACGCCGGAGGCGTGCGCGTCGTCGATCATCATGATGGCGTCGCGCCGCTCGGCGACCTCCACGAGGTCGGCGAGCGGCGCGATGTCGCCGTCCATCGAGAAGACGCCGTCCGTGATCAAGAGCTGGCGGCGACCCGGCTTCGCCGTTTCCGTCAGGAGCCGCTCGGCATCGGCGGGATCCCGGTGCTCGAAGACCTTGATCTCCGCTTTCGACAAACGGGCTCCGTCGATGATCGACGCGTGGTTCAGACGGTCGCTCACGATCACGTCGTCGGGTCCGAGGATCGCGGCGACCGTCCCGGCGTTCGCCGTGAAGCCGGACTGGAAGAGCAGCGCTGCGTCCGCGTGCTTGAACGCCGCGAACCGTTCCTCCAGGTCGAGATGCATCTGCATCTGTCCAGCGATGGTCCGGACGGCGCCGGTTCCGGCGCCGAACCGCTCGGCCGCCTCCTCGGCGGCCCGGTTCATCCGCGGGTGGTTCGACAGACCGAGGTAGTTGTTCGACGCGAGGTTGATGACCTCGCGCCCGTCGAAGGTCGCGCGCGCGCCCGTCGGGCCCTGCATCGTCCGCGGGTGCAGCAGCAGCCCGTTCGTCTCGAGCTCGACGAGCTCATCCTTCAGGTAGTCGAGCGCGTGACCCATCCCTCGCCTTCCCTCACGGCGTCCGCTCCAACGGTACCCCGTAGGATGCAGCCATGGACATCGAGGCGTTCCTCGCCGATGCCGTGCAGGCGTCGGGGGGGAAGCTGCACGCCTTGGGGATCGGCTGGCAGGTGATCCAGACCACGGCGTTCCCTGCCCGGCACGACCGTGTCGGGATCGGGCTGATCGTGCGGACGGTCGCGGCCGAAGCGGGACAGCACACGCTGACGTTGACGCTCCTCGATCCCGAGGGCGCCGCGCGGGCCTTCGGCCCGCGCGGCGCCCTCGAAGCCTCCTTCACCTCTCCGAACGGACCCGGGACGGCGACCCTCGCGCTCAACCTCGATGGCCTGGTCTTCGAGACGGAGGGCGAGCACACGTTCGTCCTGGCGATCGACGGATCGGAGCGGACCCGTTTGCGGTTCCGCGTCCAAACCACACCGGAGCCTCCGGTCACGGAGTACCGCACCGGCGTCTACCTCTGAGGCGGTCCGCGCAACCGGTGTAAGCCGGATGCCACTGGATGTCCTGTCACGCAATGAGCTGAACGTTTGCTCAGGCTCAAGGATCTCGGCCGTGACGCCGATGGTTGACTACCCAACCCCCCGGAGTGCCGTGACCCATCCCGACGACGCTCGACCGGACGCGCAGGCGTTCGGACCTGGCTTCCTCACGCCCGCAGCTCGCGATGATCGGTCGACCGCAGGCACGGCCGGATCCGACCTCGGGTCCCGGTACCGCGCCGTGATCGACCACCTCCCGGCGGTGCTGTACATCGACGGCGTCGCGGCCGGCACGTCGGTCCTGGACGTGAGCCCGCGGATCCGCGACCTGCTGGGCATCGAGCCCGCCGAGTGGGTCGAGACCTACGACCGCTGGCAGGAGCGCGTGCACCCCGATGACCGGGAGCGCGTCGTCGCGGCCTGTGAGCGATCGATCGCGACCGGAGCGCCGTTCCGGGTCCAATACCGAGGACTCCACCGCAGCGGGGCGGTCGTGTGGATCCGTGAAGAGGCAGTCCTGATCCGCGATGCCTCCGGCGATCCGCAGTACTGGCTGGGGATCATGATCGATCAGTCAGAGCTGATCGAGGCACAGGTCGGCCTGCGCGACGCGCGGTCGAAGTACGGCGCCCTGGTCGAGCAGATCCCCGCGATCGTCTACATCGACCTCGCAGACGAATCGATGCTCTCCACGTACGTGAGCCCGCAGATCGAGGACATCCTGGGCGTCACGCCCCAGGCCTACCTCGACGACCCCGATCTCTGGAGCTCGATGCTGCATCCCGAGGACCGAGCTGGCGCGATCGCGACGTACACGCGCGGACGTGAGACGGGCGAGCCGTTCACGATGGAGTATCGGTTGATCGGCCCCGACGGGCGGGTGGTCTGGTTCCAAGACAGCGCGCTCGTGTTGAAGGACCCCGACGGCCGGCCATCCCTGATCCAGGGGGTGATGCTCGACATCACCGAACGCAAGCGGGCGGAGGAACGCCTGGCTTTCCTCGCCTATCACGACAACCTGACCTCACTTCCCAACAAGGCGATGTTCGACGAGTTGCTGGAGCTCGCGCTCGCCCGGGCCGACCGGCACGAGCACGGCGTCGCGGTGCTCACGCTCGACGTCGACAACTTCAAGCTCGTGAACGATTCCCTCGGACACGAGGCGGGGGATCATCTGATCGCGG
>VAXZ01000085.1:0-9972 GCA_005885035.1 Actinomycetota bacterium
ACACGCTGACCCCGGAACCGACGATCGCTTGCGCGAGGTCGTTGGCCGTCAGCGACGTGGTCAGGTCCTGCACGACGAGTCCCGGATCGGCTTCCGCGGGCGCGGAGGCCGCGATCTGTCCGATGACCAGGCAAACACCGAGAACGCTTACGAGCGTGGCTTTCTTCATGACTCCTCCCCGTAGACCCTCCAGTGTCGGGCGAGGTGGATCGGGGGGTCAATACGCAGGAGACGTATCACACGTACGCATCGGCAGGCGGGCGAGATGACTCACCGTGGGAGTCGCTGCCCGAGATCCTGCAGGACGTGTCTGGAGCGCGCCTCCGAGACGATGTTGCCCTTGGCTTCGAAGAGCTCGAGCGCGCCGCGGGCGGCAGCCGCCGCCTCGGTCACTCGTCCCGCGAGCGCGAGTACGTCTGCCAAGCCGAGGAGCCCCTCGGCCTGGGAATCGGGCTCGTCGGACGTTCGGATGATGTCCAGCGCAGTCCGTGCGAGTGCTTCGCCGTCCTCGAGAGCGCCGCGCCGTGCAAGGATCCTCGCCCGTATCGACCGCCAGAGGAACTGGGACGAAACGTCATCGGGTGCCGCGACCTTCTCACTCTCGACCGTGTACTCCTCCGCCTCGTCCAGCTTCCCCTGCCGATACAACGCTTCCGCAAGGAAGGCGGCCGTCGTGGAGATGTAGTTGTGCTCTCCCATCTCGTCGAGCGTGTCGTGATCGGTCCGGAGTTCCTCGACGGCACGGTCGAGGTTGCCGGCGAGCATCTCGATCGGTCCGGAGTCGATCGAGGTGAGCGCCGCCTGGAGCTTCCATCCGAACTCCACGAAGATCGCGCGGCTCTTCCGGTACAGGGACCGGGCCCGTTCGAAGTCCCCTCGCATCGCTTCGAGGTGGGCGATCGAGCACAAGATCAACGCCTCGGCTTTCCGGTCTCCGCCTGTCTCTTTCTGCTCGGCTGCCGACTCGGCTTCTCCGTACCGCCCGTTCGTCCAGTGCACGAGCGTGACCAACCACCATGCCCGCGTCAGGCCCTCCTGATGCTCGAGCGGCTCGAGGATCGAGATGGCCTCGGTCACGACGCCGAGGACCTGGCCCTCCGTCTCTTCGCCTTCGGTTTCGTAGTGCAGCCGGAGTCGCGACAGGCGTGCGGTGTACGCGAGCCCCGCTTCACCTAGCAGGTCAGCGCGATCGACGACCCCGGAGAGGACATCGTCGGCTTGAGAGAAGTCTCCGAGCTCCAACAGTGCTTCGCCGACGTCGATCAGGTGCCTGAGCGCGACGGGGTCGTCCTGGGGGAGGAGCGCAGCGGCACGGCGCAGGAGGTTCGCCGCCGCCGGGAGGTCGCCTCTGGCCAGAGCCCGCCGGCCGGCGGAGGACAGGTGGGCAGCCGCTCGCTGGCCGAGGAGCCTGACGTGGTCGTCGGCGGCCGCGAGCTCTTTCCGGATCAGGAACGCTTGCTCCAGGTGGTAGCCGCGGATCTCCTCGTACTCGAGGGCGCGTTCGAAAGCCACTGCTTCGAGCCAGTTCACGAACGCCTCATGCAGCTCCGCCCGGGTCCGCTTCAACAGGCCGCTGTACGCGGCGTCGCGGATCAGGATGTGGAGGAACCGGTACGTCTGATACCCGAGAACGACGTCCTGGTGGGGACGGATCAGCTCCTTGGTGTCGAGCGAAAGGAGGCTCGCCGGCAAGTGCGCCCTCAACGGCTCGGGGAGCAGCACCTCGATGGCGCTCGGATAGAACACCTGCCCGATCACTGCCGCCCGCTCGATCGTCGCCCGATCGGGGACGCCGAGCCGGTCGAGCCTCGAAGAGAGCAACGCCGAGATCGTCGGCGGCATCTCGATCGTCTCGACGGGCGCCGTGGGTCTCCAGCGCCCTCCTTCGAGCGACAACACTTCGTCGTCGATCAACATCGAGAGCATCTGCTCGACGAAGAGCGGGTTGCCACCCGATGCCCCCACGATCCTGGTCGCAACGCTGTGATCGACGGCGACGTCCCCCAGGAGGTGCCCGATGATGCTCTCGCTCTCGTCATCCGAGAGCGGCTCCAAGGCGATCGCACGCGCATGGGGACGGTTCTCGCCCCACTCCGCGTGCTCCTCCAAAAGGTCGAGACGAGATGAGCACAACAAGAGCACCCCTCCGCTGGTTGTCTCCGTCACCCGCACCAGCAGTTCCAGGAGGGTCGGCTCCGCCCAGTGGACGTCGTCGATCATCACGACGACCGGTCTTCGAGCGGAGAGGATCTCCAGGAACCGGCGGACCGCCCAGATGGTCTCGGTCACGGCGAAGGTGGCATCGGTCAGGCCGATCGCACCCTCGAGCCGCTCCGCGACCGGTTGGCCCTGCTCGCCGAGCAGCGCCGCCAGTTTCGCGCGCGCGAGCTCGAGCCCGTCGACCTCCGCGATCCCGGCCGCTTCGCGGATCGCTTCCGCGATCGCGAAGTACGTGATGCCGCTCCCGTACGGGAGACATCGCCCTTTCAGGGTGATCGCTCGATCCTCGCAGCGATGGAGGAACTCGGCGAGCAGGCGCGACTTCCCGACGCCGGCTGGGCCGAACGCGGTGACGATCCGACACCGCTGGTCCGTCCGTGCCTCCTGGAACGATGTTTCGAGAACGTCGAGCTCCGCTTGTCGGCCCACGAGCGGCGAATCGAACCGGCGAGCGTACGCTTCGTCGCCCACGATACGGACGAGCCTGTAAGCGGGGACCCGCTCGGACTTGCCCTTGAGCTCGAGGGGCTCCTCGGGCACCACTTCGACCGCGTGACGAACCAATCGATAGGTGGACTCACCGATCAGCACGCCGCCCGCCGGCGCCGCCTGCTCCAGCCGCGCCGCCGTGTTCACCGTGTCTCCTGTCACGAGGCGTTGACCGGCAGCCAGATCTCCCGCAACGACCTCGCCGGTGTTGACCCCGGTCCGGTTCTCGAGCCGAACCCCCCAGGTGTCTTCGAGCTGCTCGTTGACACGGTCCAGGGCGTGGCCCATCTCGGCGGCCGCTCGCACAGCCCGAAGGGCATCGTCCTCATGCTGCCGAGGCAGACCGAACACCGCCATGATCGCGTCGCCGATGTACTTCTCCACCACGCCGCCGTGCCGCTCGAGCGGGGCTCCCATCGCGGTGAAATAGACATTCAGCAGATCGCGGAGCGACTCGGAGTCAAGCTTCTCGCCGAGCTCCGTGGAGGCTTTGAGGTCGCAGAAGACGACGGAGACGGTCTTCCGGACGTCCTGAGCAAGTACCTCTGGGGTGAGCTGTGTGCCGCAATACCCACACACGCGGAATCGTTCTGGGTTCTCCTCCCCGCAGTTCGGGCAGATCCGCACCAGCCGAGTCTATGTCCGGGCCTGGGCCCTCCGCGTCGTGAACGACGGTCACGTGAGCGAGGTCGGCGAGTGGATCGCGGGGCAGGCTCCCCGAAGCCGAAGTCAGGACTTGGCGGGGAGGGAACGGGCGTACGTGACGCCGCGCTCCACCCACTTCGCGAGCTGACGCTTCTCGCGAACGTGCTCTGCGTCCACGCGGAGCCAACCGTCCATCGCCCGCCCGCGCATGACCATCGGGTGCGCCTTCGTCGTGGAAACGAGCTTTTCCGACGCCGCGGGGTCGACGCGCACGAGGATCCCGCCCTGCCCGCTGGCTGCGACGGCCATGTTCCCGCCGACAAGGAAAGCCAGCCCGCCGAACATCTTCTTCTCCGCGAGGTCCTTCTCCGCGGCCACGAGCCCGCGGATCCGGTCTGCGAGATCCTCGTCGTACGCCACGGCAGCACCACCATACGATGGGAAAGCGTGGAGCCGCCGCTGGGCTTGCGTGCCCTCCGGCGCCTGGCCGATCGTGCAAGGATCATCGGGGAGGGAACCCGTGGAACAGCATGACCAAGCGTTGCAGCCGTCGGCCGGCACGAAACACACCGCGCACAGGCGTCGTCGGCCGTCGGGCGCTGCCCCGCCGCTGCCCAAGCAGATCGGTCTCACGGGCTGGGTCTGGCTGGTAGCCCTGGCGGCCGTCGTCGTCACCGGCTGCCTGTGGCTCCGCGCCGATCCGGGCCCGCTCGACCGGTTCGACGCGGGGATCACCGACGCCGTCGTCTCGATCCGCGCCGGATGGCTCAACACGGTCGTACGCCAGGTGCACACCGTCGGTTCCCGCGTCGGGTTCGCGGCGCTCGGTCTTCTCCTCGTGATCGCGACGGCGTGGTTCCGCCGCTGGCGACATCTGGTGATCTGGATGATCTCGCTCGCCGTCGCCGGAGCCCTCCTGCAGGGGCTCGAGCTCCTCTCGCTCCGGCCGCGGCCGTTCGGCGTGCAGCAGATCGCGAGCTGGGAGGGCTACGCCACGCCGTCGATCCCGATCGGCGCGATCGCGATCCTCTCCACCGGCCTCGCGTTCATGCTCGTCGTCCCCGGCCGGCCGCGGTTCTGGGCGAAGATCGCCATGGCGGGCGCGATCGCGATCATCGGGACGCTGCGGATCTACCTCGGTGTCGACCACTTCACCGACGTCGTGTTCGGTGCGATCGTCGGCGTGGCGATCCCGCTGGCCGCGTTCCGCGCCTTCGCCTCGAACGACCTCTTCCCGATCAGCTACGGCGCGCGTGGCAAGTCGGCGCACCTCGACGTCACCGGGCGTCGGGGCGAGGCGATCCGCACCGCATTACAGGACCAGCTCGGATTCACGGTGCGGGACATCAAGCCGGTCGGGCTCGAGGGTTCCGGCGGCTCCACCCCGCTGAAGCTCACCGTGACCGACGAAGAGGGCCGCACCCGGACGATCTTCGCGAAGCTCTACGCGAAGAGCCACGTACGCGCGGACCGGTGGTACAAGCTCGGTCGCACGATGCTCTACGGACGGCTCGAAGACGAAACGCCGTTCAGCACGGTCCGCCGGTTCGTGGAGTACGAGGACTACACCCTCCGCATGCTCGGCGACTATGGGTTCAAGACCCCCGCGGCGCTCGGCATCGTCGAGATCACCCCTGAGCGCGAGTACCTGATCGCGATGGATTTCTTCGACGACGCGGTCGAGATCGGTGAGGCCGACATCGACGCACACGTGATCGACGAGGGGCTCGCGATGATCCGGCTGATGTGGGACGTCGGGCTGGCCCACCGGGACATCAAGCCGGCCAACCTGATGGTGCAACACGGGGAGCTGAAGCTGATCGACGTCTTCTTCGTCCAGGTCCGGCCCTCGCCGTGGCGGCAGGCCGTCGACCTGGGGAACATGATGCTGGTGCTGGCGCTCCGGTCGGACGCCCGGACCGTGTACGACGCCGCCCTCCGGTACTTCACGCCCGACGAGCTCGCCGAGGCGTTCGCGGCGACCAAGGGCGTCGCGAGCCCGACGCAGCTGCGTCAGCAGTTGAAGCAGGACGGGCGCGACCTGCTCGCTGCGTTCCGGTCGATGGCCCCGGCGCGAAGGCCGATCGCGCTGCAGCGCTGGAGCATCCGCCGGGTCGCACTGATCATCGCCTCGCTCCTCGTGGTCCTGCTCGCGGGATTGACGGCTGTCGGCTTGTTCTTCCCGACCCGCGGCACGGTGACGGCGCCGATGTGCGACGCCGGCCAGCCGATGCAGCTCATGGCGCAGGCGGTGCCGAGCGCCACGCGGCTCCCGTGCGTCGCGAGCTTGCCCGTCGGATGGGTCGTCGGCACCGCCGAGACCGTCCAGGGCAAGGCGATCTTCGCGGTCGGTGTCGGCGACGGTTCGACCGAGCCCGTGACGGTTGTCCTCACCGAGTCCTGCCCGGCCCCGGTCGAAGGGACCCAGCAGATCCCGATCGACGGTGGGTGCGTGACCTACACCCCGACCATCACCGACCGGGACGTGCCGTCGTTCGCGCCCGACGGCGGCCTCGCCTTCATCGCTCGCTCCGACCTCATCGCCGCGGTCGCAGCGGATGACCAGGTGCTGTGCGGCGCGCTTGCACCGCCGTGCCCGTGATCTGGCCGCTCGGGCAGGCGACCGTCAGACGGAGCGTGCGAGCCTGGCGAGCCGGGCGAGGTTCACGGTCCAGCCGACACCGAACACCTGCGGCACGAGCAGCCGCTCGTCGTCGGTGTTCCACCATCGCGATCGCGCGCGCTCGAATGTCGGCACCCGGAGGTCGTACGGCACGATCCCGGCGACCGCGCCTTCCCACGTCCGTTCCTCCGGGTCACGACGCAGCTGCTCGATCACGGCGGCGACGATGAGCCCGAACGCGACCAGCTTCACGAACCGACGGAGACGCTCCATGGCGTCATCCTGTCACGCAGAACGCAGGAACAGATCCGACCTCAGACCTGAGTTCGAAGCGGTACTGGTCAGGATCGGGGCGACCGAACTTACGAACGAGGTCGGGTCCGGTACGTCGCGATCAGGACCCCCGTCTCGGTGGTCTTACTTCCGACGAGCCTGAGATCGGCTGGTGGACCGCCGTCCGCGAACAGACGCTGGCCCTCACCCAGGACGAGCGGATGGATCAGGAGGGTGTACGCGTCGATCAGGTCGCTCCCCATCAGCGAGCGCACGAGTTCCCCGCTGCCGAGGATCATCACGTCTTGGTCGAGCTTCTCCTTGAGCTCCGCGACCGCCGCGATGGCGTCACCCCTAAGAAGCGTGGAGTTCTCCCATGGCAGCGGCTCTTCGATCGTCCTCGAAGCGACGTACTTCTGGGACGCGTTGAGGACCGGCGTGAACGGGTTGTCGCTTCGCCTGGGCCAGACGGCATAGAAGTCCTCGTAGGTGCGGCGGCCCAACAGGAGCGAGCCGGCGCGCCCCATCCCTTCCCACATGATGGGGTCCGCGTACGGCAACGCCCAGCCGCCACGCGAGAACCCGCCGCGCGTGTCCTCGTCGGGCCGGGCGGGCGCCTGCATGACCCCATCGAGGGACACGCTCATGAACACCTGGATGTCGGTCATGACCTCCCCCTCGTCCACATCCCCTGCACCGCTCTGCAGCGTACGCTGGTCCGATGGGTCGCCTCGTCGTGACGGAATTCATGACGCTCGATGGCGTGATAGAAGCACCGGGCTTCGAGGAGCATCGGGATGGCAAGAACGCGTGGGCGCTCTCAACGGCGACCGAGGACCAACAGCGGTTCAAGGTCGATGAGGTCTTCGCGGCCGGCGCGATCCTCCTGGGAAGGGTGACGTATCAGATCTGGGCCACGTTCTGGCCGGACGCGCCGAAGGACGCCGGGCTCGCGGACCGGGTCAACGCCCTCGAGAAGTACGTCGTGTCCACGACCCTGCGCGAGCCGACGTGGAACAACACGAAGGTCATCCGAAGCGACCTCGCCGGCGAGGTCCGAAGGCTGAAGGAGCGGTCCGACGGGGACGTCCTCGTCTTCGGGAGTGCCGAGCTCGTCGATTCGTTGCTGGAGCTGGACCTGGTGGACGAGCTGCGGATCATGCTCTTCCCGATCGTGCTCGGGAGCGGGAAGCATCTGTTCCGGGACGAGCGCGACATCTCTCATCTCCGGCTCGTCGGGACGAGGGCGTTCGACTCCGGGGTCGCTTTGCTGACCTACGAGCCGAGCGCCGAGGCCCCCTCCAGCCCGGACGTCGAGTCGTGCGCCTGGACCCAGCCAGTTGATCGGTCGACACGACCGGGTGGCGCGCGCGGAGGTCGGTCGGTTCCACGGTCGCCTCGTCAAGACCACCGGTGACGGCGTCCTCGCGACCTTCGACGCGCCGACCCGGGCGCTCCGCTGCGCCTTCGCCCTGATGGGGTCGCTGGACGACGCGGGACTCGGCATCCGCGCGGCGATCCACACGGGAGAGATCGTGATCGGCGATGGGGACGTTGGTGGGATCGGCGTGCACATCGCGGCCAGGCTCCTGGCCGAAGCGGGGGAGCGCCAGGTGGTCGTCACCCGGACCGTCCGGGACCTGGCGACCGGCGATGACCTCTCCTTCGCCCCGTTGGGTACCGTCAGCCTCCGCGGGGTACCCGGGGAATGGGATCTCTTCGAGGCAACGACGACGAAAGGAGACTGAACCATGTCGGAGACCGTGAAGGCTCCGGGCGCGACGCTGTACGTCGAGACTAAGGGGAAGGGCCCGGTCCTGCTGTTGATCCCCGGCGGGCCGACCGACGCGGGCATGTTCACGGATCTCGCCGGGCGGTTGGCCGACCGATACACCACGGTCGCTTACGACCCGCGGGGTCATTCGAGGAGCACGCTCGAGGGCGAACCCGAGGACATCCCGGTCGCGCTGCACGCGGACGATGCTGCCGCGGTCCTCGCCGCGATGGGGGATGCACCGGCGTACGTGTACGGGAACAGCGGAGGCGCCACGATCGGTCTGGAGCTCGTCGCTCGCCACCCCGAGCAGGTCCGCACGCTGGTGTCGCACGAACCGCCCCTGATGGAGCTCCTTCCCGACGCGGATCACTGGCGCTCGGTGTTCCGCCAGATCGACGAGACCTACCGGTCGGCCGGCGTCTTCCCGGCGATGGGCGTGTTCGGAAGCGCCGTCGAGGAGGGCGGACCGAAGTACAGCGAGCAGATGGACCAGGCGCCCTCCACGCCGGAGTCCCAGGAGATGATGGGCCGGATGACCGGCAACTTCGAGCTGTTCATCGCGCACGAGATCCAGCCGATCGGCTCCTACCAGCCGGATATCGACATGCTGAAGAAGGTCCCGACCCGGATCGTCAGCGCGGCCGGGGAGGATTCGGCCGAGCAGGGAGCGCGCCGAGCCGCGATCGCCCTCGCCGGTCGACTGGGGATCGACGTGACCTATCTGCCGGGCGCCCACGGCGGCTGGGGATCGGACCCGCAGGCGTTCGCGGACAGCCTGGACAAGGTCCTGCAAGCAGACTGAGTGCTACCGTCCTGCGATCGGCCCACCTCGTAGGAGATCGCGCGTGAGGGTCCCGATCGGAGCCACCAATCTTCGTCGGATGATGACGCTCTCTCTCCTCGCGACGGTGCTCGCGGCGGGCACCTTCGTGCGTCCGCTGCCTGCTTCAGCCGCTGTCTCGAGGCCGCGCGACTGTCGGAACCCTTCGATCCCCACTGGATTCCACAGAGAGGTCGTCACGGCGATCCGAGCGTCGAGGGACCTCCCGATCGCGTGGGGCCGTTCGCCGTACCTGCCGAAGATCGCGTGTTGGCAGGGAACGGGCTTCGACACCCGGTTCAGTGCCCATGCTCCCGGACACGTCTGGCATGGCCTGTTCGCGATGACCGTGCGAGAGATGGCAGAGATCGCGGGACCGTCGCTGGGCAACGACCGCAAGGGACTGGTCCTCCAGCCGGCGTGTTTCGTCGGAGGTTGGGACGTCTGTCGTCACACCGTCTCGAACACGCGGATCGTCCAACAGCTGGTCGCCGGGATGCGGTGGATCTGGCTGGTCTACGGCCACCCCTTCACGGCGTGGCGTCATATCGTCCGGACGAGGCGGTTCACCTCCTACCCTCGCCCCGGCACGGATGACACGGTGACGAGGAGCCCGTTCTCGATGTGTCCCGTGAAGCGTCCCGTCACGTATCAGGATGACTTCGGTGAGCCTCGAACCACGGGAGGGTTCCACCCGCACGAGGGCAACGACATCCACGCGCCGCTCGGCCGGCCGATCCGCGCGCCGTTCCCCGGTCTGGCCGTGCCGCACATCGACGGCTGGCTCGCCGGCCGTTCCGTCGGTCTGGTCGGCGCGGAGGGTTTCGTCCGAAACGCGCATCTCAGCCGCTTCGGACATCTCGGGTACGTCCGGGCCGGCACCGTGATCGGCTATGTCGGAGACACCGGCGACGCCCTGTCCTTCCACGACCACTTCGAATGGCATCCGTGGGTCGTTCCGGATCCGCTCCACGTCGCTCCGAGCGGCTACTCACGCGTCCGTACCGCGATCGACCCGTTCCCGTTCCTGAACCATGTGTGCAGGTAGGTTCGTCGAGCCGCCCGATCTTGATCGCGCTGGGGATGTTTGAGCAGGGTCGGCGGGGGCAATGATTCCGCCACCAC
>VAXZ01000085.1:10027-18949 GCA_005885035.1 Actinomycetota bacterium
GTGCATGGCGAGATCGACCTTGGCGTGGCCGATACGTTCGAAGTGAAGGCCTCCGCGGCGGTGATGGGATCGGCGGTCGGAGCCTTCTTGATCGACCTCTCGGGTGTCACCTTCATGGACTCCGCGGGACTCCGAGCGCTGATCCGGGTGCTGGAACAGCGCGACGGTCAACGGATGATCGTCCAGCCATCTCGGCAGGTGTTCATGCTCCTGCGCCTTTGCGGGCTGACGAACGGCGCGCTTCCGAACGTCTTGGTACGTGAACCCGCATCGACGGTTCAGCCGGGCGGCCTCCTGGATCCACCCGTCTAGGAGCATCCGTTCTGGAACACCTGCGAGGTCATCGGGAAGCTTCCGTGCGAATCCTTCGACGACGTGACGACGAGACCGTCGCCCTGAAGGACCATCGTCGTCGCGTGGATCTTCCAGGGACCCTCGACGTTGCCGCCGACGTTCTCCGCATGGACCGAGACCAGCTCGCGAGTGCCGTCGGGGTTCGACCGGCACGTGATCGGGCTCTGGGAGCCGGAGTCGAACCCTCCACCGAGGATCGCCGGTCCGGGCTCGACGTACGGAGGATCGCCCGGATCGGCAACGAGCAAGGGGTGAACCCCGCTCGGATCGACGCGGTAGAACCCCACGTCGTCGAGGGACGCTCCCGGGCCGACGTCGATCGCCAACTCGTCGCGGCCATCGCCATCCAGGTCGGTCGCGCTGAACACCCCGCCGCCCGTCAGACAGGGCTGGCAGTCCTTGAACGGCTGTTGGAGCATCTGGCCTGATCCGAAGCGGACGTCGATCTGCTGGGACAGCAGGTGCGACGTGACCCCTCCTCCGTTCTGACACGAGACGGGGCCCGAGACGAGCTCGAGGAGCTCGGCTTCATCCGTCGTCCCATCGCCATCGAAGTCGCCGGAGGTCGTCGCTTGGACGCACCTGGTCGACGAGAGCGAGGTCGTGGCGGTCGCCGACGGCGGGGCTGTCGGCTGCCCTGTCGAGATCGAGCCGGACGTCGGTCGGAAAGCGACCCAGACGAGGAGCAGAGCGGCGAACCCCAGGGCGAGCGCCGTGCTCATCACCGCGAGTCGGCGTCGACGTCGCCGCGTCTCGATGAGCTTCAAGGTTCGCTCCAGGGCATCGGGATCCGGTCGCACGTCAGCAAGGGCCTGGCGCAACAGGTCGCGTGGATCAGGCATCGATCCCTCCGAATGTCTCTCGTAATGAGCCTCGCACCCGGTGCAGGCGTCCCCGCACCGACGAGGGCGCGATCCGCAGGATGTGGCCAGCCTCCTCCGCGGAGAACCCGAGCCACTCCACGAGCACCAGCGCCTGTCGCTGCGCGGCCGGAAGGGACGAGAGCGCTTCCAGTACTTCCAGTCGCGTCTGGCCGAGGTTCGGCTCGGCCTTCACGGCGACCCGGCTTCCACCCGTGAGCGCCCGCCTGGCGCGTCGGAGCATGCTCCGATGCAGGTTGAAGCCGATCTGGAAGATGTAGCCCGTCGGGGTCTCCGCTGCCACGACACGATCCCACCGCTCGAAGGCGCGAGCCATGGTCTCCTGCGCCAGGTCCTCTGCGTCGGCCTTGTTCCCGCATAGCAGGTACAAGCTCTGGAAGAGCCGCTCGTACTCGGCTCCGAAGAAGGCGGCGAAATCGACCGCCGCGTCAGATCCAGTCATCCCGGGCGCTCCGATGATCATCATCGTGTAAGACGCTGGAACGGCAGGCTGCGTTTGGGTGGTTCGGGCGAGCCGCGGCTCATGGAGTAGCACGGATCCAGCGCAGATCCAGCGCAGGTACGCATCTGGATCAGTCGGGGAGCAGCGGAACCCGGAGACCCTCCGGGCGACCGAGGAGCACGGCGCGCGTGACCGCGGACGAGCCGAACCGGTCGTGCAGGCCGTCGAGCGTCGCGTCGATCGCCGGCGAGGCTGGCCCGTGGAACGGCAGCGCCAGCTGGACCGCGTCGTCGGAGAAGAGGTTGGTGAACGTGAGGCCGATCAGCGTGATCCCGCGGCGCTGGATCGTCGGCATGGCATCGGCCAGCAGGATCCTGGCCGCGTCCAGGAGCATCGCGGTCTCCGCGGTCGCCTCGGGGAGCGTATGGGAGCGCGTCGCGCGCGCGAAGTCGTCGAACCGCAGCCGCAGCGTCACGGTCCGGCAGACGCGGCGCGCGCCTCGGAGTCGCCGTGACAGGCGGTCGACGAGTGCCAGGAGATCGGTCTCGAGCGTGGCAGGCGAGCGCGCGCGTCGGCCGAGCGCTCGCTGGGTGCCGATCGAACGGCGGCGACGGCCCACCGCGACCGGGCGGGGGTCGCGGTTGTGCGCGAGCGCGTGGAGATGCCGTCCGGCGGCGCGCCCGAGGATCCGCTCCAGGGCAGCCTCGTCGAGCCGCGCGACGTCCGCGACCGTGACGATCGAGCGCTCGCGCAGCTTCCGGGCCGTGACCGGCCCGACGCCCCACAACCGCTCGACCGGGAGCGCGTGGAGGAACGTGAGCTCGCCGTCGACCGGCACCACCAGCAGTCCGTCGGGCTTCGCGACGGCGCTCGCGACCTTCGCCAGGAACTTCGTCCGCGCCACGCCCACCGTCACGGGGATCCCCACGCGCTCGCGCACGTCGTGCCGCAGGCGCGCCGCGATCTCCGAGGGCTCGCCCGCGATCCGTCGCAGACCGCCCACGTCCAGGAACGCTTCGTCGATCGAGAGTCCCTCCACCAGCGGCGTGGTGTCGCGGAAAACCTCGAACATCGCCGTGCTTGCCTCGGAGTACGCCTCCATCCGCGGCCGCACCACGATCGCGTGCGGGCACAGGCGGCGGGCTTGCGTCTCGCCCATCGGCGTGCGCACCCCGTAGGCCTTGGCCTCGTAGCTGGCGGCGAGCACCACGCCGCCGCCGACGATCACCGGTCGGCCGCGGAGCGCCGGGTCGTCCCGCTGCTCCACCGACGCGTAGAACGAGTCGGCGTCCGCATGCAGGATCGTGCCCTCCTCGGCCATCGGCCGATGCTGACACCACCCACCGACACGCGCGGTACGTCAGTTGACGGTTGCGTGTTTCTCCACCCCGTGCTACCTGGTCGTGAGTTCTCGGGGTTCTCTTCCACGACCAGGAAGGAGAAGGAGCCATGCGCCGAGCCCTCGCCGTTGCGTCGATCACCGCGGTCCTTCTGCTCAACGTCGGAACGCTCGCCAGTGCTGCGAGCCCCCCGACGCGCGTGGGCATCACGCACCCCACGTGGTGGGCGAAGTACCTCGCGGTCTCCTCACCGTCGTTCCGGTCCTCGATCGGCACCAGCGTCGCGAGCGTCAACGTGGGAACCAACGTCGACGTCAGCAACGAGGAGGGACCGCAGAGCGAGACGAGCATCGCGATCGACCCTTCGGATCCGTCCCGGCTCGTCGCGGGTTCGAACGAGATCGCTCGGTTGCCGATG
Source organism: Actinomycetota bacterium (assembly GCA_005885035.1). Taxonomy (GTDB): domain Bacteria; phylum Actinomycetota; class UBA4738; order UBA4738; family HRBIN12; genus AC-51. Next base: position 13,463 of record VAXZ01000085.1, read on the forward strand.
CGCGGGTACTTCTCCAGCGATGGCGGGGACACCTGGGGTGGCGTGGACCTTCCGCTGCCACCACCGATCAACGCCAACGGCTTCGACTTCGGGTCGGACCCCGGCGTGGCCTGGGACACGCAGGGGAACGTCTTCTACTCGTACATCGTCGTGTTCTTCAGCCCGACCGGGAGGATCACCGGAAGCGAGGTCGCCGTCGCCCGTTCTGGCGACGGCGGACGGACGTGGACCGCCACCTTCTTCAACCGGTCGGGAGGCCACGGCAAGTTCAACGACAAGCCGATGATCACGGTAGACACGAACCCTTCCAGTCCCCTCCGTGACACGGTCTACGTGGCCTGGGACACCACCCCGATCGCGCCATCGGGTCCCAGCAGCACGGGCGTCAAGCTGAGCCGCTCGACCGACGGCGGTCACACGTTCAGCGCTCCCGTCGACGTCAGCCCGACGGGGGGAGGGCAACGGTTCGGGATCGGCGCCGACCCGTTCGTTGCACCCGACGGCACCGTCCACGTGGCCTGGGAAGACATCTCGATCAACATCGAAGAGGCGAGCTCATCGGACGGGGGCGCTTCCTTCGGGCCGGCCCATGTGATCTCGCCCACGAACGTCCCTATCGCCACCGTGATCCCGGCACAGAACAGTCGGGGGGTGCTGATCACGCCCGCGTGTGGGGCGGACGCGAGCTCGGGTCCCGATCGCGGGACGCTCTACTGCTCGTGGTTCGATCTGAACGGAGCCAATGGGCTGGATGTCTTCGTGTCGAGATCGACCGACGGCGGGTCCACCTGGGACGCGCCCGTCGTCGTGAACGACGATGCGACCGGGCAGGCGAACGATCAGTTCTTCCAGTGGCTCGCTGTGGATCCGACGGATGGATCGGTGAACCTGAGCTGGTACGACACGCGGCTCGATCCCACCCACGTGAGCACGAACGTCTTCTACTCGCGCTCCACCGATGGAGGGCTCACGTACGAGCTCAACGTCCAGGTGACGTCGGCTCCAACGGATGAGACGGCCGAGGGAGCCGATCTGGGCAACCAGTACGGGGACTACGAGGGGATCGCGGCCTTCGGTGGCGTCGTCCACCCCGTGTGGACGGACCGGCGCGCGTCGCTGCCCGCGGCCCTGAACGAGGAGGTCTTCACGGCGACGATCGTCCCGTAGCCGATCGGATGGAGGACCGCTCAGGCTCTACGACAGAGCGTCGAACTCGACGTCGGTGAGCTGGATCTCCAGCGTCGCCACGTTCTGGTCACGGGCCTACGAGACGAAGGACTCGGCGAGCGCCGTGACCAACCGATCGATGTGTTCGTGTCCGAACACGAGGGGCGGTCGGATCTTCAGAACATGATCGAGCGGACCCGTGGAGCCGACCAGCACCCCACGCTCGCGCATCGCGTTCTTCACCGCACCGGCACGTGCCGGATCGGGGCCACCCGAAGCATCGACGACCTCCACCCCCGTCAAGAGGCCGAGCCCGCGGACATCGCCGATCTTCGGTACGTCGACGGCCCTGATCGCCGCGCGGAGCTCCGAGCCCACCGCCCCCGCTCGAGCGATCAGGTCCTCATCCTCGATCACGTCGAGGACCGCGAGCGCAGCGGCACAGGCGACCGGATTGCCTCCGAAGGTCGAGAACCACTCGGTGGTCTCGGCGAACCGTTCGACGATCTCACGACGGGTCACCACCGCCGCGACCGGATGCCCGTTGCCCATCGGCTTGCCCATCGTGACGATGTCGGCGGCAACGTCCATCGCGGCGAAGGACCAGAGGTGCTCGCCGCCACGACCGTGGCCCACCTGCACCTCGTCGGCCACGTACAGGGCCCCGATCTCATGCGTCCGGTCGGCAAGCGCGCGCACGTACACGGGCGGCGGAGCGAGGATGCCGTCCGACGTGAAGGCCCCCTCGACGAACGTAGCGGCCGGCATCTGACCGCGTTCCCGCAACCGCTCGGAGGCGCGGAGCAGGTCGTCGGCGACATCGGCGCGCGCGGTGCCGTCGCGGGATGCGTGGAGTGGATCGAAGAGCTCGACATGCGCCGGTCGTGTCGCGCCCCTCCACTCCTCCGGCGACAGGTCTGCGATGGCCTGGGTCACACCGTGGTACGCGTGCCGGGTCACGAGGCCGCCCCCGGCGCCGGTCCAGACGGTGGCGAGACGCCACGCGGTATCGTTGGCCTCGCTTCCGGAGTTCACGAACAGCACCGTGTCGAGCTCGGAGCCGTCCGGCATGCTCGCGACCAGGCGTTCCGCGAGCTCCACGGCCGACCCGTAGAGGTACCTCATGTTCGTATTGAGCTGACGCGACTGACGAGCGACCGCGTCCGTGACGCGCGGGTGACCGTGCCCGACGACCGGGACGTTGTTGTAACAGTCGAGGTATCGCCTCCCGTCCGCGTCGAACAGCCACACGCCCTCCCCCCGGACGAGGTGGAGCGGGCGGTCATAGGTGAGCGGTGACAGCGCCGGACCGAAGGCGCGCTCGCGCCGCGCGGTCAGCGCCGTGTCGTCGAGGTGCGTCTCCGTCACACGCAGCCGTGCCCGGAGACGGTCGCAGCCGTCATCGACCAGGTACGTGAGCAACGGCCAGAGCGTCGTCTCGAATCGCCGGAGGTAGTCGTTGTCCGGATGACGCCTCGCCCGCCAGGAGAACAGCACGGCCACCGTGACCAGACGCGTCGCGAGCAGATCGGGCAGCACCGCGAGCTCCTCGGGCTCGAGCGGCGTGATGGATCGATAGCCATCCACGAACCGCAACGCGAGCGGCACGACCCGAGCAGGGTTCCGCCCGGCCAGAAGGGACTCCAAGGCCGACGTCACGTCGCACACGAGCGCGGAGTGGCTCATGTCCCCCCAGTCGACGATGCCACTGATCCGTCCGTGCTCGTCGACGAGGGCGTTGTCGAGGGTGACGTCGCCGTGGATCACCTGCGACCGGAGCTGCGGCCACCGGGGCGCGACGAACGCCTCGAAACGATCGAGCACGGCGTCCACGAGGGCGCGGTGCGTTGGGTCGTCGATCGCATCGGCCATCGGGCGGAGCGCCGACGCGTGCTGCACGTCCCAGAGCAGCACGCGCCCCGCGGCCGGGTGGAAGAACGATCGCATCGCGCGGCCCAAGCGAGCGATCGTGACGCCGTGGTCGAACAACGCGTCGCCGTCGAGCTCGATGGCATCGATCGATGCACGGCCCGGCACGAACCCGCTCGCTCGGACGAAGTGCGTCGACCCCGTCGGTCCGGATACCCGTGTGGTGTACGCAACGGGGTCTGAACCGAGCAGGGGGAGGGGTCGTGCGACCGGGAGCATCGGGTCGACCGTGAGCACGTGAAGGGCAGCTCGGGTCTCCATGTCGAGGATCGCCGCCTGCTCGTCGGCGTTCGAGATCTTGAGCACGCCGACGGGGCCCGTGTCTGCGACCACGAGGAACCCCTGGTCGCGTTCGCTCCCGAGCGACGTGCACGCACCGATGAGCCCGAACGACTCCTGGGCGAGCTCGGCAGCCGCTTCGTGCGTGAAGGCGGGCGGTTCACCGAGCAGGACGTCGCCGGCGTCATCCATGGGTGGACCGTTCACCCCGACGTGTCCTCGAGGAGCGATGGCATCGAGGCGCTATCGGGGTTATCGGTCCCACAGCTCTGGCGATTCACGGTCCGAACGATAGCGTGCGATCCGGCGTGGTCGGGATCGCCACCCGTGGTCGGGCTGAGAGGTTTCCGTTCCGCCCACCGGGGAACATGAAGGTCCGGTGAACCGGCGTAGCACCGAATCTCAACGTCGGGACCCTTCCGACGCGAGCATCGCCAGTGGTTCGATCGGATGATGATCGCGGGATTCGCCAACTATCGAAGCTGGATCGATTGGGTACCGATCGTCTCGCTCCTGGCGATGCCGCTCTTGTTCCGACAGGTTCCGGTCATCAGCCTCGCGATGGTCGGTGCCTTCGTCGGGTTCGTCGCGATCTCTCTGACGATGCCCCTCGGTTCCAACGCCGAGCAGCTCGGAGCGAACGTCGCGCTCGGCGTGCTCGGCGGCGCCGTCTTCGGCGCCTTCCTGGGAGCTGCTGTCGCCCGGTGGCAACCGAGGACCACACCTCGAGACGGGTCCGTGACGGTGGTCGGCTACGCAGCCGGGTTGGGGCTGATGGGGGCGCTCGTCGGCGGCTTCGCTCCGAGCGTTCTGGCGCGTCAGCCACCGGATCTGGACGTGGCCGTGATCCTCCTGGTCGCCGTGGGCGGCGGCCTCGGGTGGTCCACCGGGGCAGTGATCGGTTGGTGGTCCGCGCGCTCGGCGCTTCCGCCGGGGCGAACGCAACGCTGGGTCCTCGGCGTGGCCGCGGCGAGCATCGCATCGATGGGGGCGGCCATCGTCGCCTCGATCCAACAGCGTTCGTTCGGACCCTCGATCGACGGCATGTCACGCTGGGATCGTCAGCATCTGGCACTCACCGCCGCGCTGTACTGCCTCGACACCACGATCGCCGTGCTGACCCTGGTCGCCGTCGCCGTTCGAGGTTCGGGTCCGCCCGCGACTTCTCAGATACCGGCCGCGCAGCTTCGAACCCAGAACTGAGTTCACCTGCAAGCATCGGAGTCGGCGCACCACCCGCCGATTAACCTGCAGTTCGATGGATCCGCTGCTCGAAAGGCTCGATCCCGAGGACCAGAAGCGGCTTCAGCGAACCGCCATGCCGGCGTTCACGCCGCCGATGCTCGCCACGCTCACGAAACACGTCTTCTCCGATCCGGCGTGGGTGTATGAGCCGAAGCTCGACGGGCAACGGTCGCTCTTGTGGAGGCGGGGCTCGACCGTCCGGTTGATCACGCGGAACGAGAAGGATCGCACGTCGCACTATCCCGACCTGACCGAAGCGATCCTGCGCCACGAGACGCCACCGCTCCTAGCCGACGGCGAGATCGTCGCGTTCGACGGCGATGTGACGTCGTTCTCCCGTCTGCAGGCAAGGATGCAGAACGCGAGACCGAGCACCGTTCAGGTCGCCGCGGTGCCTGTGTACTACTACATGTTCGATCTGATCTGGTTCGATGGCTACGACCTCTCCGCCTTGCCGCTGAGCACGCGCAAGTCGCTCCTCCGCCAAGCCTTCGCCTTCGACGATCCGATCCGCTTCTCGGAGCATCTCGACCAGGACGGGGAGTCGGCGTTCCGTGCCGCGTGCGAGAAGGGGTGGGAGGGCCTCATCGCGAAGCGAGCTGCGTCTCCCTACGCGCATGCTCGGTCCAAGGACTGGCTGAAGTTCAAGTGCGGCAACGAGCAGGAGTTCATCGTGATCGGGTGGACGGACCCCCGTGGGGCACGCTCGGGGTTGGGGGCACTGCTCGTTGGTTACTACGAGGATGGTGATCTGCGGTTCGGCGGGAAGGTGGGCACCGGGTTCGGGGAGCAGGAGCTGACGATGCTGAGCGCTCGTCTTCGCCGTCTGGAGCGATCGACGTCGCCGCTGCGCGACACGAAGGGGAT
>VAXZ01000163.1:0-1559 GCA_005885035.1 Actinomycetota bacterium
CGTCTCCGGCGGTCCTCGTGATCGAGGACCTCCATCGCGCCGACCCGGCGACTCTCGATCTGATCGAGTACCTCCTCCGAGCGATGCGAAGCGCGCCCGTACTCATCGTCGGTACCGGACGGCCCGGGCTCGTTGAAGCCGGATGGTCGGTCGCAAGAGAGAGCGGAACGACGATGACCCTTTCCCCATTGCCGGTGGAAGAGGCGCGGACGCTCATCGATGGGTTGGTGGGCGACGCTGGGGGCACGTTCGAAGGGGTCCGGATCGAGAAGGCGGCCGAAGGGAATCCCCTCTTCATCGAGCAGCTGGTGCTGATGCTTCACGAACCTCTTGACCTGCCCGCCGACGACGCGTCCGGGACCCGCGCGCCAGGTGGCTCGCTCGTGGCCCCTCCTTCGATCTCGGCACTGCTGGATGCTCGCGTGGACGGCCTCTCGCCCGATGAGCGGATCGTTGTACAGCGAGCGTCGGTGCTGGGGCGAACGTTCGAGCTCGAGGACGTCGAGGGACTCCTCCCGGAGGGCGCTCGCTCGATGTTGACGGATATCGTCCGACGACTCGAGCGGAGTGGGATCCTGCGACTCGGTGATCGGGCCTCGGTCACAGGCGAGGTGTCGTTCGCGCACGGCTTGATCCGAGACTCGGCCTATCGATCACTGTTGAAGTCCCAGCGAGCCGAGCTTCACGAGCGCTGCGCGGATCACCTCGAGCGGACCCGGGGCGAGCGCGTGTCCGAGCACACGGTGACGATCGGATCGCACCTCGAAGCCGCGGTGCGGAACCGGCTGGAGCTCGGATCGAACGAGGAGGGCGTTCGGTCGTTGTCGATGCGGGCCGCTCGGTGGCTCGCGGTGGCCGGTCGCGCCGCGATCGCTCGTGGAGACCCCAGGAACGCCGAGGACCTCCTTGGGCGGGCGGCGACGCTCTTCCCCGAGGGAGAGTCCGAGCGGCTCGAGGTGCTCGCAGATCTCGGGATGGCTCGCTCCGATCTGGGACAGCTTGCGTCCGCGGAGGCAGCCCTTTCAGAGGTCGTGTCGCGGTCGAGCCCCGATGAGGGCCTTCACTGGCGAGCGCAGGTTGATCTGGCACAGCTCGTGTTCGGCGCCGATCCCGGGCGGATGGGGCCGGACGCCGTGCGACGAACGGCAGAAGACGCTATCCGAGCCCTGACCGACGCCGGAGACGAACGAGGCCTCGCCCGCGCCAACTACACGCTTGCAAGCGTGCATGCTGTCGCGGGGAAGACAGCCGAGTCTCTCGAAAGCCTCGAGCATGCGTTGATGTACGCCGAGCATGCCGGCGACGCGCGGACGATCGCCGGGTGCGTGGGGGACATCGGGTACGTCCTCTTCTATGATGCAACGCCGGCGACGGCGGCACACGCGCGACTCGCGGAGCTCGCCGGCACTTTCCCCGACGCTCGGCCATCTGTACTGGGACCGATGGCGGCTACATCGGCCATGCTCGATCGATTCGACGAGGGACGGCGGTTGCTCGACGAGCGCCGAGGCCTCGCTGAGGAGTTTGGCCAGAGGTGGGCACTCGCGCAGACGGAATGG
>VAXZ01000163.1:1582-3233 GCA_005885035.1 Actinomycetota bacterium
CCGAGATCGTTTATGAGCTCGGTCGACAGGAGGAGGCGTTCACGATAGCCGAGCAGCTTCGGACGGACCCTCCGGCGCACGATGTGCTGGCCCTGAACATATGGCGGGGCGTACATGGCAAGGTCCTCGCTTCCCGGAACAGGGGCGAGGAGGCCGAGCAGGAAGTGCGCGAGGGACTGGTGGCCGTCGAGCGAGCGGGAGTTCCCATGATCGCCGGCCGTTTCCTGATGGATCTCGCCGAGGTCCTCGCCCTCAACGGGAAGAGGGACGAAGCCGTCCGAGCGATGGGCGCAGCCGTGCATCGGTACGCCGCGAAGGGGAGCCTCCCGTCCGTACGTGACGCGGAACGCGCGCTCGATCGGCTCACAGCGGGTGCGTGAGGCTCGCGTGCGCACAAGGATGAAGACTGCGAGCGACAGGCCAAGTTGGGTCTCCCCATGGCGTGCCTGCTCACGATCTGCTCACGACAGGACGACACACGCGGGCATAGAACGCCACCAGACGACATAGGACGACACGTGGAACCGGATTCCGTGCGTAGCGCGAGCAACCTTAGGATCCGGTGGCCGAGAGGCCGTGGGAGTTCGAGTCTCCCCTCTCGCACCGCTCTGACCAGGAGAGATGGGCCGCCGGTGGTGTTGATCCGCTCTCCGTCGAGCCATTCTTGCTCATGGATCGCTCACGCGAGAACGGCGGGGGACCTAGGAACGAGCCGACGCCTGGCCGTCGTTCACAACACGGACGAGCTCGTTGTCGTCGTTGGCTAACCAAAGCGCTCGCCGGGGATCTAGTCGATGAGTGGAAGCTGCCGGGTAGCGTGGCGGATCCCGTCATGAGAACGGCCGCAGGAGGGCGGCGGGCAGCGAGGGCGTGGCTCGATCGATGCCCGTAGGCAGAGCCACCCACCGCGTGGCCGCGAGAATCCAGCCCTGAAGGCCGAACCGTCTGCCTGTGCGTAGTACCTCTGTTGTTGCATGGCTTTGGAGGATGGCGAATGGTGGTCAGCTGAAGCGTCGCGCCTGGCGCGAGGGGAGATCCGATGAGAGCAGTCGTCCACGATAGGTACGGCCCTCCGGACGTCCTGCGACTCGAGGAAGTCGGGCGCCCGGCGGCGCAAGACGACCAGGTCCTCGTCAAGGTCCACGCCACGACGGTCAACCGGACAGACTGTCACCGCCGCGGAGCCGACCCATTCGTATGGCGTCTCTTCGCGGGTATCCGAAACCCCAAGCGGCGGATCCTCGGCAGCGAAGTTGCGGGAGAGGTGGAGGACGTTGGCGAAGCGGTCACTGAGTTCGCCGTTGGCGACCACGTCTTCGGTCTCAACCGTGGATGCTTGGTGCTCACGCGGAGTTCGTCTGCATGCCGGCCAGCGGGCTGATCGCGCTCAAGCCGATCGGCATGAACTTCGAGGAGGCCGCTGCGGTCTTGGACGGAGGGCTCAATGCGTTGGGGTGCTTGAGGAGGGCAAAGCTCCGCGCGGGGCAGCGAGCCCTCATCTACGGCGCATCGGGGTCCATCGGTACCGCAGCGGTTCAGCTGGCCAGATACTTCGACGCCGATGTCACCGCCGTATGCAACACGAAGAACATCGAGATCGTGAAGTCGCTTGGAGCCGACCGGGTCATCGACTAGACACAGGAAGACTTCA
>VAXZ01000118.1 GCA_005885035.1 Actinomycetota bacterium
GATCGCCGCGCAACCCGAGACCAAGGCGATCCGGCGGGAGATCCGGGCGTCGCTCGGCGAGCAGCGGCTGCTCCTGCGTGTCGACCGCCTGGAGCCGTCGAAGAACATCCTCCGCGGGTTCCTCTCGTACGAGCTCTTCCTCCGACGGAACCCGGGCTGGCAGGGGCGCGTGCGCTTCCTGGCGTTGCTCACGCCGTCGCGTGAGGAGCTCGCCGCGTATCGCGAGTACGGCGACGCCTGTTTGGCCGAGGCGCACCGGATCAACAGCGAGCTCGGCCGCGAGGGATGGGTCCCCATCGTCGTCCGGCTCCAGCACGATATGGACTACGCGGTGGCCGCGTACGGCATGTACGACGCGATGCTCGTCAACGCGGTCTACGACGGGATGAACCTCGTGGCGATGGAGGGCCCGGTCGTGAACCGAAACGGGGGGGTCCTGATCCTCTCGCGGAACGCCGGAGCGTACGGACGCCTCGGCCGCCACTCGCTCGGCGTCAACCCCTTCGACGTCCGGGAGACCGCGGACGCGATCCAGCAGGCGCTGGAGATGGACGAAGACGAACGAATCCGGCGCGCGCGGGGGCTCTCGCGAACGGTCCTCGCGCACACGCCCGCCACCTGGCTCGCCGATCAGCTCGACATGCTCGACCGGGCCGTCCGCCTCCGCGGATCCGACGAATGACCGGAGACGGCCACCGTTCCCCAGTTCCTGCATAGCGAGCGCCCAGGCTCCGCATGAAGCGCAGGACCGGGGTGGCGATCGGCGTCGGGGTCGCCCTGTTCATCGCGCTCGCGGCCGCCGGGTTCGCACTCTGGCGGGTGCTCGGGGGAAGCGCGCCACCGCCGGTCGCGCTGAACAGCGTGTCGGCCTCCGCCGGCGCGACCGCGAGCGGTAGCGCAGGCGGGAGTCTCGACGGGACGTGGTCGATCGATGCCACGTCAGGGTCCCTCGCGGAAGGCACGTCGTCGTTCGCCGGCTATCGCGTCAAAGAGGAGCTCGCGGGGACGGGTGCAAACACCGCGGTGGGTCGCACCCAGAACGTGTCGGGGTCCATGACCATCGACGGCACGGCCATCACCGCGATGCAGGTCGGGGTCGACATGACGACGCTCCACAGCGACGACAGCCGTCGGGACGACCGGCTTCGGACCGACGGACTGCAGACGAACGAGTTCCCGACGGCGACCTTCACGTTGACCCAGCCGATCGAGGTTGGCTCGGTGCCGAAGGAACGTCAGACGATCCAGGCGGTCGCGGTAGGCGACCTCACCTTGCACGGCGTGACGCGGAGCGTCCAGGTGTCGATCCAGGCGCAGCGGAACGGTGACGAGATCGAGGCGATCGGTAACGTCGACGTCGCGCTCACCGCCTACGGGATCCAGGCGCCGACCGGGTTCCTCGTGCTCTCGATCGCCAACACCGGCACGATCGAGCTCCATCTGCTCTTCCAGCGCGCTTGAGCCCCCCGACGGAACACACGGTCCGTTCTCAGCGACTTCCCAGGTTCAGGTGTTGCACTTGTCTGCGAGACAGACAGGAGGTACGTCGATGGGTCAGCACTACGCACCCTGGCAAGGACCCGGGGTCGAGCACCACGGCGCCTGGTGGGGGATCGTGCACCTGTTGCCGTTCGTGATGCTGCTCGTGTTGATCGGCGTCGTGATCTGGGCAGTCGTGCGCTTCACGGCACGGCCGATGCCGCTCAGCGCGGGCGCAGGGCCGGCTCCGCTCCCGCCGCGCGACACGGCCGTGGAGGAACTGCGCATCCGGTACGCTCGCGGCGAGCTCGAGCGCGAGGACTTCGCGCAGCGGATGCGCGACCTGGGAGGCACGGACATCGGCGGCCGGGCATCGCCCATCGATCCGCCGGTGCCTCCGGACGACTCCACACCTGCGAGCGGATGAGGAGGTGGGTCTGATGGAGCGGACGGTGCCGGGCGGACCGATGGAGTCGGTCGCCGACGCCGTCCGCGTGCTCGTGGTGGACGACGAACCCGCGATCGCCGACCTGGTGGGCACCGCGCTGCGGTACGAGGGGTTCGACGTCGCGACCGCCGGGAGCGGTCGCGACGTCCTCACGATGGTCGAGTCCTTCCGGCCCGACCTGATCGTCTTGGACATCATGCTGCCGGACCTCGACGGCTTCGAGGTGCAGCGTCGGCTCTCGGACCGCGGCCGGCGGATCCCGGTGCTCTTCCTCACGGCCCGTGACGCGACCGAGGACAAGGTGCGCGGGCTGACGATCGGCGGTGACGACTACGTCACCAAGCCGTTCAGCCTCGAGGAGTTGATCGCCCGGATCCGCGCGGTGTTGCGGCGCGCCGGTCACGGCGAGGACGCGGCCGGGCGGTTGCGGTTCGAGGACCTGGAGATGGACGAGGACTCGCATGAGGTCTGGCGCGCGGGAGGACCGGTGGAGCTCACCCCGACCGAGTTCAACCTCCTCCGGTTCATGCTCGTCAACCCGCGGCGCGTGCTCTCGAAGGAACAGATCCTCGACCATGTCTGGCACTACGACTTCGGCGGCGACCCGTCGATCGTCGAGACGTACATCAGCTACCTGCGCAAGAAGGTGGATGGGACCGAGCCGCACCTGATCCACACGGTGCGCGGGGTCGGCTACGCGCTCCGGTTGCCCAAGGAGTGAGGATGTCCCTGCGGGCACGGCTGTTGATCGTGACGGTCGTGCTCGTCGCATCCGGCCTCTTGGTGGCGAACCTCGCGACCTATCACTACCTGTCTGGGTTCTTGCTGCGGCGGGTTGATCAGCAGTTGGCGACAGCGGTGCCCGACGCCGCGGTCGCGTTCGCGCCACCGTTAGGCGCAGGTGACCATCCACCCGGCCTCCCAGGAGTGGCGTACGGCACGTACATCGCCGTGCTCGACGGGTCCGGAAGGACGGTTCTCCACCGCTTCCTGGGGCCAGCAGGTTCCCCACCCAACCTGCCCGCCCAACTTCCGATGTGGTCTCCAGGGGATTCGGCTCCTATCACCGTCCGGTCACTTGACGGTTCCACGCGATATCGGGTACTCGCCAACGACGTGCAGTTCACGCAGAACGGGCAGCCCGCGACCGGAACGATCGTTGTCGCGATCCCGCTTACGGAGCTCCACGTGACGCTCCGGCATCTGATGGGGGTCGAGTTCCTCGTGAGTGCGATCGTGCTCCTCATCGTCGCCGGGCTCGCCTTGTGGCTCGTCCGCATCGGGCTACAACCGCTCGAGGGGATGGGCACGACCGCGGATGCGATCGCCGCCGGCGATCTCACGCGGCGGGTGGAGCCCGCCGACGATCGCACCGAGGTCGGGCGGCTCGGGATCGCCCTCAACACGATGCTCGCGCGTATCGAGGCGGCTTTCGAGCAACGGCGTCGCTCCGAGGAACGTCTCCGCCGGTTCGTCGCTGACGCATCGCACGAGCTGCGGACGCCGCTGACGTCGATCCGCGGGTACGCGGAGCTGTTCCGCAGGGGTGCCGACACCCGGCCCGAGGATCTGGCGAAGTCCATGTCCAACATCGAGTCCGAGGCGTCGCGCATGGGCGTGCTCGTCGACGACCTGCTGCTGCTCGCCCGGTTGGATCAGGGCCGGCCGCTCGAACGCGAGCCGCTCGACCTCGCCGCGGTCGCATCGTACGCCGTCGAGAGCGCGCGGGCGATCGAGCCGGATCGAACGATCGAGCTGGTCGCTGACGATCCGGTCCGGATCGTCGGTGACGCCTCGCGTCTGCGCCAGGTGATCGACAACCTGCTCGACAACGCGCGCGTCCACGCGCCCGGCTCGCCGGTACGAGTCGAGGTTTCGCTCGATGATGAGGAGGCCCTGCTGCGGATCGGGGACCGGGGACCGGGACTGGATCCAGAGGTCGAGGGACGGATCTTCGAACGGTTCATGCGCGGCGACCCTTCGCGCTCGCGTGGGACGGGCGGCGTAGGCCTCGGATTGTCGATCGTCCAAGCGATCGTGGCCGCGCACGGTGGGGAAGTCACGGCGTCTTCACATGACGAGGGCGGCACGGTCTTCGAGGTTCGGCTACCCGTGGGTGGTCCTCCCGATGCTCCGACCCGCCCGGATCAGCCGGAAACGAGGAACGAAGAACCAGGATTCGGCACCGCGGAAGTGGCTCCGACGGGAGGAGCGGCCGGGTAGGCGGAGCGTGGTGTCGGCGCGCCGCAGCTTTCCCGTTCGAAACGTGAGCACCGTCACATCCTTAGCGAGGCGAGGGCGGCACCCCATCGAACACATGTTCGATGGGGTGCGTTTGTGAGCGAGCTCAGATCGGTCGTCGAAGCGTTCCGATGTGAGGCGATGTCCGAGCTTCCGGACGCTGGTTTGGAACAAGACTTTGCGGAGCTTCAACGCGCCGTCGAGCTGCTCGAGGCGGAACGACTCCGGCGGTTGGCCGAGATCGACCGTCGTGGACTCCACGAGCGGGACGGATTCCTCTCGGCGGCTTCGTGGCTGGCCTCATCGCACAAGGTCGCTTGGGGGAACGCCAGAGCAGATCTGCGCATCGCTCGAGCGCTCCGAGATATGCCACGGTCGCTCAGCGCGCTCCTGGAAGGAGAGGTCTCGATGTCGGCCGTCAAGGTGCTGGCGGCCGCTCGCCAGACCGACCCGCTGACGTTCGACCACTCCGAGCCGCAGCTTCTGGAGGCGGCCAGGGTTCACGCGATCGGCGACCTGCAGCGCGTGGTCGGCTTCTGGCGTCAGCAGGTCGATCACGCTCACGACCTACGGGGTGATGACGCGGCACGTGCGCGGCGACGACTGCATGCATCCGCAACGTACCTGGGGATGGTCCGTGTCGACGGTGACCTCGACCCGGAGACCGGCGAAGCGCTTCTGACCGCTCTCGGCGCGGTTCTCGATGCCGAGACACGATCGAACATCGGCGAGGACGGTCTCACGCCGGCGCAGCGGCGCGCAGACGCGCTGGGCGAGATCTGCCGGCTGTGGCTCGACCGCTCGGACAGGCCGATGGTCGGGGGCGAACGACCTCACGTCACCCTCACGGTCGACGCCGGGATGCTGGCAGGCCGCGAGGCAGGCACCGCGGAGCTCGACCGGACGGGCCCCGTCCCGGAGGAGCTCGAGAAGCAGCACCTGTGCGACGCCTCGGTGATGCGCGTCGTGCTTTCAGGTCGTTCGCAACCGATGGACGTCGGCCGGCGGACGCCGATCGTCCCTCCCGCGATGCGACGAGCCGTGATCGTGCGCGATCGTCGCTGCCGGTTCCCGGGCTGCGACCGGCCGCACAGCTGGTGCGATGCGCATCACATCGTGCATCGGGCCGACGGCGGACCGACCGCCATCGGGAACCTCCTCTTGCTGTGCCGTCGGCATCATCGGATGGTGCATGCCCCCGGCGGGTTCAGTTTGGAGCTGCTCGACAGCCGCCCGGCGTTCAAGCGACCCGATGGATCGCTGTTGGAGGACCGAGTGCCGCCGTGACGCGGGCCGCGCGTTCGGGACGATCTATGCGCCCATCGGGAGATCTTCCAGCACGCGACCGGCCTCCAGGCGCATCCGGCGGGCTGCGCGCGTCGCCACCAGATCGTCATGGGTCACGACGATCAGCGTGACCCCGTGGGTCGTCCACAGCTTCTCGAGCAGACCCACGATCTCATCGCGCGTCTCCTGGCCGAGGTTGCCGGTGGGTTCGTCGGCGAGGACGACGCGCGGCCCCTTGACCAGCGCTCTCGCGATGGCGGTCCGTTGCTGCTCACCGCCGGAGAGCTCGCCGGGCAGATGTGCGGCACGCTGCGTCAGCCCGACCTCGGCCAACGCCTCCTCCGCTCGTCGTCGTCGCTCGGACCCGTGCACGCCCAGAGGAACCAGGGCCGTCTCCACGTTCTCGAGGCTGGAGAGCGTCGGGATCAGGTTGAACGTCTGGAAGACGAACCCGAACTCGTGTGCCCGCAATCGGGTCAGCTCGCCCTCCGAGAGCGCTCCGAGCTCGCGTCCGTCGTACGTGACGGTCCCGCTCGTCTGGCGGTCCATGCCACCGAGCAGCTGGAGCAATGTGCTCTTGCCCTGACCGGTCGGCCCCTGGATCGCGACGAACTCACCGTCGCCGACCGTGAGGTCGACGCCCGCGAGAGCCTCGACCGACCCTCTTCCGTTGCCGTACCGCTTCGTGACGTCGTTCAGCTCATACATGACCTCTCCTCCTCACACGACCTGCCGGATCGCGTCCGCCGGGCGCATACGCGCTGCCCGCCATCCGCCGAACAGCCCGGCGATCGCCCCGCCGGCCAGGGAGAGCCCGACGGCGGTCACGACCAGAGCCGGGGTCACCGAGGCGTGCAGCGCGACCGCGATCGTCCGTGAGAACGGGTTCCCACCCGGACCGCTGCCGCTGGGGCCGACGAACCCCCCGGCGCTCGACACCGTTGCCTCGAGGCTCGGTGCGACCTTCGTTACGACCCACGCGCCGGCGATGCCCAGGCCGATCCCGAGCGCGCCGCCGATCACTCCCAGGACGAGGGTCTCGCCCATCACCTGGCCCACCACGCGTCGCGTGCGCCAGCCGATCGCCTTGAGCGTCCCGATCTCGCGGACCCGGCGACCGACGGCGGCGAGGGTGAGCAGCGTCGCGAGTGCGATCGCGGTCACGAGGGCCGCTATCGAGAGCCAGGTTCCGAGCTTCGTCGCGAGGTTCGAAGCGCTCGAGAGCGAACCGGTCACCTGCTTCGCCAGGTCGCTCGATGTCGAAACGGTGGCCTTGGGATCGGCCTGCATGATCGCGCGTTTGGCCGTCGCGATCGACTCCGAGCTGGTCGCATTGACGTAGACGGTGTTGATCCGACCCTTGACGCCCGCGAGCGCCTGCGCCTTCGCGAGCGGGAGGTAGATGTCGGATCCGGCGCCTTGGACCGGGGGCGAGGTGATCCCGACGACCGTGAACGAGGTGCCGTCGATCGTGATGCTGTCTCCCACCGCGAGGCCCTTCTGGTTCGCGAACTGGGCATCGAGGATCGCGACGTCCCGCTTCGCATCGGACACGGTGAACGTGCGTCCGTGCGCGAGCTCCGTGGCCGACAGCGGTCCGATCGACACGTTCGATGTGTCGATCCCGCTGACCGACGAGGTACTCACGTTGATCTGACCAGGCGTCACGGCGACCGACGACTGCGCGGTCGACGCGCCCGAGCTGGCTGCGCCTTGGCTGGGGAGGGTGAACCTCGGAAGTTTCCCGTTCAGATGGATCAGGGAGAGATCGAGCCCTCCGACCGCACCCGATACGCCGTCGAGCTTCGCGATCGTGTCGGCCTCCGAGGCGTCGAAGGACGCCTGGCCCGGGCTCGTCAGGACCCGATCGCGCGAGATGCGCTGCCGGTCGTTCCCCGCGCCAACCTGGAACCGGCCCGTCGCCGGGCCTTCGGGGGCGGCGCGGGTCACCTTGATGTCGGTCCCGACCCCATAGAGGGAATGCAGCACGGTCCCCTGTGCACGCTGGACACCTGTGGCCATCGCGCTGACGGCCACGACGAGACCGATGCCGACGGCGAGGCCGAGCGACACGACCAGGGCCTGCTTGCTCCTGCGACGGAGCTCTCTGGAGAGGTAGCGAAAGAACACGGGGAACCTCCTGTCGGGACCCACGGTCCGGTCAAGCAGCAGTGGACCGCACGCGACTTGGAGGTCCGTGGGACGTCGCTGGGAGATGGCTGTGCGTTCGCGTCAGCCGTCGCCGGCTCGGACCGACTCGATCGAGTGCACGGGCGAGGGCATCCTGCTGTCGGGGCCCCGCATCGCCTTCCACAGGATCCGGTTCATCAGTCGCATCGGGATCAGGTCCGGGTCGGAGAAGTCGATCCGCAGCGACGCCGTGGCCATCGGGGTCCCGAAGGTGTTCTTGGCGAAGAGGGACACGCCGGGGACGACGGCCGTGTACGGACGGAGGTTCGCGGTGCTGGAGAACGCCGCCGACATCGGGGTGGCGACCGCGTCGAACTGGCTCATCGGCGGAACGCCCAGGACCAGTTCCATGGTCCGCAGCACCGAGACCGACGAGTAGAAGGTGGAGTCGATAGCGCCCGTCTGGGTGTAGGGGCTGATCACTAACGCGGTCGACCGATGGGCGTCGACGTGATCGGGCCCGTCCTGCGCGTCGTCCTCGACCGAGAAGATCGCGGTCGAGCCCCAGAAGGAGGAGTGCGACACGGCTTCGACCAGCCGGCCGAGCGCGAGATCGTTGTCGGCGACCATCGCATCGGGCCGCCGCGCCCGAGGGGTCGTGCCCGCGGTGTGGTCGCTCGGGAGATAGACGAACTGCATCGTCGGCATCGAACCGCGCGCCTGATACCCCTGGAACACGTGGAGCCAGCGGTCGATGCGCACCTGATCCGGCACCATGAGATCCCACCCCGGATATT
The DNA here is from genome assembly GCA_005885035.1 of Actinomycetota bacterium. Lineage (GTDB taxonomy): Bacteria > Actinomycetota > UBA4738 > UBA4738 > HRBIN12 > AC-51. The sequence goes on from VAXZ01000118.1 coordinate 8,383, forward strand.
GCGGGTCGGTGTGCCCGAGGAGCCCTGGGATCGAGGGCTGGAGGTCGACGGGGTTGTCGACGAAGAAGCCGAAGTTCCGGTACGGGACGCCCGCTGCAGCCAGCTGGTCCCAGAGGAACCCCCGCCCCGGGTGCTCGCCGGGAAGGCCGGCCGTGGTCCCCTCGCCGAAGCCGCCGAAGTCGTACGGCCTGCCGTAGCCGTTGTAGTCGACCGGCCAGTTCCGCTGGATGTACCCGTTCGCGTACGCGCCCGTGGTCCAGCTCCATCCGTCGGCCGAGACCTCCGCGTCGGCGTAGAAGTTGTCGAAGGTCACGAAGCGGCGCGCGAGCGCATGCTGGTTCGGCGTCACGTCCTGCCCGAAGATGGCGAGCGACGGGTCACCGTTGCCCTTCCCGAGGTCGCCCAGGATCTGATCGTAGGTCCTGTTCTCCTTCATCACGTAGATCACGTGGGTGATCGGTGTGGCGTCGCCGGGCGCCGAAGGGATCACGCTGCCGCTGGGAACGGTGGGGGGCGCGCCGAACCGATCGTTCGCCGAGACCTGGGCCGTGTAGGCGGCGAGCTGGGCCGCATCGGGGACCGGGATCGTCGAGAGGGTCCCGTGCATGAACGCCGGCCAGTAGGTCGTGGGATCGAGGTGCGGACCGGCGCCGAGTCCCTTCATGTTGATCGCGAACAGCGTCCGTCCGGACGGGGCGACCGCGACGCCGCTCGGGTACCAGGCCGTGGGGATCAGGCCGGCGACATGGTCCGGCATCGCTGCGCTCCCCAGTTCGACGACCGCGACGTCGTCGTCGCCGCCCATCGCGACGTACAGGGTCGTGCCGTCCGGGCTCACCGTGAGTCCGTCCGGCATCGCGCCGACCGGCGCAGCTGGGTACGGTCTCAGGTCGATCGTTCGAAGGACCGATCCGGTCGTGCCGTCCAGAACGGTGACGCTGTCGCCGTCGCCGTTCGCGACGTAGAGCTCGTTGCCGACCGGGTTCGCGACGATCGAGCAGGGGTGCATGCCCACCCCGACGGTTCTCACGACGGAGTCGGTGCTCGTGTCGATCACGCTGACGCTGCTCGCGCCCCAGTTGGTCACGAAGGCGCGGGTGCCGGCGGCGTTGAGCGCCACCCCGTACGGCAGGTGGCCGACCGCGACGGTTGCGAGGACGGAACGCGAGGCGGGGTCGACGACGCGGAGGGTGTCGTCGAGGTTCCCCGCGACGTAGAGCCGGTTTCCGTTATCGCCGACCGCGATCCCGGCCGGCCATGCGTGGTCGTTGCCCCGGTTGCCGGTGAGCTTGATGTGCTGCGTCTCCGTGAGCGTCCGGCCGGTGATCCGGAACGCGTGGATCGCGCCGCCGGGTCCGTCGGACGCCCACGCGTGGCGCCCGTCCTGCGCGAAGGCGAGTCCCACGTAATACCCGGTCGGATGACCGCTCGCCCAATCCCACCATCCGTGGGACTTGGCTCCGGCGGCCGAGATCACTTGGAGGACTGCGCCCGTCGCGGGGTCGACCGCCGCCAGCGAGTGATGCGCGTAGCCCGCGTTCGCGACAAGCAGCAGGTTCCCGGTGGGGCTGATCGCGACGTCCATCGGCCACAACCCGAGGTTCGTCTGAGCGCCGGCCGGGGTCACGCGCCAGCCCTGGGGCGTGATGGCGGTTCCGTCGGGCTGGGGGCCCGCGGTGGGCGGCGTGGCTGCCGCCGCCATCGCAGCGACGGCCACGGAGAGCACCACCGCCGCGGCGACGGCCCGGAACGACCTGAGCCCCGATCCCCGACCCACCGTGAGGCCCTCCTCGGCCGGACGTCCGGTCCTGGACTCCCGCTTATAGCACGGGGGGGTCGCTCGGTGGTACCGGCGCACGTCGGTGCGGCGGCTGCCCGCGGCTCAGGTCTCGGAGAGCGGCAATCTGGCGACCGCATCGCGGAGCGCCTCGAGGTCGGCGCGGGCAAGCGACAGGAGCTCGGGCGGCGGCTCGAAGAGCGCATCCAGCAGCAGCCGTTTGACCTGGGCTCCGCGAGGCGTCAGGACGACGAGCTTCACGCGACGATCACCGGGACGAGGACGGCGTTCGGCCAACCCGTGCTCCTCCAGCCGGTCGACGATCCAGGTGGCGTTGGACGCATCGCACATCCAGCTGTCGGCCAGCGCGCTCATCGTTGTGCCTTCATCTTCGGACAACAGGTGGAGCGCCTTCGCATCGTTGGGGGTCAGGCCGTGCTCGCCGATGATCCGCGATCGATGGCGGGCGGTCTCGAAGAAGAAGCGCGCGAGCGGGCGCCACGCCGCCGCTGCGAGGTCTTCGTTCGTCAGCACCCGTGCCATGCGGTCATCGTAGCCCAACGACCACCGAACCTCCAAGCGTCTCCACCATGCCTGCGTTTCGATAGTTGACATAGTTCAAGTATCTGTGGGAGGGTGTCGGCTCCGCGAGCGACACAGGAGGGTGGACCGGTGGCCAGCCAGACCGCGATCGTCGTCGAGAACCTGACCAAACGCTTCGGGAGCGTCGAGGCGCTCGCCGGCGTCGATCTCGAGGTCGAGAGCGGCACCGTGTTCGGGTTGCTCGGACCGAACGGTGCGGGCAAGACCACCGCGATCCGCATCCTCACCACGATCCTTCGGCCGGACGGCGGCCGGGCCGAGGTGCTGGGCTTTGACGTCGTGCGGGACGCGCAGAAGGTTCGGCTCCGCATCGGCATGGCCGGGCAGTTCGCAGCGGTCGACGCCTTGCTGACGGGTCGCGAGAACCTCCGGCTGGTCGGCAAGGTCGCGCAGATGCCGCGGGATCTCATCATGCCCAGGGCCGACGAGCTTCTGGATCGGTTCGAGCTGACGGACGCCGCCGATCGGCCCGCTCGGACCTATTCGGGAGGTATGCGGCGGCGGCTCGACATCGCCGCCGCCCTCGTCGCCCGCCCGCCCGTGCTCTTCTTGGACGAGCCCACCACCGGGCTCGACCTTCACAGTCGCAACGAGCTGTGGACCATGATCAAAGAGCTCGTGGCCGAGGGCACGACCCTGCTCCTCACGACGCAGTACCTGGAGGAGGCGGATCGACTCGCCGGCCGGATCGCTGTGATCGATGGGGGACAGGTGATCGCGGAGGGCACCCCCTCGGACCTGAAGGCGGGCCTCGGCCGCAGCGTGATCGAGCTCTCGATGGCGGATGAGACCGACGCCTTCCGCGCGGAGCGCGCCCTCTCGCACCTCGGCCGGCCGGAGCTCGATGGCACGATCCTTCGCCTGCCGGGCAGCGTTGCCGGTGGCGCCATGGAGGTGCTCCGCTCGCTCGACGGCGCCGACCTCGAGCCCGACACTCTCATGGTCCGCGAACCCAGCCTCGACGACGTCTTCCTCCAACTGACCGGACACAAAGCCGAGCGGACCGAACCCGAGGATGCAACCGTTCCCGTAGGAGGTGCCCGATGAGTCGAACCGCAGCGATCCCGTTCACGATCCCGGACGAACGGCGGGGCTTCGGTCGCATCGGTGGCGCGATCTCCGACGGGCTCGCGCTCTGGCAGCGGAACCTGATCGGGCTCCGGCGAACGCCACAGACCCTTGTGTTCTCGACGCTCCAGCCCGTGATCTTCGTCCTGCTCTTCCGCTACGTCTTCGGGGGCGCGGTATCGCAGACGCTTAACGTGCCCTACGTCGACTACCTGATGCCTGGGATCTTCTGTCAGATGGTGGTCTTCGGCGCCATGCTGACCGCGGTCGGACTGGCGGCCGACCTCAAGAGTGGGATGCTCGAGCGGTTCCACTCGTTGCCGATGTCGCGCTCCGCCGTGCTGGCGGGACGCACGACCGCCGATCTCACGCGCAACTTCTTCGTGGTGATCCTGGTGAGCATCATCGGGTTCATCGTCGGGTTCCGCATCCACACGAGCGTGTTCGGGTTCCTCGCCGGGATGGCGCTGGTCCTGCTGTTCGGGTACGCACTGTCGTGGGTGTTCGCGACCGTGGGGCTCGCGGTGGGCGACCCCGAGACGGCGCAGGCTGCCTCGTTCCCGGTGATGGCGCCACTCGTATTCGCCTCGTCCGCGTTCGTCGCCGTCGCGACGATGCCAGGATGGCTCCGGCCCTTCGCCGAGCATCAGCCGGTCTCGGTGACCGCCTCCGCCGTCCGAGCGCTCATGATCGGCAACACGACGCCCGGCACGTCGACGGCAACCTACGTGTGGCAAGCGCTCGCATGGTTGATCCTCCTGATCGTCGTGTTCGCTCCGGTCGCCGTGCGCCAGTACCGCAAGGCCGTGTAGCGGCGCGACGGACAGGGCCAGGATCATCCTCCCGTGACGGAGATCCGAGCGCGCGCCAGGATGCGGACGATCGCGTCCTCGTACGGCTCGGCCTCACCCGACCCGTACGTGGACGTGAGGATCGAGAACGCGACGCTCGTACCGGCGGCGGTTCGGACGTACCCCGAGAGCGCCGACGCCGGCCGGACGAAGAGCGTCCCGCTCTTCGCGCGGAGCCGGATCCCGGCGAGCCGATCCGAGAGCGTGCCCTGGCCGGGAGTGGGGAGGGACCGGACGAACGCTCGACCCCATGACGCCCGCCGCGCGTCGAGCAGCAGGGTGACGATGCCGAGCGGGCTCGTCCGATCCTGATCGGACAAGCCCGACCCGTCCCGGACGCTCGCCCGCACGTGCCATCCGCGCGTCCACGCGCGGATGGCACGCGCCCCCGCCGCGGTGGAGCCAGTCCCCTCGACGCGCACGCCGAGCGCCTTCGTCAGCATCTCGGCGATGAAGTTGACCGAGTCGTGGTTCTGGGTGCGCAGGAGCGACGCGAGCGGTGCCGAGCGGATCCGGGCCAGTGGGCGCAGGTGGTCGGGGGCGCGCCCAGCGACCGCGCCGCCGCCCACTCTGACCCCGAGTGCGACGAGCGTGGTCCGCAGCGTCGAGGCGGCGCGCCGCTCGGGTGAGCCGGGGTCGCGGTTGCCGTCGATCGCGAGCGCGGTCGGGCGGGTGACGTAGCTTCGCGAGATCCCCGGGAGCCAGCCCGGCGCCCACCAGCCCCGATCGAACGCGGAGGTGTCGCCCACGATCGAGCCCGTGATCCGCCTGATCCCGAGCGCATGGAGCCGCGCGGCCAGCGTGGCCAGCCGTGCCGCGGTCAGTTCGGGATCACCTGCACCGATCAACCAGAGGTCGCCGCGGAGGAGGCCGCCGCGGACGCGTGCGTCCGCGGCGGCCACGGTCGGGAACCGGTGGCGCGGCCCGAACACGTCGAGCGTCGCCATCGACGTGAGGAGCTTCTCGTTCGACGCAAGGACGCGGGAGGCGCGTCCTCGATGGAGGTAGACGATCCGGTCGCCCAGCCCCACGGCGACCGCGACGTCCCGCCCCGCGACCACGTGGTCGATCGCGGCAGTCCACGGCGCGTCGACGGGTCGGAGCCGCGCCCTGGGAGTTCCCGGTGGGACCGCCGTTGCGGGTGTCGACGATGCGATCGTCGATGGCGGTGCCGCGGTGGGATATCCGGAGGGCGGGCCGGACGGGGGGATGCGTGAGGCGGCCGTGCAGGCCACGAGCACCAGGGCGGCGCTGCCTCGCCACGCACGGATACGGCGCATCGCAGGGGTCGAGGCTACGCTTCGGTCATGATCGCTGCCCAGTGGTTCTTCATCGTCTTCCGGATCCTGCACATCGGTGCGGGGGTCGCGTGGGTGGGTTCGGTCTTCTTCCTGGTCATGTTCGTCCAGCCGAGCGCTGCCGCGATCGCCCCGGCGGGCGCGCCGTTCATGGCCGAGTTGCTCGGCGCCCGGCGACTCGTGGACCGCATCCTGATCATCGCGAGCGTCACGATCGTGGCGGGGCTGATCCTGTACCTGCGTGACATGAACGACGCGGGCGGCTTCGGCGACTTCCTCGGCACGAACTACGGGGTGGCGATGACGATCGGGGGGGTGACGGCGATCGCGGCGTTCCTCGTCGGACTGTTCGGCACGCGCCCCGCCGTGCAACGGTTGCTGGCCCTCGGCCGAGAGATCGCGTCCTCGGAGGGCCCCCCGAGTCCCGATCTGCCCGCCGAGGTCCCGACCCTCCAGGTCCCGGCCCTCCAGGACCTGACCAAGATCCTCGCGAGGATCAGTCTGGGCTTGCTCGGCATCACGATCATCGCGATGGCGACGGCGCGGTATTGGTGAGACCAGGGCCAGGACCCGATGTACAGGATCCGGGGAACTCGTAGAACTCAGAGCTTGAACGAGAGCGTGCGCTTGTTCGGAGCGTGGGTCGTGTTGCCGGCGTACCGTACGACGAACCGATAGGCGCCGGCGGCCGGCCGCTTGAACGAGGCGACGTACGCCGCGTCGAGGATGCCGTCGAGGTTCCGATCCAGGAGACCCTTGGCGCCGACGGTCTTGGTGGACACGACCACGTACTTCCGTCCGACCTTGTGCAGGAGGCTGACCTTGATCATCATCCCGCCGATCGCCGACTCGATCAGGCCCTTGGCCTTGATCGCGGTCCGTCCCTTCACCAGCTTCGTCGTGAGCGTCGTGGGGATCTTGTCGTCATCCGTGATCGTCCCGGCGGCCGTGCCCCCGACGATCGTCGCTCCCACAGGGTTCGACAGCGTGAGCGTGAAGTTCTCGTTCGGCTCGTACTTCGTGTCACCGAGGACGCTCACCGCGATCGATCCGGAGGACTGACCCGCCGGGATCGTGAGCGTGCCGGACGCCGCGGTGTAATCGGAACCTGCGGTAGCCGTGCCATCGGACGTGGTGTAGTCAACCGTCACGTCTGAACCCGAGACGGGGGCCATCGCGACGGTGAAAGTGAGTGGGCTCGTGCCCGAGTTGCCTTCGAGCATGCTCGTGTCGCTAACGGCCAGCTTGGGACCGACGTTGTCGTCATTCGTGATCGTGCCCGTCGCGACGCTGGACCCCAGGTCGGCGTTGAAGGGCGCGGTGAGCGTCACTGTGAGCGTTTCGTTGCCCTCGACCTGGATGTCGCTGTTCACGGTGACATCGATCTGCTTCGAGGTCTCGCCAGCAGCGAAGACCAGCGTGCCGGACGTGGCGGCGTAGTCGCTGACCGCCGTCGCGGTGCCATCGGACGTTGCGTAATCGACATCCACCTCGCGCCCGCTTGGACCGGAGAGCGTGACCGGGAGGGAGAGGGTGGTCGTGCCGATGTCGCCCTCGAGCACCGATGCGTTCGCGACCGACACGGTGGGGTCAGGGTCGTCGTTCTGGATCGTCGCGGTCCCGGTTGCGTCGGCGATCGCGATCCCACCGGTCGCGTTCGAAAGGTTCAGGGTGAAGGTCTCGTCGTCTTCGGCGAGTGAGTCGTCGATGATCGTCACGGCGACCGTCTTCGAGGTCTCTCCGGGATTGAACGTGAGCGTGCCCGAGTCCGATGAGTAGTCGGAGCCCGCTATCGCGGTGCCGTCGGCGGTCGCGTAGCCGACGCTCACGGCCGTGCTGTTCGCGTTCGTGAGCAGCACGCCCAACGTGAAGGTTCCGCTCGCCTCGGCGCCCACGACGTCGGTGACGACGAGCGAGGGAGGACCCTCGTTGTCGTAGATGGTCCCGATGCCCTGGGCGTCCGCGATCGTGGCGTTGACTGGGCTCGAGAGGTTGACCGCGAAGGTCTCCGTCCCTTCGGTCATCGTGTCGCCGAGGATCGGGATACCGACGGTCGCGCATCGGCACCCGCCGTTCGTGAGAGGGACGGTGCCGGATGATGCGGTGTAGTCCGCTCCGGCGGTCGCCGTCACGTCGGCCGTCGCGTAGTGCACCGAAGGCGCCGTGCCGCCCTTGGAGCCGCTCCACGAGATCGTGAACGTCATGGTCTTCTGGCCGCTGTCGCCCTCAACGATCGATGCGTCGTTGATCCGGATCGACTTCTGGCGGGCCGCCAGGGCCGGCGTCGCGGTGACGAGCGGGATCAGGCCGACAACGACCAGGATCGCTGCTCCGCGTGCGATGTGCCTCCCGAGGTTCTTCATACCCGTGGTGTCGGCAGGTTGGGGGATATCGCTGCATACCCGAGGGGGATGGAAAGGCTGTACCTGAACGCCGGTAGGCATCCTCCGATACCGTTAGCGGCCCATGCAGATCCTGATCACGATCGCCGTGCTCGCCCTGGTCATCGGCGTGGTCTTCTTCCTTGGGTCACGACAGCGTGGGCCCGGTACGAGCACGCGCGGCGTGCGGCCGCGGCCTTCGGCCACGGCCGCGCGCCGCAGGCCCGTGCAGAAGAAGGCCTCGCCCTTCCAACAGGCTCCGGCCTGGCTCCGGCGTTTGCCGATCCTGCTGCTGATCGGCGCGGTCGCCGCGCTCGGGGTCGCGCTCGCCCAGTTCCGGGTCTCGCGAACCGCGAAGCCGCCCACCGTGGTGCTCGTGCTCGATGTCTCGCTCTCGATGAACGCCACCGATGTGCAGCCCAGCCGGCTGGCGGCCGCCCAGCAAGCCGCCGAGACGCTGGTCGCGCAGCTCCCGGAGTCCTTCTACGTCGGCCTCGTGACGTTCGCCGACAAGGCGACCGTCCTCGTTCAACCGACCGTCGATCACACCAAGGTCGGCGCCGCGCTGGACCATCCGCAGCAGGGTCACGGCACCGTGATCGGTGACGGGTTGTCGACGACGCTCGACGCGATCCAGCAGCGGTGGACCGCCCAGGGGACCGACGCGGCCGTGGCGGTGCTGTTGTCGGACGGGCGTGACACGGGGAGCCAGGTTGCCCCGCTCGATGCCGCCGCCCGCGCCGCCTCCCTCGGCGTGCCGGTGTACACGGTGGTGCTTGGAAGGACCACGGGCCGGGGCGCCGCCGACGCGAGCCTGCTGTCGCAGATCGCCAGCGCAACAGGCGCGCAGACCTCGACGGCCGAGTCGGCCGGCGCCCTGACGACGATCTATCAGGATCTGGGAACGCAGCTCTCCGCGCAGTTGCAGATCAGCAGCTCCGCGCAGCTCTTCGTGATCATCGCGGTCGTGCTGGCGATGGCTGCCGCGGTGATCGTGATCGTCTTGTCCCAGCGGCGCCCGTACTGAGGAATCACCCTTATCGGTCTGGCTTCGTGACGTCGACGACGCTTGCTCCGAGCGCTCGGATGAGATCGTCGCCGGTCACGTGGAGATTGACGCCGTGGGCGCCGGCCCCGATCGCGACCCGGCCGACGGACCGGATCCCTGCGTCCGCGACCACCGGCCACGCCGTGCGCGAACCGAACGGTGTGATCGCGCCACGTTCGTAGCCCGTCGCCTCGCGCGCCTCCTCCCGATCGGGCAGCGAGAGGCGGCGCGTCCCGAGGTGCGCGCGCAGCTTCGGCCAGTCGATCTGCCGTCCGCCGGGCACCAGCACGAACACGTAGTCACGCTCGCCACGGCGGACCACGATCGTCCGGAGCAGCTGCTCGAGGTGGATGCCCTGGAGCCGCGCGCTCTCTTCGGCGCTCGACGGTCGCTCGGTCCGGACCAGGTCGAAGGCGAGGCCCGCGGCGGTCGCAGCGCGGGCGCCGGCTGGCGGATCCGCTTCCATGCACGAGAACCGTACCGGGTAGGCTGCCGGTCGGACGGCACGCCGCGTCGCCAGGAGGTGACCATGGCACCCACATCGGCCGGCACATCAGCAGGACCGCGAGAGGTTCGCGCCCCCCGCGGCTCGACGATCACGTGCAAGGGCTGGCAGCAAGAAGCCGCGATGCGGATGCTGATGAACAACCTGGACCCCGACGTCGCCGAGCGTCCCGAGGACCTCGTGGTCTACGGCGGCACGGGGAAGGCCGCCCGCTCCTGGCCCGCGTTCGATGCGATCGTCCGCGAGCTCCAGCGGCTCGAGGGCGACGAGACGCTCTTGGTGCAGTCGGGCAAACCCGTGGGGGTCGTGACCACGCACGGATGGGCTCCGCGGGTCCTGATCGCGAACGCCAACCTCGTCCCGGAATGGGCGACCTGGGAGGAGTTCCGCCGGCTCGAGGCGCTCGGGCTGACGATGTACGGCCAGATGACGGCCGGCTCGTGGATCTACATCGGAACGCAGGGGATCCTCCAGGGAACGTTCGAGACGTTCGCGGCGATCGCCGCGAAGCGCTTCGGCGGGTCGCTCGCCGGGACGATCGCCCTGACGGCCGGGCTGGGAGGCATGGGGGGCGCGCAGCCGTTGGCCGTGACGATGAACGGGGGCGTCGTGCTCTGCGTCGAGGTGGATCCCGCGCGGATCGAGCGACGGATCAAGACCCGCTACCTCGACGTCATGCTCGACGACGTGGACGAGGCCCTGCGCCTGGCCACCGACGCCCGCGACCGACGGGAGCCGCTGTCGATCGGTGTCCTCGGCAACGCGGCCGACATCGTGCCCGCGCTCGCCGCGATGGACGCGCCGATCGACATCGTGACCGACCAGACGAGCGCGCACGACCCCCTCGCGTACGTGCCGCAGGACCTCGCGCTGGCCGATGCCGCGTCCCTGCGCGAGCGCGATCCCGAGGGATACACGCGCCGGGCGCGGGCGTCGATGGCCGCACACGTCGCCGGGATGGTCGCGTTCCTCGACGGGGGAGCGGAGGTCTTCGACTACGGCAACAACCTCCGGGCCGAGGCGAGGCTCGGGGGTTTCGATCGGGCGTTCGACTACCCCGGGTTCATCCCCGCATACATCCGACCGTTGTTCTGCGAAGGCAAGGGTCCGTTCCGCTGGGCCGCGTTGTCGGGCGATCCAGCCGATATCGCCGCGACCGATCGAGCCGTGCTGGAGGAGTTCCCCGGGAACGAGCCGCTCGCCCGATGGATCCGGATGGCCGGCGAGCGCGTCGCCTACCAGGGGCTGCCCGCGCGGATCTGCTGGCTCGGGTACGGCGAGCGGCATCGGCTCGGGATGCGGTTCAACGACATGGTCGCTCATGGCGATCTGTCGGCGCCCATCGTGATCGGCCGCGATCATCTGGACTGCGGCTCCGTCGCCTCGCCGTACCGCGAGACCGAGGCCATGCTCGACGGTTCGGACGCGATCGCCGATTGGCCGCTCCTGAACGCGCTCGTCAACACCGCGAGCGGCGCTTCGTGGGTCAGCATCCATCACGGCGGAGGGGTGGGCATCGGCCGGTCGATCCACGCGGGCCAGGTCGTCGTGGTCGACGGAACGGAGCTCGCGGGCCAGAAGGCCGAGCGGGTCCTCACGAACGACCCCGTGATGGGGATCTTCCGCCACGTCGACGCGGGGTACGAGGCGGCCGAGCGTGTCGCGGCCGAGCGCGACGTCCGGATCCCGATGACCGAGGCGTGATCCGTGCTCGTCGGGGGGATCGGCGAGCTCGTCACCAACGATCCATCGCACGGCCCGCCGCTCGGGATCGTCCATGACGCCGCGGTCGCGATCGACGGGGACCGGGTCGTGTGGACCGGGTCGCGAGCGACGGCGCCCGAAGGTATCCCGGGCCCGTCGCTCGACCTCGACGGTCGCGCCGCGCTCCCCGGTTTCGTGGACGCCCATACACACCTGGTCTTCGCGGGCGACCGGGCCGAGGAGTTCGATGCGCGGATGCGAGGCGAGCCGTACGAGGCCGGCGGGATCCGTTCGACGGTCGATGCCACCCGCGCCGCCACCGACGAGACGCTGCTGAACGGCGCGCGCCGCCTCGCCCGCGAAGCGCTCCGGTCGGGAACCACGACGCTCGAGGTGAAGTCGGGATACGGCCTCACCGTCGCGGACGAGGCCCGGCTGCTTACGATCGCCGGGACGGTCGCCGAAGAGGTGACCTTCCTCGGCGCCCACGTCGTCCCGCCCGAGTGCGCGGACGATGCGGACGGCTACGTCGACCTGGTGTGCGGCGCGATGCTCGATGCGTGCGCACCGCTCGCGCGCTGGTGCGACGTGTTCTGCGACCGCGGCGCGTTCGACGGCTCGCAAGCACGGCGGGTGCTCACGGCCGCGCGCGACCGAGGGATGGGGCTCCGTGTCCATGCGAACCAGCTGGAGCACGGCCCCGGCGCGCAGCTCGCCGCCGAGCTCGGCGCGGCGAGCGCCGACCATCTCACGCACCTGCGAGCCGAGGATAGGGAGGCGCTCGCCGCGGCGGACGTCGTCGCGACCCTGCTCCCGGTGGCCGAGCTGTCGACCCGCTCGCCGTGGCCGGACGCCCGGGCACTGCTCGACGTGGGGGTGACCGTGGCCCTCGCGACCGATTGCAACCCCGGGACGTCGTTCACGACGAGCATGCCCATCGTCGTGGCCCTCGCCGTCACGGCGATGGGGATGACGCCGCACGAGGCCGTGTGGGCGGCGACCGCCGGCGGTGCGACGGCGCTCCGTCGAACCGACGTCGGCCGCCTCACCGTGGGTGCCCGCGCCGACCTGATCGCGATGGACGCTCCCTCCTCGGTGCACCTCGCGTACCGGCCGGGCGTCCCGCTGATCCACACCGTGATCCGGGGCGGCGAGGTCGTGGTGGGGTGAGCCGATCGCGAGGCCCCGAGGTGGGCTTGTTCCTCGCGGGCGCGGCGCTCTTCGGGGTGAGCCTCGTGCTCGCGCGGCGCCCGGGCATCGACCCCGCCGAGGAGGAGATCTTCCGCGCCGCGAACGACGCGCCCGACGCGATCACGCTCCCCGTCCGCTCGGTGATGCAGATGGGGACGTTCGGGACGGTCCCCGCCATCTCGGCGGTCGCTCTGCTGGCCGGGAAGCAGCGCCTGGCCGCCGCGCTCGGGGTCGGCGGCGCCGCGGCGTGGGTGCTTGCGAAGCAGGTGAAGGTGCTCGGGGGGCGTTCGCGACCCGAGGGCGTCCTCATGGACGTCCGGACCCGCGAGAAGATCGACGGCGACCTCGGATGGCTCTCGGGCCACGCGGCGGTCGCGACCACGATCGCCTTCACGGCGTGGCCCGCGACCCCGCGATGGTCGCACCCGTTCCTGGTTGTCGGAACCGTGACCACCGCCTTCGGCCGGATGTTCGTGGGCGCGCACCTTCCCCTGGATCTGGTCGGCGGGGCCGGTCTCGGGATGATGGTGTCCGCCGTTGCGCGCCGGCTCTTGCGGGACTGACGAGGTTCAGCCGAGCGCTGCGCCGAGCGTGCGGATCGACCCCTCGGTGATCGGATCGCACACCAGGATCACCTCGTCCGCTCCGCCTTCGGCGAAGGCGTCCAGCGCGGCGGTGAGGTCCGATGGATCGACGGGCTCGATGCCGGGCTCGTCGGGGCGTTCGCCCGCGCCGCCGGGGAACCGAACGAGCACACACGCGCTGCGCTCGAGGGTCGCCGGATCGCGCCCGGCTCGCTCGCAAGCGTCGTCGATCGTCCGGCTCTCCCGGGCGAACCCGTCCGGGGTGTTCGCGAACAGGTCGTACCAGGTGTTCCACACGTCGACGTGGGGGAGCGTCGCGGCAAGGACGCGCGGGCCCGTGGAGCCAACCATCAGCGTCGGTCGCCCGGCGGGCTTCGGCAGCAGGACGGCGTCGCGGGTCGAATGCCACCGTCCAGCGAAGGTCACCCGCTCCCCGTCCAGGAGCCGGCGGACGATCTCGAAGGACTCCTCGAATCGCGACGCGCGATGGTCGAACGGGATCCCGAAGGCGTCGAAATCCGTTCGGTTCCAGCCGGCCCCCATGCCCAGAACCAAGCGGCCGCCGCTCACCACGTCGACCGTGGCGGCGATCTTGGCGAGCACCGCGGGGGGATGGAAGTTGAGACAGGCGACGAGGGGGCCGAGCCGCACGCGGGTCGTGACCGTGGCGAGCCCCGCGAGGAGCGTCCAGGCTTCCCAGGGTCCCCGCTCGGGGCGGCCGTCCCCTCGATAGAGGTAGTGGTCGCCGACCCAAACGGAGTCGAAGCCCGCATCCTCCGCCGCCAGCGCCATGGCCACGTATTCGGGCCAGCGAACCTCGCGTTCCACCTCGGGGAGCTGAACACCGAGCCGGGGTCGTCGTGGCACGGCGGGAGTCTAAGAGACCGGCGACCGGCGACCGGCGACAGTTCAACCACCCTCCGTGGCGCGTCGATAGCACCTGCATGGCCGGGGATGGGTCTCGGGTTCGTGCGTGCGCGCTGCTCGTTGCGGTGACGCTGCTCGTCGGCATCGTGCCGGCGAGCGGCGCGTCCACCGACACGAAGCTGCACCGCGCCCGGGCGGACCTCGGCGATCTGGTGTCCCAGATCGCCGAGCAGGCGGCTGCCGTCGAGACGATCCGCGGCCGCGTGGCGGCCGCGGATCGCCGGATCGACGTCGCTGAGCGCGCACTCAGCCTCGTCCTCGCCTCGCGGCTGGCGGTCCGTGACGAGCTCGAGGCGGCCCAGGCGGCCTACGCCGTCGCTGAGTCACGGTTGCACGACACCGTGGTGGACACCTTCATGAACTCGCCGGGGGGGCTTGCCCAAGCCGACGTGCTGGGTGCCTTCCTGGAGGCGAGCTCGATGGCGGACCTCCAGGACCGGCTCGCGCTGGGCGACGCGATCGTCGCCGACCGCGAGCGAGCCGTTGGGGACCTCGCCGCGGCGAAGGCCAGGCTCGACGCGCGTGCGAGGGCGCTCGACGGGGCGCTCGCCGCGCAGCAGGCGACCGTCAAGGAGCTGCGGGCCGCCCAGGAGGAACAAGCGAACGCGCTCGCGAGCGAGCAGGCGGCGCTCGCACAGCTGAGCGAGACTCGCGATCGCATCGTGACGTTGATCGCGCGGCTCAAGAAGCGTCTGCACGCCGAGGACGTCGCCGCCGTCGCCCGGGCGTTCCAGGGTGCCGACCACGTTTCGTACGGCGATTGGGCGGACCTGCTGCTGCGCATCTTCGACGCCCCCACGTGCCGAGAGAACCGCGTCGTCGTGGTCGCCTGGCAGGTGCAGGAATTCACGCAGGCGGCCTGGAACCCGCTCGCGACCACACACCGGATGCCGGGCTCGATGGACTTCAATGGGGCCGGGGTGCAGGACTTCGTCTCGTTAGCGCAGGGTCTCGAGGCGACCAAGGAGACGATCCAGAACGGATGGGACGTCTACGGGTACGGCGCGATCGTGACCTCCCTCCATCGGTGCGCCGACGCGTCGACGACCGCCTCGAGGATCGCGGCCTCCAGCTGGTGTTCCGGGTGCGTGAACGGCAACTACGTCGTCGGGGTCGTCCCGACGGTGGAGGCCGATCTGGCGACCTACTCCTCGCTCTGATCCCTGCGAACGTCGCCGCTCAGCGCCGGACGGCGAGCACCGCTCGGTAGAGCGGGTCCTTCGTGAGGGTCGCCGTGGGTCGGTACCTGGGGTTGGCCACGACGCGCACCTCGTCGAGGAACGGCGTCAACGCGACCGTGTCGGCCGTGAGCAGTCGGCGCTCGTCCAGCGTGTAGACCGGACGGCCCTCGATATCGAGGTTACCGGGCTTGCGCATCGAACGGATCAGCTCGCGTGGCTCCGGGTGCCGGACGAGCTCCTCCTTGGACCAATGCGGCTCCCTCCGGAGCTCGCGACGATGTCCCTGCTGGAGCTTCGGCAGGATCACGGCGAGCCCGGGCTTGCCTCTGCGGCCGCGGACCGCGGTGCGGAGCGGGGCCAGCGCGTCCGACGCCTCAGAAGTAGGCGACGAAGCCATGCTCGTCGAGGTCCCGGCGCATCGTGCGCGTCTTCGCTGCCGAGAGCGGGTAGTCACCCGACGCGAACTCGAGGAAGGCGTCGATCGCATCGCGGGCGGACTCGTCGCCACGCACGCGCGGCAGGACCTTCTGCATCAGCTGCTCGTCCAACGCCGTGCGCCAATCGGTGCCGACCTCTTCCGCGGCCGTGACGTAGGCGTCGATCTCGTCCAGGACGCGGAACCCGAACGGCGAGACGTCGTGGAAGATGTCCCACACACGCAGGACGACGTCCGCGTACGGGCGCCCGCTCATGTGGTCCATGACGTGCTCGCGCGAAAGCGGCAGCTCGATCACCTGGGCGCGGTCGTAGACCTTGTCCGCGAATCCATGCGTCGTCTCGTCGACGTTGACCGTCCCGGAGAACTTGAGATTGGGCGTGAGCTCGACCGTGTGCCCCGGCGCCAGGTCGAGTCGCGCCACGCCTTCGCGCGTGCGGATCTCCATGGCCGACAGGAAGCGGCTGAAGTAGTGCTCGACACGTGCGAGGTTCATCTCGTCCAGGATCACGTGGAACTCGCGCGCCACCCGGCCCGCACCGTTGGCGGAGTTCCACTCCCGCGCGGCATCGGCCACGAACTCGCTGAACGGCGTGTGGTGGTAGAAGCCGTCGAGCGGCGACAGGTAGCCCAGGAGGTCTTCGTTCGACGACCAGCTCGGGTCGACGGCGACCAGCTTGATCCGCGCGCCGACGATCTCGGCGTACGCCTGCGCCAGCCACGTCTTGCCGGTGCCGCTCGGCCCGCAGAGGATCACGAACCCGCGGGTGGACGCGGCCAGGTGGTAGCGGCGGATCAGGTCGTCGCTGATCCGGAACGTGGGGTAGTTCGCATGGAAGCGTCTGACGAGTTCCACGAACGCGCTATCGATCGTGGACACGCTCGACGCGCGGATATCGTCGCTCGCGGTAGCCACCTTCGATCCCTCCGATCGGAACGGCCGGGGTCTCGTTCCGGTATCGGCCCAGGGTACAAGGCCGGCCGGGGTGATGCTATCGGGCCTTCGGTCCGGACCGTTCGGCCGTGGGCCGTTCAGCCGGTACCCGTGGTGGCCTGCGCGGCGAGGAGACGCTGGACGGGGCCTTTGAGACCGAGCTCGGTCGCGAGGTCCTTCAGTGCCGCCTCGTCCCGGTCGCCCGCCCACAGCGACAGCGGCGCGTCGGCGTTCACCGGGACGAGGCTGCGCATCGCGTCGAGGTACGAGCGGGCTTCCAGGAGGCGCGCGCGCACCCCCGGTTTGAGACGGAGGTCCCCCGCCGCCGCCGCTTCGAGCAACGCGTCGATCGACGGGTACGCGAGCACCAGGTCGCGTGCTGTCTTCGCGCCGACCCCTCGGACGCCGGGAAGGCCGTCCGAGGGGTCTCCGCGCAGGATCGCGAACTCCCCGTAACGGCTCGCCGGCACCTCGTACTTCGCCAGGACCCCCGCCTCGTCGAGCTCCAACAGCTCCGACACCCCGCGCACGGTGAACAGGAGCTTCACGACGGGGTCGCGGACCAGCTGGATCAGATCTCGATCGCCGGAGACGATCTCGATCCGATCGTCCTCGCGAGCATCCAGGCAGAACGCGCCGATCGCGTCTTCGGCTTCCCACCCTTCGGTCTGCGCCTGGAGCATCCCCGTCGCGTCGAGCACCTGGCGGAGCAGGACGAACTGCTGCGGCAGATCCTCGGGGTCTGGCAGCCGGTTGCCCTTGTACGCGGGGTAGATGTCCGTTCGCGCCACCGGGCGCCAGTCGTGGTCGTAGACGTGGACGATCTCATCCGGCTTCCGGTCGACCATCAACTTCGTGACCATGTCGAGGTACCCGTGGACCGCGGCGATCGGTCGGCCGTCGGGCGTGAAGACGCCCGGTTCGCGGAGCGCGAAGAACGCTCGGTACATCATGCTCGAGACGTCGAGAAGTGCCCTCCGTACCATGCCTCACGTCCAACCCAGTACACGTTGCGCTTGCTCGACCCACCTGCGCATCTCCGGTCCCAGCGCCTCCTCGAGCGTCTTCACCTTGATGTACCGGCTCCGGTCGGTCGTTCCGAGCGGCGGCGGATCGTCGAAGTCCGCACCACCGAGGAACACGACGTTCACGGAGACGTCGTAGGGGACCACCTCGATGATCCAGCCGAGCTCCGGCAACCCGTAATACGCCCTCTTCCATCTGATCGCGTAGCGGAGCCCCGGGTTCGCGGCGCGGATCGAGGCATCCAACGCCTGCACGACCGGCTGGAGATCCGGGATCACGCGGCGACGCATCCATTCTTCGACCTCGGCGTGGCTTTCCGATGGCACAGGCGGCCTCCGGGTCGTGATCGGTTTGCGTGCATCCTTCACTGAAGGTTGCTCCTCCCTGGCCAGAACCTCGCGGCGGTCAAAGCGAGCGGGTCACGCTGAGCAGCGTAGCCGCGCTCGCGTGACACCTCGCATCGGCCTAGGGTGTCCCTATGCAGACAGGCCAGAGGCGTGAAGTAGACGCACGCCCGTTCCTTAACGTGGGCCTTCGGCATCGGGATCGCCATCTGGGTCGCGGCATCCGCGGTTCTTGCCAACCCGCATGGGCAGGGCCACTCCGTCGGGTCGATGACGTTTTTCGTCGTCCTTCATGATGCGGCTTTCCCTGTGTGGGTCGGAGCGTTCGTCTGCATCCTGGCCGGGCTTGCCCTCCGGGCATGGCGGTCGCTCGACGAGCGATAGCGGTCGCTGGGAACATCCGTACTTATCCGAAGCGCCAAGCACGCTCGCCGAAGTGTCGGCTAGATCAGTTCGAGGGAGGGTCCCGTATGAGACGTCCGGGCATCACGTATCCGGCATGGAGGGGCGTGTTCAGCGCCGCGGCGAGCTCGGGCGTCAGCTGTCCGTCGCGTGCCCCGTTCGTGATGCCGAGATGTCCGCAGAACCCGACGTGCGCCCAAAGCGGAAGGGGGGCCGACCCCGCCTCGCTGACCCACAGGAGGAACCCACTGCCGAGTTCGCCACCCGCCGATGACGGCTCGCTGCACAGCGACGGATCGTAGGTGCTCGGCGGAGCGTGGACGAAGCCCTCAGGTAAGCCGTTGACCACGCTAGCCAGGTCCGTCATCTCCTGGCCCGTCAAGGTCGCCGAGCTCACGAGCCAGTGGTCGATGTAATGGCAGATCGCGATCGACGACGGCGCGCCGGCGATCAGCACGTCCCTCATCGAAGCCTCGGGCTGGTACGAGGTTGGAGGGTCGAGCTGCATCTGGCGCATCCCGCATCCGTTCGGGTCGGTGTCCGCGAGCTGGATCGAATCGATGATGGCGTTGGTCCCCGTGTTGGTCACGGTGTCGACGAACATCAGGACGTGCAGATCGGGCACGTAGATGGCCGCGCCAGGGCGATCGGGAATCGTTCCTCGTTCCAGTTGCACACCATGCGGGTTCGTGATGCTACGGACGGACTCCATCTTCGCCTGCCAGTACTCGGGGTTGTCGACCAACTCGAGGCTGTTGATCCCCGGGGGCCGCGGGACCAGACACGTGGTCGTGGCCCCTTCGTCACGGATCACCGTGTCGCTCTGCGGCGTCCCGCACGTCGTGTCGTTGATCTTCCACGACGCGGGCGCGGTCACTTCGAGGCCGTGGAACCCGATCACCTGGCCGGGCGAGTTCGGGACCACACTGCCGCTCGGCGGGCTGCTGCCGATCGACGGCTGTGGTCCCCCCGGCTTCAGGGCGCCGATGAGGGCCGACCGCGCGATCGAGAAGGTCGTTCACGTCCTCACGCATCGTTGCCTCCTACCTGACGCCGCAGTTCCAGTCGCGCGCGATGCAGCCGCCCGCGAACCGATGCGGCCTCGATCCCGAGAAGGAGTGCCGCCTCCGAAGGCGGGAACCCCAGCCAGTCGACGAGCAGCACCGCCTGTCGCTGCGCGATCGGTAGCGCGGCGACGGCCCTCAGGAGATCGAGACGTTCGTCGGCGACGTGCCCGCCGGGATCGTCTTCCTGCCGGACCGCACGGTTCCGAACCTCAACGGCGAGGCGCCGCAACCGCTTCCGGTGCAGGTTCAGGGCCGTTCGATAGAGGTAGCCGGTCGGCGAGTCCATCTTCCGGATCTGCGGCCACCGCTCGTACACGCGCACGAACGCATCCTGGGCGAGGTCTTCGGCCTCGCCGACCCGTCCGGTCAGTAGGAGCATGGCTCTGACGAGCCGGGCCCGCTCGGCGAGATAGAGGTCCTCGAAGTCGATCGCTCCTCCATCCACATCCGAGACCGTCTGCATCACCACGCCAGCATGAACCCCCAGCCCGGTCGATCCGTTCGGGTGAACGCCCAGCTGGGGTGGTTATCCGACGACGTGCTCGACGGGACAGCCGTGCGTGAGGGTCCGGGAGACCGTGCAGAGATCCTCGGCGGTCTTCGACCGGGCTCGTTCGAACTTGCGCGGGTCGACCTCCTCCGCCACGTGGTACGTCACCCGCAACCACTGCATCCGCTGATCGTCCTTGAGCCCCTCGACGTCGACGGCGAGCGGCGCGACCGGCGCCCTTTGTTTCCGCATCAGCTCGACGATGTCGACCGCGCTGCAGCTCCCGAGAGCGGCGAGCAGCATCTCCAGCGGCGTGAGCCCACGCAGGCCGTGCAGGTCGACCGTGATCTGCGTGCCGTGCCGATTCGTCACGATGACGGTGCCGTCATCGTTCGCCGTGAGGCTCAGGTTCCGGTTGGCGTCCATGCTCGGGAGGCTACAGACCGATAGCGAGGGACGGCCGTATCCTGCGCGCCATGGATCGGGCGGTCGGAACGTGACACGCGAGAAGATCCCGACGGCGGCTGAGCGCGGGCTGCTGGCAGGCCCACCCCCGTTCCCCGCCGGGCGACTGGTGACGCTCGCGAACTGGCAGGAGCCGCCGTTCAACCGGTGGGCGTTCCAACACGTCGGCGAGCTGATCCCAACCGCCCGGATCACGCGGGGCGACGGCCCCGTGATGCGACTGCCGGAGGAGCCCCGCGGCCTTTTGCGGACGCCGATCCACGCCGACGGGCGGCCCGTCCCGCTCGCGATCTTCCTCGAGCGCACCTACACCGACGGCATCATCGTCCTGCACGGGGGTCGCGTCGTGATGGAGTCCTACTTCAACGGCATGACGGCTCGGACGCGGCATCTCCTCATGTCGGTCTCGAAGTCGGTCACGTCGGCCGTCTGCGGGCGGCTCGTCGGTCGGGGACTGCTGACGCCCGACGATCCGGTGACCACGCACGTGCCCGATCTCGCCGGCACGTCGTGGGACGGCTGCACGGTGCGGCATCTGTTGGACATGCGGGCCGGGACGCGCTTCGAGGAGGACTACACGAACCTCGACGCCGATGTCCGCGTCTACGAGCAGATCTACCTATGGCGACCTCGGGTGAACCCCGACCTGCCGGCCGATATCACCGCCTATTACGCGACGCTCGGGAACGAACGTCCGCACGGCGGTCGCTTCGATTACCGGTCGATCCTCACGGACCTGCTGGCGTGGGTGATGGAACGTGCCGCCGGCGCTCGGTTCGCCGATCTGGTCGCGAGCGAGCTCTGGGGACCGATGGGTGCGGAGGCCGACGCCGAGGTGACCGTCGACGGGCACGGCAACGCGATGGCAGACGGCGGCATCTGCTGCACCCTCCGGGATCTGGCGAGGTTCGGCCTCCTCGTCTCGCGAGACGGGCGGCGGGGGAGCGAGCAGGTGATCCCCCGTGCCTGGATCCAGGACACCCTGACCGCCGATCCCGAAATCGTGGCGGCGTTCGCCGCCGCTCCCGACGCCGCCGAGTTCCCCGCCGGCGCGTACTACCGGAACCAGTTCTGGGTGGTTGACCCGCGCGGACCGATCCTCATGGCATCGGGCATCAACGGACAGGCCGTGTTGGTCCACGGTCCGGCGGACGTCGTCATCGCCAAGTTCTCCACGTGGCCCGTGGCCTGGACACCGGACTTCGGTGTGACGAGTCGAACCGGCTTGATCGACCTCGCCGAGCGCGTCGCGGGCTGACGGAACCGGTTGCCCCGGACGGCTCGACGTGGTTTCGGGCGAGGGCGCCCCGTTCCTAGGACGTGAAGGCGCCGACGATCGCCAAGGCTCCGGAGAGCCCGAGCAGGGTGAGCACGGCCACGCGGAACGCCCGGCCGTGCAGCCGGGTCGAGAGCCGCTTCCCGCCGAGCGTGCCCGCGACGATCGCGGGCACGCCGACGACGAACGCCACTCCCACGTCGCGCGTGAGCAGACCCCCGGCCCAGAACAGGAAGAGGGCGACCACGCCCTGAACGAAGAAGCATCCCGCGAGCGTCGCGCGGAACGCGTCCCGCTCCATCCCGGTCGCCTGGAAGGCGATCACGAGCGGCGGTCCGTTCGTCCCGGTGCTCGTGCCGAGCGCCCCCGAAGCGATCCCCGCAGCGATCTCGGTCCGCGGTCCGGGCGGGAGCTGCAGGCCGCGCCAGAGCCAGGCCGTCAGGCCGAGGACGACGATCCCGATCGCGAAGGTGAGGGCGGGATCGGGCGCCCGGGCCAGGATCAGCGCGCCGATCGGCATGCCGATCAACGACGCTCCGACGACCGTTGTCATCGCGCCCACCCGCAGGTGCGCACGCCACCGGATCGTGTTCCACAAGGTCATCGGGACCCCGATCGCCGTTATCGCCACGACGGCGACCTTCGGATCGTCCGCGACCGCGATGATCGGGACCGCGACCAGGGCGAACCCGAAGCCCATCGTGGCCTGGATCGTCGCCGCGAAGGCCACCGTGGCGGCGATCACGACGATCAGCGCCATCAGCCCGGCTCGGGCAGGTCCACCGGTGAGCGAGCCAACGGATCCTGGAGCGACCGCGCCACCTCGAGCGCATCGTCGAGCAGTGCCTCGGCGGCCACGATGTTCGACTCGGCGCCCGAGTTCTCCGAGACCCGGCCCTGATCGATCCCGTCGGCGACGCGGCCGCGACGCCGGTCGTAGACCGGCGCCGCGGCCGCGTTCCGCCCGTCGAACCAGGCGCGAGCGTCAGACGCCAGAGTCGCCCACCGCGGCTCGCCGGTCGTCTCGGACAGCCGGTCCAGCGAGTAGATGCACGACGCCACGTCGTATGGCGAGGTGCTGATCGCGTCGAAGCTCGCTTCCACCGCGGGAAGGACGAGTGCTTCGGCGCTCCGTGCGGCGACGTCCAGGAGCGCGGGCTCGTCGAGGAGCGTCGAGGACCACGCGAGCACCCCTTCCTGGATGTGCGCCCACAGATGCGGCGGCCCGGTCTCCTCGTCGTTGTTCTTGAGCACGTCGCCCTCGCGGCACGTCGCAAGCTCCTGCACCCAGTCGAGCATCGCCGGGCGCAGGGACGTGACGCCCGCGTCGGCGATCAGCCGGCGCGCGGTCAGGATGTGCAGCGCCCTCACGTCGGCCGGCGCGGGTTTCGACACCGCGTGGTCGAGCCCCGAGAGCGCGCGCGCGTGCCAGAAGCTCTCGCCGGTCGCCGACGTGATGCCGTGGAGGTTCCGCGTGCCATCCCAGTCGTAGACGAAGTTGATCCACCGTCCATCGGGCTCCTGCATCCACAGCACGAACTCGAGCACCCCGCGAGCCCATCGCTCGGCCCACGGCTGCTTCGTCCGAGCCCACACATCGCACAGCACGTCCAGGAGCCGGGCCGCGTCGTCCACACACGCGACCCCTTCGAAGCCGGACTCCTTCGCGACGATGTGCGCTCCTGCGCCGTCGCCGTAGACCGCGATGGCCAGCGCGTCAGCACCTGCGGCGGGGATCGGGCGGGTCAGACGGGCGAGCTGTCGGAGCATGGCTGCGGAGTCTCGCAGGATGGCGAGTGAAGGACCAGCGCCCGCTATACCGGGTCCAGCGCCGACAGCACGTCGTCGATCGCCATGTCGGCAGCGCAGACGCTCGTGTCGGCCGCCCCGTAGAAGACGCGGATGTCGCCGTCCCCGAGGTCGACGTGTCCGCTGGGGAACACGACATCGCGCAGGAACCCATCGACCTCGTACTCCGCCTCCGGGGCCAGCAGGGGCCTGTCCGTGCGGGCGAGCACCTTCGTGGGATCGCCGGCATCCAGCAGCAGCGCGCCCACCCCGTACCGGTTGTCGCGGTCGGCGCCGTGGTAGATCTCGAGCCACCCTTCCCCCAGTGCACGAGGTCGTCGCTCTCGGACAGCCACAGACCGAGCACGCGACCGAAGGATCCGGGCATCGGGCGCGTCAACGCGAGGTAGCGTCCCTCGAACTGCTCGGGGAACAGCACGACGTCCTTCTGGTCGGGCTCGAGCATCGTGCCGTGGCGTTCGAACGAGCGGAAGTCGGTGGTGGTCAGGCGTGCGGTCGTGATCCCCAGTCGGCTCACCGCGACGTAGGTGATGTGGAACACGTCGCCGAGCCGAGTGATCCGTGGGTCCTCGACGCCGTACTCCTCGAGCGGGGTCGCCGACACGATGGTCGGTTCGGGATCGATCGTGAAGTGGTTCCCGTCCGAGCTGCGCGCGACGCGCAGGTGTGAGATGTGCGAAAGGTAATCCGTGAACTCCGTCTGACCCTGGGTGAACCCCCCGGCCGTGTTCCGGTACCGGATCGTGCGTGGGTCGGACAGGTCGAGGCCCGGCAGGTCCCTCGGGACGTAGCCGATCACGATCTTCGGCGGCTCCTGTTGATGGTCGAAGAAGGCCATCCCGATCAGCTGCTCCGGACGGAGCCCGCCCGGGAGGGGAACGAGCCGAGGCTCGGGACCCGAGAGGTCGACCATCCGTGCGTCCGCACCCGGTTCGGGCTTCGGTCGCTCGGTCACGCGCACCAAGAGGACCGTCTCGTCGCCGACGGTCGCGACTCCCGGGTTGATCGTGGAGATGACCTCGAACCCCGGCTGGGGCTCCACGTCCCCAGGCTGGATCAACGGGTTCCCGCGCAGCCGGTGGGCGACCGTGAGCGGCTTCTCGCGCCGCCGCTCCTTCTGGACCGGCGGATGCTCTGCGACGAGCTCACGCATCACATCGAGGAATCGGGCGCCCGTCTTCGGCCACGTCGCCTCGTTCGCGTAGCGGTACGCGGACTTCTCCAACCTGGCCTTGAGCTTCGGATCGTCCAAGATCGTGTTGACCGCGTCGGCGATCTGGTCGGCCGCCTGGAAGTCGACGAGGAGCCCTCGTTCTTCGGCGAGTGCTTCCTTCGCGTGCAGGTACGGCGTGGAGACGACGGCTTTCCCCGCGCCGAGCGCGTACGAGAGCGTTCCGCTCGTGATCTGGTTCGGGTCGAGGTACGGCGTGACGTACACGTCGGTGGCGAGCAGGTAATCGATGATGTCCCTCTGTTCGAGGTACTGGTTCACGAAGACGACGTTGTCGGTGAGGCCGAGCTCCTCGACGAGAGCGGTCAGTCGGTTGCGGTACTCCTCGCCGCGCTGCTTGAGCAGCTCCGGGTGCGTCTGACCGGCGATCAGGTAGAGCGCGTCCGGATGCCGGGCGACGACCGCCGGCATCGCCTCGATCACGTACTCGAGTCCCTTGCCGGGACCCACGAGACCGAAGGTTGACACGATCTGGCGGTGATCGAGACCGAGCTTCGCCTTAAGGCGGCGCCGCCCGATCGGCTCGATGTGGGGCATCCCGTGCGGGATCACCGTCGGGCGTTCCGCGATGCCGTAGACGTCGCGGAGGATGTCGACCGCGGTCTCCGCCATCACGGTGAGGCCGTGTGCGGCATCGGCGATCGATCGCACCGCTTCGCGAACCGCCGGCGACGGTTCGGGCAGCACCGTATGAAGGGTCACCAGGGCGGGCTTCTCGAGCTCGTCGAGGAACGGCGTTAGGTGGTCCTCGTAGGTGCCCTCGATCCAGTGGTCGCCCACCCAACCGCCGCCCTTCCACAGGCCGTAGAGACCGAACTCGTGCTGGACGCACACGACGTCGGCGTTCGACCGGTCGATCGCCCGGGCGGCCGCCCGGTAGGGCATGGGGGTGCCCTGCCGGATCCGCCACCGGACCTCGGACCCGTAGGCACGCACCGAGTTGCGCTCGTCGATCGCCGCGATGCGGGCGCGGGTCGAGGGGTCCGCCTGGCGGATCGCGTGGATCAGATCCGAGGTGAAGGTCGCGATCCCACAGCGGCGGGGTGGGTAGGTGGAGACGAACGCGATGCGCATACGCACCAAAGGGTAGCGGAGAGGTCCTTCCTGTGGTGGGTGACGGCTTCCCCCGTGGTCCTGCGCACCTTGACTCCGCGAGTCAACCGGACTACCACGTACCCGTGCCCAGCGTCCTCGAGTCTCTCTCCAGCGTCCCGCTCTTCGCGAATCTCACTCCTCGACAGCTGCGCAAGGTCGCGCGGAACGCGAGTGAAGACTCGTACGCTGCCGGCAGCAGCATCGTTACGGAGGGCGGACGCACGGAGACACTCTTCGTCGTCCTGGAAGGGACCGCGAAGATCGTCCGGAACGGGCGTACCATCGCCCGGCGGAACCCCGGCGACTACTTCGGTGAGATCTCGATGATCGATGGGCGCCGGCGAGCCGCCTCGGTGGTCGCGGACACGCCGATGCGCTGCCTCGTCCTGTACCACGACGGTCTTCGGAAGCTGGTGATGGATGATCCGGGGATGGCCTGGAGTCTGCTCCTGACGCTCGCAGGGCGGGTTAGAGAAAGCTAGGGCTCAGTTCGGAGCGACAGCGTAGAGGTGCCAATCGCCGGGCACACCCTTCAGCGTGTGGGCCCCTCGGTCTCGCAGATCGATCCCGGAGCCCACGACGAGATCCTTGACGGTGCTCGAGACTAGAACCTCGCTGGGGCCCGCAAGCGCGCCGACGCGCGCGCCGATCGCCACCGCCAGACCTGCGACGTCCCCGTCAGCGACCTCGATCTCTCCCGTATGCAACCCCGCCCGAACCTCGATGCCCAACGCCGGCACCGCGGCGACGATCGCTTGCGCACATCTCACAGCTCGGCCGGGGCCGTCGAAGGTGGCGAGGAAGCCATCACCCATCTTTCGGATCTCACGGCCGTGGAACCGCGCGAGTTGCGCGCGGACGATCAGGTCGTGACCATCTTGCACCTTGCCCCAAGCCTGGTCGCCCATCGCGGCGCTCTGGCTCGTCGAATCCACGATGTCGGTGAACAGGACCGTCGCGAGGAGGCGATCGAATGCGGCTTGTTCGTGCTGGATCGATCCGAGGAAAGCACGGATCGCCTCGCTCAACTGATCGAGATCGCTCATCCACGCGACGCGACGCGCGCCAGGTAATGGGAGGAGCTTGGCTCCGGGGACACGCGACGCGACGTGTTCGGCCTCACCCTGATCACCGCGCTCTCCGTGGATGACCGCCGTCGGAACCTGGATCGCCGACAGGATGTCGCGAACATCGGTTTGTGCCCACATGCGATCGAAGGCGAGCATGTCGCCCGGCGCCGCGGCGTAGCGTGCCCACTTCGCCGCCCACTGGAACAGTTCAGGGTCGTCCGGGTCGTTCCCATCGAGGAGGAGCGATATCTCTGCCCACTCGCGGCCGTAGCGCTCGCGGCCCCAGATCTCGGGGATGCGGCCGTGTTCCCTGGTCCAAGCATCTTCGGTCAACCCCCAGGGATAGTCGGGTGCCCACGTCATCCGAGCGTTCCCTCCATAGAGGATCAGCCCGGCCGACCGTTCCGGGTACGTGGCGGCGAACAGCGCAGCGAGAGCGGCACCATCACCGAGACCAAGGAGCGTAGCTCGTTCGCTGCCGGCAGCGTCCATCACGGCTCGGATGTCGTCCATCCTGGCCTCGAGGTCGGGGACCCGACTGATCCGATCGGAAAGTCCGGTCCCCCGCTTGTCGAACAAGATCACGCGAGCGTCCTTCGCGAAGGAGCGCAGCATCTGGGCGATCCGCGGCTGTTCCCAATAGATCTCCAGATGGGAGACCCACGCGTGGACGACGATCAGATCGACGGGCCCATCTCCCAGCGTTTGATAAGCGATCCAGACGTCGTCGCTCGTCTTCGCGTACAGGGTCTCGGGGATCACTGGTCGAGTCTCGGGCTTGGACCGTCTCGCCTACAACCCCCCCTTACTCGCGGAACACGCTCATCCGATGTCGCGGGTGTCGTGCCGCTCGTTTCAAGCGAGCGGCTCGAATCGCGCGGTGAAGTGCCTGAGCCGGGATGCTTGCTCGACGATCTTGTAGCCAGGGAGCTCGTTCGCCTGTGCCGCTACGTCGGTCACGACCTCGATCACGTAATCGACGTGACTCTGCGTATACGTGCGCCGAGGGATCGCGAGCCGGACGAGATCCGTCGCGGCCGGCTCCTCGGTGCCGTCTGGCTTCATCCCGAACATCACCGTTCCGATCTCGCATCCCCTTATCCCGCCGGCTTCATAGAGGGCCACCGCCAGTGCCTGGCCGGGGTACCGCAGCGGTGGAACGTGGGGGAGGAGGGCGCGCGCGTCCAGGTAGACGGCGTGCCCGCCTGCGGGTCGAACGATCGGCACGCCGGCCGCCACCAACGCATCGGACAGGTACTCGATCGAGCGGGTCCGGTACCGGAGGTAGTGCTCGTCGAGGCACTCGCGCAGCCCCTGCGCGATCGCCTCTAGATCGCGGCCGGCGAGCCCGCCGTAGGTTGGGAACCCCTCGGTCAGGATCAACAGGTTGCGGCACTGTTCGGCCCACGCGTCGTCGCGCAGCGCGAGCCAGCCGCCGATGTTCGCCATCGGATCCTTCTTCGCCGACATCGTCATGCCGTCGGCGAGCGACGCCATCTCCCGGACGATGTCGGGCACGTCCCGCCCGTCCTGCCCCGCTTCGCGCGTCTTGATGAACCACGCGTTCTCCGCGAACCGGCACGCGTCGAGGAACAGCGGCACCCCGAAGCGATCGCAGAGCGACCGGACGCTGCGCAGGTTCTCCAGCGAGACGGGCTGCCCCCCGCCGGAGTTGTTCGTCACGGTGACGAACACGACGGGGATATCCGCCGCTCGTTCGACGAGGAGCTTCTCGAGCGCCTCGAGATCCATGTTGCCCTTGAAGGGATGCAGCGCCGCCGGATCGCGACCCTCGGGGATCACGAGGTCGACCGCCTCGGCCCCCGTGAACTCGACGTTCGCACGTGTCGTGTCGAAATGCGTGTTGTTCGGAACGATGTTCCCCGGGCCGGCGATGGCGGAGAACAGGATCTTCTCGGCGGCACGCCCCTGATGCGTCGGGATCACGTGCGGGAACGGGAACAGCTCCTGTACCGCTCCGAGGAAGACGAACCACGAGGGCGACCCCGCGTAGCTCTCGTCGCCGTGTTGGACCGCCGCCCATTGATCGCGGCTCATCGCGCCCGTCCCAGAATCGGTGAGCAGGTCGATCAGGACGTCGTCGGCGTGGAGGTTGAACAGGTTGTACCCGGCATCGCGGATCTTCGTCCGGCGCTCCCGGTCGCTGAGGAACCGGAGCGGCTCGACGGAGTGGATCCGGAACGGCTCGATGATCGTGCGGTACCGCTCGGACACGCCGGGATGATAGGTCGCCGGCTCAGAAGAAGGTGCGGCGTTCCAGCTTCGGGCCGAACCTGGGGGCCGTGATGCCGCTCGCCTCCAGGAGCAGTTGCACGCGGCCGCGTTGCCCGCGGTACGGCTCGAGCAGCTCGAGCATCCGGTCGTCGGTGCCGCGCGTCTCGCCCGCGAGCGCCCACGCGACGATGTTCGGCAGGTGGAAGTCGCCGACCGAGACGGCGTCGGGATCTCCGAGCGCGAGCCGCGCGACCTCGGCCTCGGTCCACGGACCCACGCCGGGCAGTCTCCGGAGCCACGAACGCGCTTCGTTGAACGGCGCGCCGGCCAGCGCGGCGATCTTCTTCGGGTGGCGCGCGACCTCGCGGAGCGTGGCCGCGCGCGTGCCGGTGACCCCGAGCCGCGTCAGCTCCGACGGTGGGAGCGACGCCACCCGCTCGGCATCGGGAGGCAGGCGGAGACCATGATCGCCGGGCGCCTCGTCCGCCGTCATCCGGACGACCCGACGCCATGCGGTCCGAGCCTCGGTCCCCATGACCTTCTGCTCCAGGACGGCCGCGACGAGCACAGGGAACGGGTCCGCCCGCGTGAGGAGGACGGTGCGGTGATCGCGCCACGCGAGCGCGACCATGGGATCCCGTGCAACGAACGACGTCGGGTCATCGAAGGAGCCGACCGCACCCGGCGCGTCGACGGCGACCGCGCACTCGGCGCCGGGGCCCCACGCCTCCGCCTCGATCGTGGAGATCGCCGACTGGCGCAGTTTCATCGTCGCCGGCCCGTCCGGCGTCCGTACCGCGCGCCACACGGTCCCGCCCTCGACCCGTGCGGTCGGGTCACCGGTCCCACGGATCAGAGGGAAGATCGTCCGTCGGAGATCGACGGGGTGCTGCAGTTCGATCCGACGGACGGTCATGGCGCCGCTCAGCGTACGCTCGTTCGCGATGTCCACCGTCTACGACCTGTCGTTCGACCAACTGGCGGAGCGACTCGCCAGCTGGGGCGAACCCTCGTTCCGCGCCAGGCAGGTGTGGACGCAGCTCTGGAAGCGCGGGGCGACCTACGAGGAGATGTCTGACGTTTCGCCGGCGCTCCGGGAGCGCCTGACGGGTGCGCTTCCGATCGGCGTCGAGCTCCTGGATGAGCGGACCGCCGACCGGGGCGCGACCCGCAAGGCGCTTCTCAGGCTCGGCGGGACGCACGTGATCGAGGCCGTCCTGATGGGGTATCGAGACCGCGTCACGGTCTGCGTGTCGTCGCAGGCCGGCTGCGCGATGGGGTGCACCTTCTGCGCGACGGGCCAGATGGGTCTTCGCAACAACCTGACCGTGGGCGAGATCGCGTCGCAGGTGGTGTGGGGCCGGCGGGAAGCGGGCAGACTGCCGGCCGCGACCCCGCAGCGCCTCAGCAACGTCGTCTTCATGGGCATGGGAGAACCCCTCGCGAACGAGCGTCACGTCTTCGGAGCGCTCGCGAAGCTGACCCAGCGCGATGGCTTCGGGATGGGCGCGCGTCATCTCACAGTGTCGACCGTCGGGATCGCGCCGGGGATCCGCCGGCTCGCGTACGCTCATCCGCAGGTCGGTCTGGCTGTGAGCTTCCACGCCGCGAGCGATGAGCTCCGCGACCAGATTGTGCCACCCAACCACCGCTATCCGCTCGCTGCGGTGGAGGAGGCGATCGCCGCATGGCGTTCGGCGACGCGCCGGCGCCCGTCGATCGAATGGGCCCTGATCGATCACGTCAACGACACCGTCGAACAGGCCGAGCTGCTGGCACCGATCGCGAGGCGCCTCCACGCGCACGTGAACCTGATCCCGCTCAACCCGACGCCGGGGTATCCCGTCGTCGGGTCGCCACCGGCGCGGATCCGGACGTTCGTAACTGCGCTCGAGCGGGCCGGCGTCAACGTCACCGTCCGCGACACGCGGGGACGAGATATCGACGCCGCGTGCGGCCAATTGGCTCTGTCGGCCGTCGGTCGTTAGG
>VAXZ01000086.1 GCA_005885035.1 Actinomycetota bacterium
CCGATCTCGTTCAGGCTGTAGCTGATGCCGCTCGACGTCGGCTGCTCCTGTGCATCCCAGAGTCGGATCTCGTACTCGATCGCGGAAAGCACCTCGTAGCCGAGCTCCTCGACGTCGGCGACGACCCGCCTAAGGACCTCTCGCGTCGCGAAGTCGCAGGGCGATCCGTCGGGCCAGCTGGGCGTCGCCAGACAGACACGCCAACCGGGTCGCCACGCCAAGTCCCGCAGGGTGTCGACCTCCGGGTGAACGATCAGGTCGGCGGCCCCCGTTCGGATCCCGAAGCGCTCGTAGTCGGCGATCGGCGTATCCACCGGGTCCAGCCCGAGGATGAGATCCGTCATCACGGTGCCGTGCTCCACGGCCGCCTCGAACGCGTCCGGCCGGAGCGCCTTCCCCCGGATCGAGCCGTTGACGTCGGGGATCCCGAGGAGGACGAACTCCTCCCCCGAGGGGTCGCCGCGACTCACGGGTGCCTCGGCAGAGAGTCCTGGATCGCGCGCTCCACGTCGCCGATGGTGGCGGCGAAACGTCCGACCATCTCGGCCAGCTCGTCGTCCGAGCTCACGTAGGCGGGGGCGATGAGCGTCTGGTCCCCGGCGAACCCATCCGCCTGCGGATGGGTCGACGTGACGAGGAGCCCGTGCTCAAGCGCGGTGTCATCCACGAGCGCCGCCACATCGAACTCGACCGGCAGGAACGAGCTGCCGTCCCTCGGGTCCACGAGCTCCACGCCCAGCAAGAACCCTCGGCCGCGCACCTCTCGCACGATCTCGGAGCCCTCGAGCGCCGCCTCGAGCTCGTCGCGGAGCCTCGGTCCACGTTCGCGGACGCGTTCCACTAGACCCCGTGCGACCAGAAGGTCGACGACCGCCAAGCCGACGGCGGAGGACACCGGGGCGCCGTCCCACGTGTGCCCGAGGTCGAACTCGCGCGACCCTCGATCGATCGCGTCGTAGACCTCCTGCGTACAGAACACCCCTCCGAGCGGCGCGTATCCCGCGCCGAGGCCCTTCCCGATGGCCACGACGTCGGGCTGGATCGGCAGCTGATGGGCGGCGAGCCAGGTTCCAGCGCGTCCCATCCCGGTCACGACCTCGTCGAAGCAGATCAGGAAGCCGTGGTCCTTTCGCCGCTCGTCCAGGCCTCGCCAGAAGGCCTCCGGTGGCGAGTATCCCGGTAATGCCGCAGCGCTCACGGGCTCACAGAAGAAGGCGGCGATCGTCTCGGGTCCGGCCTCGTCTAGGAGGGCGTCCAGCTGCCGCAGCGCGGCCTCGCCGCTCGGATCGAACCGCCACGTCGATGGCTCGAGGTGCAGGTGGTCCGCGAGGTACGGCGTGTACGGCTCCTGAAGCGAGCGCCGGCCGCTCAGCGCCAGCGTTCCCATCGTGGACCCGTGGTAGGCCTGCGCGGGCGAGATCACCCGCCAACGGTCCGTCTCGCCCCGCTCCACGTGATACAGCCGCGCGAGCTGCAGCGCGGTCTCGTTCGCCTCGGAACCACCGGACACGAACCGGATCCGAGCCATCTCCGGCGCCGCGACCTCCAACCATGGCGCCGCCCGAACAGGCGTCGAGGATACGCCGGCCGTCGGCGGTGGTCAGCCACACGCCGTCGCCGCGTTCGATGTTCGGGTACGGCAGGTCGAGGAACCGCGGGAACACCCTGGTGTCCTCGGATCGGATCGTCCCAGGCACCGTCCCCATCATCGTCGGACGTCTCCTCACCCGAGGGCCGCCCGGGACCGGCCCGGGCGGAGCCGCGCGACGTCGCGGAGGAACCACTCGAGGAGCCGCAACGACGTCCGGCGGCTGTCCACGGCACGTCGCTTCGTCTCTTCGAGCAGCGCGTCGGGATCGACGCCGTCCGCGTCGAGCTCGTGGCGGTACTCGCGCACCCATTCGGTCATGATGTCGGTGGTGACCTCGGGATGGAACTGCAGCCCGAGGCTCCGGCCCATCACGAAGGCCTGTGGTCCCACATCGGTCTCGGCCATCAACGTTGCTCCGGGTGGGAGCGCGAACGTGTCGAAGTGCCACTGGAACCACGGTCCCTCGGGCACCATCTCAGGGTCGGTGCTCCGGACCGGCAGCCAGCCGATCTCCGAGTCGGGCGAGCGATGCACCTCGGCGCCCAGGACGCGTGCCAGCATCTGACCTCCGAAGCAGAGGCCGAGGACGGAGACGTCCGCCTCGACCGCACGTCGCATCAGGGTCGCCTCGCGCGGCACGAACGGCTTCGTGTCGTCGAACGCGGCGAACTCGGAACCGAGCGAAACGATGAGGTCGTATCCGGCCGGATCAACCTCGCGGTCCTCGATGTCGATCCGCAACGTCTCGATGCTCGCTCCGTGGCCGTCGAGCCACTCGGTGACGAGCCCCGGCGGCGTGGGTTCCTCGTGCTGGAGGATCAGCGCTCGCAGTGGGGCGGCGGATCCATCGACCGTTGAGGCATCGGAAGAGCTCACCGCGAACCTCCGCTCGTGGAGAGCGTCGAGAGCTCTTCCTCCACTTCCTCCGCGACGTGGCCGACCACGTCGGCGAACCGGGAGACCATCTCGCGGAGCTCCGCGTCCGTCGCCGTGAATGCCGGGGCGAACAATGATTGGTCACCCGCGAACCCGTCGCGCGTCGGCTGCGTTGACAGGGTGATGAGGCCACGTTCGAACGCCACATCGTCGATCCGTCCGGCGACCCGCAGCTCGCGCGGAAGGAACGATGTGTGGTCCCGTGGATCCACGTACTCGACCCCGAGCAGATAGCCGTGGCCGCGCACCTCGCGGACCAACGGGATGTCGGCCAGGGCTCTCTCGAGCTCATCCCGCAGGCTCGGCCCGCGGTCCCGGACGCGCTCCACGAGCTGCTCCGAGCGCATCGCCGCCAACACGGCGAGGCCGACGGCACCGGCGAGCGGCGCCCCGTCCCACGTGTGTCCGAGGGGGAAGCGGCGCGACCCGTCAGACACCGCTTCGTAGACGTGCTCGCGGACGAGGACCGCCCCGATCGCAGCGTAGCCGGCGCCGAGCCCCTTCGCGGTCGCGATGATGTCGGGCACGCACTCGGTCGCGGCGCCGGCGAACCAGTTCCCCGTGCGGCCCACGCCGGTCACCACCTCGTCGAAGCACACGAGGAAGCCGAAGCGATCGCGGCGCTCCGCGAGGCCCTGCCAGAACCGGCGCGGCGGCGTGTAGGCGGGCAGGGCGGCGGCGCTGATCGCTTCGCAGAAGAACGCGGAGACGTTCTCCGGGCCGGCCTGCTCGAGTGCGTGATCGAGGGCCGCGAGCGCCGCGTCGCCGGTCGGGTCGAAACGCCAGGTGCTCGGCGGGATGTGGAGGTGCGACGGGAGGTACGGGCCGAAGGGCCCGTGCAGCCCGGCTCGCCCCGTGAGCGCGAGGGTCTCCATCGTCGGGCCGTGATAGGCCTGCGCCGGCGAGATCACCTGCCAGCGGTCGTGCTCGCCTCGCTCGACGTGATACGTGCGCGCGAGCTGGATGGCCATCTCGATGGCGTCCGCGCCGGCGACCGTGAACCTCACCCGGCTGAACCCCTCGGGGGCAACCGCGATCAACTCGTCGGCCAGACGCTCCTGGAGCGGGTTGGTGAGCCGTTCGTTGTGCACGAACGCGAGCCTCTCGGCCTGGGCGCGGGCAGCCTCGATGATGTCGCGCCGGCCGTGCCCGAGCGTCGCCGCCATCGAGCCGCCGCTCATCGCGTCCAGGTACCGACGACCTCCTGCGTCCTCGACCCAGACGCCGTCGCCACGCACGATGACCGGCATCGCTCGCCCCAGCTCGAGTGGAAGCACGTGCGTTCGGTCGCTCTGGATGGGCGCTTCCACGATACGGCCCTCCTCCACACGAACCGCGACGGCCCGCATGTCCCGCCTCCGCGTAGCGTAGGGCAACGCCCCGTTGCGGACCAACGGGCCGTCAAGGTATACCCAGCACGCCGCGGGCCGTCGGCAGGACGGAGGGAGCCGGATCCATGAGCGACGTGAGGGAGATCCTCGGAGGCTGGCAGTCAGACGGGATCGGATTCGTCCGCTTCGAGCTTCCCGACATGCACGGCATCTCGCGGTCGAAGACGATCCCGATCGCCCACGCCTTCGACTACGCCGAGCGGGGCCTCAACATGTACGGGGGAGCGAGCGTGCTGGATACGCGCTCGGATGTGGTCCCGGGGACCCTGTATCACGACAAGAAGGGGTACGGCGACCAGTTGCTCTTCCCCGACCCGGACTCGGCCGCGGTGATCCCGTGGATGGATCGTACGGCTCGGCTCATCTGCGACGCGCAGTGGTACGACGGGACTCCGCTCGCCGCCACCCCTCGCTACGTCTTCCGTCGAGCCCTGGAGAAAGCCCGTTCGATGGGGTTCGACACCCTGATGGGTTCGGAGTTCGAGTTCTATCTCCTGACCGGCGACACGCACGAGCCGCTCTTCGACGGCTACCAGATCTTCAACACCGTCCGCAACGACTACGTCCCCACGATCCGCCGGATCGTGGAGGAGATGCCGAAGGTGGGGGTGGACATCATCACGGCGAACTGTGAGTACGCCGGGTCGCAGTGGGAGATCAACTTCGCGCCCGGCCGCGGGCTCGCCGGTCCGGACGACGCGTTCACGTTCAAGAACGGCGTCAAAGAGATCGCGAAGCAGGACGGGTACCTGGCCACGTTCATGACGAAGCCGTGGGCGGACCATTCCGGGAGCGGGTGTCACACCCATCTGTCGCTCCTTTCAGCGGACTCGGGTCAGGGTGCGTTCGGTGACGTCAACGACCCGCAGGGGATGACCGACACGTGCCGCTCGTTCATCGCGGGGGTGCTGAAGTACGCGCGCGCGTTCGACGCGGTGATCGCCCCGACCGTGAACTGCCTCCGGCGCCGGCGGCGACACACGTTCAGTCCGTCGAACATCTCGTGGGGGCTGGAGGACCGCTCGGCGCTGGTCCGGGTGAAGGGCGGCGCCCCGCAGCACAAGCACATCGAGTACCGGGCGCCCTCGGCGCTCTCGAACCCCTACCTCGTCGGGGCGGCGCTGATCCAAGCCGGCCTCCGCGGCATCGAGGAGCGCTTGCCCGCCCCCGAGCCGGCCGAGCCGGGCGTCCCGGCCGAGGAGGATCCGTCCCTCGAGAAGCTGCCGATCGCGCTCGAAGAGTCGCTCGAAGCCCTCGAGCAGGAGCCGGCGACGAAGGAGTTCTTCGGCGAAGAGTTCGTGACCGTGTATTCGGCGATGCGGCGCTACGAGCTGTCCCGGTTCAGGGACTGGGTCACGGACTGGGAACGAGCCGAATACCTGGAGCTGTTCTAACCCCGATGGCGGGAGGCTCGAGGGCCGCGGGCGGCGGCGCGGACGGCGCCGCCGCCGCGAAGGCGGCGCGACGTCTCGCCGCCGCCGGAGTCGAGTTCGTCGCGCTCGCGATCGTGGACACCGCCGGCGTGACGCTCGTGAAGTGCGTCCCGCTGCATCGCTTCGAGGAGGCGGTTCGGTTCGGGATCGGCCTATCCCCCG
Organism: Actinomycetota bacterium; assembly: GCA_005885035.1. Taxonomy (GTDB): domain Bacteria; phylum Actinomycetota; class UBA4738; order UBA4738; family HRBIN12; genus AC-51. Next base: position 5,514 of record VAXZ01000086.1, read on the forward strand.
TGTTCACCGTCTTCCTCGTCGACGATTCGATCACCTCGTCCCCCCACATCGGAGGGCCGACGGGCGATACACGCCTGATGCCCGATCCCGCGGCCACGATGCCGCTGGCTGCGAGCCCCGGCTGGGCGCTCGCGCCGGTCGACCAGCTGGATCAGGAGGGCGAGCCCTACGCGGGGTGCGCAAGGACGTTCGCGAGGAGGATGCTCGAGCGGCTCGCGCGTTTCGGGCTCGAGCTGCGCGGAGCCTACGAGATGGAGTTCTTCCTCGGATATCGCACCTGGGGGGCACGCGAGGAGGATCCAGAGCCCGCACACCCGGGGCCCGCGTACGGCGCGATCGCGCTCGTCGAGGTCGAGCCGTTCGCGACCGCGTTGATCCGCGCACTCGAGGAGCAGGGGACCGGCGTGATGCAATTCCACCCGGAGTACTCGACCGGGCAGCTCGAGCTGTCGGTTCCGCACGGGACGGGGATCGCGGTCGCCGACACGAACCTGGTCGTCCGGCACACGATCCGCGCGGTCGCCCGGAACCAGGGCCTCGCCGCCTCGTTCGCGCCGGTCGTGTTCCCCGGCCTCGTAGGCAACGGGGCGCATCTGCACCTCAGCCTTTGGAACCGGCGGGGCCGCAACGTCTTCAACGGGGGACGCGGGCCGGAGGGGATGACCCGCGAGGCCGAGGCCTTCACGGCCGGCGTCCTGGACGCTTTGCCCGCGCTCACGGCCGTCACCGCCCCGTCGGTCGCGAGCTACCAGCGCCTGCAGCCACACCGATGGAGCGGTCCGTGGGCCGTCTGGGGACGCGAGAACCGGGAGGCCGCGCTCCGCTTCGTGACCGGGATGGTCGGGAGCCGCCCCGGCGCGGCGAACCTCGAGGTGAAGTCGATGGATGCCGCGGCCAACCCGTACCTCGCCCTTGGGGCGATCGTCGCGGCTGGCGTCGACGGCTTGGAGCGCGAGCTGACGCTCCCCGAGCCCGTCCTCGACGATCCGGCGTCGATCCCCGCGACGCGACGGCGCTCCCTCGGGATCCGGCAGCTGCCGTCCTCGCTCAGCGCCGCGGTCCGCGAGCTCGAGCGATCGACGGTCGTTGCCGACGCGATGGGCGACGTGCTGTTCGGCGCGTTCCTCGCCACCCGACGCGGAGAGGTCGCCGCGTTCGAGGGGAAGGACCCCGAGGTCGTCGTTCGCGCGCACCGCTGGCGCTACTGAGAGGACCGCCATGGTCGAGGTCGATCGGTCCGGCGCCGACATCGTCGATGCACATACCCATCCGTACCGGTTGGCGGACCTCGTCGCGAGGAGCTCCGAGGGCTTCGACACGCGCGCGACCTTCCTCGGCGAGGCGTTCTCCTCGTCGTCGCGGCTGGACCCGAAGCTGTGGTCGACCGCGGACCGGCTGACGGACTCGACCGTCCTGGGGATCACGATCGTGC
>VAXZ01000087.1 GCA_005885035.1 Actinomycetota bacterium
GCCGGTGAGCCGGGTGGCACGCCTCGAACCGTGGATCCTCGCGCGACGCGGAGGTTCGTTCGACGACCTGGTCGCCGGTGTGGAGAGCGACGCGACGGAAGCAGCCTCCGACCCGAACTGCGTCGCGTACAAGTCCATCGTCGCCTACCGGACCGGCCTGGACGTCGGCGATCCCTCACCGTCGGAGGCGGCCGAGGCCTTCGACCGTTGGCGCGCCGACGACTGGCGAGAGACGCGGGAGCACGCGAAGCGGGTCAGGGACTTCCTGATCCGACGAACGCTCGCCGTGGCGAGGGCGAACGATCGAGCGTTCCACTTCCACTGTGGCGGCGGGGATCCCGACATCGACCTGGCGCACGCGTCCCCGAAGGGATTGTTCCCGTTGCTGGTCGACGTCCAGCACCAACCGGTGGTGCTGGTCCACAGCGGGT